>NZ_WTLH01000099.1 GCF_011421595.1 Streptomyces sp. YIM 98790 | reverse complement strand
CCGGCCGCAGCTGAACCCGCGGCCTTCCCGGCCGGGCCGCGGCCGGGGGCCGGGGCGGGAGCCGGGGCACGCCCGCACACCGTCCCGCCGCCGTTCCGTCCCGCCCCGCCCGCGTGGCGCGCCGGGACGGCGGCGGGGTGCGGTGGGCATGATGGGAGCCGCATGTGCCCGCATTACCGGCTGCTCATGGCTTCTGCCGGTTTCGTCCCCGCGCAGTCACGCTGCCGCAGCCGCCCGGGAGGCCCCAGATGAGGATCGCGTTCCTGGTCTACAACATGTACGGCATCGGCGGCACGGTCCGGGCCGTGGCGAACCTCGCCTCCGCACTGAGCGACCATCACGAGGTCGAGGTCGTCAGCGTGTTCCGGCGCGGCGACACGCCCCGCTTCCCGCTCGACCCGCGGGTCCGGCTGGTGCCGCTGATCGACGCCCGGCACCGGCTGTGGCGCCTGGCGCACCCCTCCGGCCGGCGGGCCAGCACCATGTTCCACGACCCCGGCCCGGCGGGCGGCGCCGTGCCGCCCAGCCGGCTGGCGGACCGCCGGGTGGCGGCGTATCTGCGCCGCACCCGCGCGGACGCGGTGATCGCCACCCGCCCGCTGCTGGTCGGCTACCTCAACGCCTACGGCCGGGACACCTGCCTGCGGATCGGGCAGGAACACCGCACTCTGGACTCCCACAATCCCGAACTCCGCCAGGAGATGCTGTCCGCCGTCGCCGGCCTGGACGCCTATGTCACCGTCTCCGAGGCGGACGCCCGCGCCTGGCGGGAGGCGCTGCCGTCCGGGACCGGCACCACCGTGACCGCCCTGCCCAATGCCGTGCCCGGTCCCGATCCGGCGCTGCGGCTGCGCCCGGACGAGGACTCCCGGCTGGTGGTGGCGGTCGGCCGGCTGATCCCGATCAAGCGCTTCGACCGGCTGATCGAGGCGTTCGCCAAGGTGGCCACCGTCCGCCCCGACTGGGAGCTGCGCATCTACGGCCGGGGCCGCACCGAGGGGCGGCTGCGCCGCCGGATCGACGCCCTGGGCCTCGGCGACCGGGTGCGGCTGATGGGCGCGGTGGCGCCGATCGAGACGGAGTGGGCCAAGGCCGGCATCGCCGCCGTGACCTCGGACGGCGAGTCCTTCGGCATGACCATCGTGGAGGCCATGCGCTGCGGCGTGCCGGTGGTCTCCACGGACTGCCCCTACGGCCCGGCGGAGATCATCACCCCGGGGGAGGACGGGCTGCTGGTGCCGCTGGAGGGCGGCAGCGACGCCTTTGCCGACGCCCTGCTGAAGCTGATCGAGAACCCGGAGCAGCGCCGCGCCATGGGCCGGGCCGGGCTGCGCACCGGCGCCCGCTACGATCCGGCCGGCATCGCCGAGCGCTGGACCGGGCTGCTCAACGACCTGGCCCGGCAGCGGCCCGGCGGCTGCGCCGCCCGCCGCCGGATGCCCCTCTCCGCCGTGGTCGCCGAGGCCGCCTTCGACGCCGGTGAGCTGGCCGCCCGCGGCGCCGCGGGCCTGGCGTCGCTGCGACGTGCCCGCCGCCCCGCACGCCGCCCGGTGCCGGCCCGCTGCACGGTCACCGACGACGGCTCGCTGCTGCTCTCCTTCGATGCCGCCCCGGCGCCGCCAGGTCTCGACCTGCTGCTCCGCCTGCGCGGCGCCCCGGACGGCCGCGGCACGCTGCGGGTGCCGCTCACCGAGCCCCCGGACGGCGGGCCGCCCGCCGCCCTGCTCTCCCGTGCCGGCCACACCCTGGGCGAAGGCCGCTGGGACTGCTGCCTGGTCCCGCGCGAGCTGCCGCCCGACGCGCCCGTGGACCCCGCAGGCCGGCCCGTGGCGGTCCGGCTGCTCGACACCGCGCGGCTGCTCACCCTCCCGCCGGCCGTGGACCGGCGCGGCCTGAGCCACTGGGTGCCCTACGCCACCGCCGACGGCACCCTGGCGGTCCGGGCCTGGCTGCGGCCGGCCCACGCCGAGGTGGAGCAGGTGCTGCCGGGGGAGAAGTCCTTCACCGTCACGGCACGGGTGCTGGCCCCGGCGGGCCGTGCGCCCGGCCGCCGGCCCCGGATCGTGCTCGCGCCCGGCTGGGAGATCCCGGTCCGCACCGTCGACGGCGACCCGGACCGGATCGAGTTCTCCGTGGACTGCGCCGAGGCGCTGCGTCACCGCACCGCCGAGCCGGACACCGTGCGGGAGCTGCGCTACCGGCCCGGGCCGGGACGCGGCACGGTGGCCCTGGGCCGGATCGCCGGGGACATCCCGGACCGCCGCCGTACCGACCGCTACCCGGCGGTGGTGCTGCGCCACCCGGTGCACGGCCCGACCCGGCTGCGGCCGGTCTTCACCCACCGCAACGCACTGGCCCTGGCGATGACCAATGCCCCGGCCTCAGCACTCCGCTGAGGCCGTCCGCTGCCGTCCGCCTGCCGGCCGGGCGGGCGCCGGGCAGCCGGCCGGCCGCCCGGCCTCGCCGGCTTCCCCGGCCTGCCCGGCCGCGCAGTCCTCGAAGCGCCGCGCCCCGGGGCCCTGTTTGCCCAGCACGTCGTAGGGGTTGGCCAGCATGCACTCGCTCAGCGAGAGGCAGCCGCAGCCGATGCAGTCGCTGAGGTGGTCCCGCAACCGGGTGAGCTGGGCGATCCGCCGGTCCAGATCCCGGCGCCACCACCACGACACCCGCGCCCAGTCCTCCGGTGTGGGCGTGCGCTCCTCCGGCAGCTGGGACAGTGCCTCGCGGATCGCGTTCAGCGGGATGCCGAGGTTCTGCGAGACCCGGATGAACGCCACCCGCCGCAGCATGTCCCGGCCGTACCGGCGCTGGTTCCCGGACGTGCGCCGGCTGCTGATCAGCCCCNCGCTCCTCCGGCAGCTGGGACAGTGCCTCGCGGATCGCGTTCAGCGGGATGCCGAGGTTCTGCGAGACCCGGATGAACGCCACCCGCCGCAGCATGTCCCGGCCGTACCGGCGCTGGTTCCCGGACGTGCGCCGGCTGCTGATCAGCCCCTGTGTCTCGTAGAACCGCAGCGCCGAGGCGGCGACCCCGCTGCGCTGCGCGAGCTGCCCGATGGTCAGCTCCTTGGCGATCAGCCCGCCGCCGCTGCCGCCACCGCTGCTGCTGCCACTGCCACCGCTCATGCCCCGACCGTACCCGACCGTACCCCGAGCTCACGTGAACATGAACTCTCGCCCGCCCCGGCGCCCTCGGGGATGCGCGCCGGGATGCGTACCGGCGAGGGCGGCGGACGGCCGGTGGCCGAGGCCACCGGCCGTCCTGTGGGCCGCCCCGGGACGGGGTCAGCGGATGACGGTGATGCGGCCGGCGGCCGGGGCGGTGAGCGGCGCCTCGGTGGAGGAGTTGGCGGTCAGGTAGTCGGCGAAGGCGTCGACGTCGATGCCGCCGACCACCGTGTTGCCGCCCTCGGCCAGGGTCGGGAACGCGTCGCCGCCGCCGGCCAGGAAGGAGTTGACCGCGACCCGGTAGGTGGCGGCCGGGTCCAGGGGCTCGCCGTTCACCGTGACGGAGCCGGCGATGATCCGGTCCGCCCCGGAGCGGGTGAGGTCCAGGGTGTAGGCGAAGCCCTCGGAGGGCTGGAGGATGCGGTTGGCCGCCTCGTTGTCGCCGCTGACCTGCTCGCGCAGCACGGCCAGCAGCTGCTCGCCGGTGAGGTCGATGATGTGCACGTAGTTGGTGAACGGCTGGACGGCGAACGCCTCCTCGAAGGTCACCACGCCGTCGCCCTCGTCACCGGAGGCGGCGAAGGTCAGGTCGGTGCGGATGCCGCCCGGGTTCATCAGGGCCAGATCGGTGGACGGGTCGACCGAGCGGGCGTGGACGAGCTGGGCGTCGGCGATGAGGTTGCCCAGCGGGGATTCGGGGATGTTGCGGTTCTGGGTGATGTCCTCGGCGATCCATCCCACCGCGCGGGAGGCGAACGGGCCGGCCAGCGCGTCCCAGTAGCCGATCAGGTCGGTCATGTCGGTGGCCGGGTTCTCCCGCTCCACCACCACGTTGGAGCCGGTCACCGAGGCGCGGACGATGTCCCGCTTCCGCCAGTCGTAGGCCATGGACAGCTCGGTGAACAGCCGCCCGTTGGAGGCCGCCGAGGTGACCAGCCGCTCGTTTCCGGCCGGGTCGGGCATGGAGCACACGTACGGCTGGTGGGTGTGGCCGGTGACCAGCACGTCCACCATGGCGGAGGTGTTCTGCGAGATCTCCACGATGGGGCCGGAGAGGTTGGCCCCGCCGGGCCCGCAGTCCGCGTTGTAGGCCGAGGAGGCCGGGTAACCGCCCTCGTGGATCAGGGCGATGACCGCGTTGACGCCCTTGCGCTTGAGCTGCTTGGCGTACGTGTTGATGGTCTCGGCCTCGTCCAGGAAGTCGATGCCCTCGATGCCGGACTGGGTGACGATGTTGGCGGTGCCCTCCAGGGTCACGCCGATGAAGCCGACCTTGGCGCCCTTGAGGTTCTTGATGACGTACGGGGCCAGGATCGGTTCGCCGGTGTCCTCGTGGACCACGTTGGCGGCCAGGAAGGGAAAGTCCGCGCCCTGGTAGGTGCGGTCCTCCGCGTAGCAGCCGTCCACCGGGTGGCAGCCGCCCTCCTGGAGCCGGACCAGCTCCTGCCAGCCCTCGTCGAACTCGTGGTTGCCCACGCCCACCACGTCCATGTCCATGAGGTTGAGCGCCTCGATGGTGGGCTCGTCGTGGAAGAGGGCGGACAGCAGCGGGGTGGCGCCGATCATGTCACCGGCGGCCACCGTGACGGACCGCTTGTGGCCCTCCCGCGCCTCGCGCAGCGCGGACGCCAGGTATTCGGCACCGCCCGCGTCGATGGTCGAGGTGGTGCCGTCCTCGTGAAGATGCGTGACCCGGCCGCCGGAACCGGTCGGGGGCTCCAGCGCGCCGTGCAGGTCGTTGATGGCCAGTACCTGGAGTTCCGTGGTGGCGCTCGGCTTGCCCGGCTTGTGCGGCTTGCCGGCGCCGGCCGTGGCCTGGGTGGCGGGCAGCGCGAGGACGAGCGCGCCGGCGAGCCCGGCGGCGAGTATTCCGGCGGTTCTCCGGCGCGAGCCGGTCCGCCGCGAGGAAGTGGGGCGTTGCATGCGGGGGTGTTCCCTTTCACGCGAGTCGGTGCGGGACGAACGGGGCCGGTGTCTGCCGGCCGGGGGGCCTGAGCCTGACCGGTGGGTCAGCCGGCCCGGGGCACGGATGTGCACCGCAGCCTAAGGGCTACGCGCGTAGCGTGTCAGGAGGGCGGAGGTAACCAGCACATTGCCAGTTCGCGTCGCGCCAATTCCCGGGGCAGGGCCGTACAGTTTGGCCATGAGCGACGTCGTGGTACTGGACGAAGTGTCGGCGACGGATGTGCGGGACGCTCAGGAGCTCATCGCGCTGGCGGCCAGGGTGGACGGCCAGGCCGCCGTCTCGGAACAGGGCCGGCTGCTGCTGCGCGGCGGCTCGCGGGAGGGCGTCCGGCATCTGCTGTTGCGGCACAAGGGGGAGCTTGTCGGCTATGCCCAGCTGGACGGCACCGACCCGGTGGAGGCGCCCTCCGCGGAACTGGTGGTGCATCCGGCGCACCGCGGCCGGCGGTACGGCCGCTCGCTGGGCGAGACGCTGCTCGCCGAGTCCGGGAACCGGCTGCGGGTCTGGGCGCACGGCGGCCACCCGGCGGCCCGGCACCTGGCGCAGAGCCTGGGGCTGACTCTCTTCCGCGAGCTGCGGCAGCTTCGCCGCTCGCTCGGCGGGCTGCCGCTGGAGGAGATCCGGTGGCCGGAGGGGGTCACGGTCCGTACCTTTGTGCCGGGCCGGGACGAGGAGGCATGGCTGGCGGTGAACGCGGCGGCCTTCGCGCACCACCCCGAGCAGGGCTCGCTCGGCATGCGGGACCTCCGGGCGCGCATGGCCGAGCCGTGGTTCGACCCGCACGGCTTCTTCCTCGCGGTGCGGCCGGCCGGGGAGGGCGGGGAAGAGGAGCTGCTGGGCTTCCACTGGACCAAGGTGCACAGCGCCGAGGGCCTGGGGGAGATCTATGTGCTGGGCATCGCGCCGGAGGCCCAGGGGCTGGGGCTGGGCCGGGCGCTGACCCTGGCCGGGCTGCGCTACCTGGCCCGGGACCGCGGCATCGGGACGGGGATGCTGTACGTGGACGCGGACAACACGGCGGCGGTGCGGCTCTACGAGAACCTGGGCTTCCGTACGTACGAGACGGATCTGATGTACCGCACCGAGAGCTGAGGGAGCCGCGGCGGGCGGGGGCGCACCGGCGGGCGGGCGGCGGCACGGATGGGGAAGGCGTACGCGTCCGGCGTGCGCGGTTGCCCTGTGACACCTGCTCGTCACGGGAGTGATGTGTTGCGTTTGCCGTGGTGGCGGGAGAATGGATGCATGAGCCCGGAACCGCGGACCCCTTCCGACAAGCTGCCCGCCGGCACCACCGATGCCGGAGCGAACGGCCTGTCCTCCCCCGCTCCGGAGAAGACCGCCGCCCGGCGGCGCACGGCCGCCAAGCGCACGGCCGCCCGGAGCACGGCCAAGGCGGCCACCAAGGCGGTGGCGAAGGCGGCGGCCAGGACCGCCGCGAAGACCGCCGCGAAGACCGCCGCGAAGACNCCCCCGCTCCGGAGAAGACCGCCGCCCGGCGGCGCACGGCCGCCAAGCGCACGGCCGCCCGGAGCACGGCCAAGGCGGCCACCAAGGCGGTGGCGAAGGCGGCGGCCAGGACCGCCGCGAAGACCGCCGCGAAGACCGCCGCGAAGACAGTGGCAAAGACAGCGGCAAAGGCCGCGCCCCGGACATCACCCGGACGGCCCAGCCCCGCCCCCGCCGACCCGGGCGGCGGGGCCGCCCCCGGCACGCCCGTCGTTCCGGGCCCGGTGGACGCCACCGCCGCCGACGCGGTCGCCGAGCCCGTCGGGTCCATCGACGCCTTCCGCCCGCACGCGCTGCCCGAGCAGCCCGTGGACGCCGCTCCCGAGGAGGAGGACGCCATGACCGTGCTGCCGGCGGGGGCGGCCTCGGCCGTGAACACGGCGCAGGAGCAGGCGGCCCCGCTCCCGGCGAATCGTTTCCTCGATCGTGAGCAGAGCTGGCTCACCTTCAACCAGCGGGTGCTGGAACTCGCCGAGGACCCCGACACCCCGCTGCTGGAGCGGGCCAACTTCCTCTCCATCTTCGGCAGCAACCTGGACGAGTTCTTCATGGTCCGGGTCGCCGGGCTCAAGCGCCGCATCGCCACCGGCGTGGCCACCCGCTCCGCCTCCGGCTACCAGCCGCGCGAGGTGCTGGAGAAGATCTGGGCCGGCACCCGGGACATCATGGCCCGCCACGCCGACTGCTTCCACAAGACCGTCGCCCCCGAGCTCGCCGAACAGGGCATACACCTGCTGCGCTGGCCGGACCTGACCGAACAGGAGCAGATCCGGCTGTTCTCGCTGTTCCGCCGCCAGATCTTCCCCGTGCTCACCCCGCTGGCCGTGGACCCGGCCCACCCCTTCCCCTACATCTCCGGGCTCTCCCTCAACCTGGCCGTGGTGGTGCGCAACCCGGCCAGCGGCCACAAGCACTTCGCCCGGGTGAAGGTGCCGCCGCTGCTCTCCCGCTTCCTGGAGGCCTCCCCGCAGCGCTACGTCCCGGTCGAGGACGTCATCGCCGCGCACCTGGAGGAACTCTTCCCGGGCATGGAGGTGCTGGCCCACCACGTCTTCCGGGTCACCCGGAACGAGGACCTGGAGGTGGAGGAGGACGACGTGGAGAACCTCCTCCAGGCCCTGGAGAAGGAACTGCTGCGCCGCCGCTTCGGTCCTCCGGTCCGGCTGGAGGTCGAGGACAGCATCGACGAGGAGGTGCTGGACCTGCTGGTGCGCGAGCTGAAGGTGAACGAGGCCGAGGTGTTCAAGGTCCCCGGCCCGCTCGACCTGACCGGGCTGAAGGCCATCGCCGCGCTGGACCGGCCGGAGCTGAAGTACCCCAAGTTCGTCGGCGGCACCCACCGTGACCTGTCCGAGGTGGAGACCGCCTCGGCGCCCGACGTGTTCGCGGCGCTGCGGGAGCGGGACGTCCTGGTCCACCACCCCTACGACTCGTTCTCCACCTCGGTGCAGCGCTTCGTGGAGCAGGCCGCCGCCGACCCGGACGTCCTGGCCATCAAGCAGACCCTGTACCGCACCTCGGGCGACTCCCCGATCGTGGACGCCCTGATCGACGCCGCCGAGCAGGGCAAGCAGGTGCTGGTCCTGGTGGAGATCAAGGCCCGCTTCGACGAGCACGCCAACATCAAATGGGCGCGCAAGCTGGAGGAGGCCGGCTGCCACGTGGTGTACGGGCTGGTCGGGCTGAAGACCCACTGCAAGCTCTCCCTGGTGGTCCGCCAGGAGGGCGAGCACCTGCGCCGCTACGCCCACATAGGCACCGGCAACTACCACCCCAAGACGGCACGGCTCTACGAGGACCTGGGGCTGCTCACCGCCGACCCGGAGGTGGGCGCGGACCTGTCCGACCTGTTCAACCGGCTCTCCGGCTACTCCCGCCGGGAGACCTACCGGCGGCTGCTGGTGGCGCCGCGCTCGCTGCGCGACGGGCTGATAGCCCGCATCCGGCGGGAGATCGCACACCACCGGGAGGGCCGCCCCGCCGGCATCCGGATCAAGGCCAACTCCATCGTGGACGAGCGGCTGATCGACGCCCTCTACCGGGCCTCGCAGGCGGGCGTCCCGGTGGACATCCTGGTCCGCGGCATCTGCGCGGTGCGGCCCGGGGTGCCGGGACTGTCCGAGCACATCCGGGTGCGCAGCGTGCTGGGGCGCTTCCTGGAGCACTCCCGCGTCTACGTCTTCCTCAACGGCGGCGACCCGGAGGTGTGGCTCGGCAGCGCCGACATGATGCACCGCAATCTGGACCGGCGGATCGAGGTGCTGGTGCAGGTGCGCGACCCGGCGCACCGGTCCGCGCTCAGCCGGCTGATCGCCACCGGCACCTCGGACACCACCCAGTCCTGGCATCTGGGCCCGGACGGCACCTGGACCCGGCACGTGGCGGACGAGGACGGCGAGCCGCTGCGCAACCTGCAGGAAGAACTCATCCAGTCGAGAAGGAAGCACCGGCGTGGCACAGGCAACTGAAGACACGGGGGAGCCCATACGGGCGGCGGGCTGCGTGCTCTGGCGGCACGCTCCCGGAGGGGGCATCGAGATCGGCCTGGTGCACCGTCCGCGCTACGACGACTGGTCGCATCCCAAGGGCAAGCTGGACCCGGACGAGAAGCCGGCCGAGGCCGCGGTCCGCGAGGTGCGCGAGGAGACCGGCATGGAATGCCTGCTGGGCGCGGAGCTGACCATGCTGCGCTACGGCGCGCAGGGGCGGGACAAGGAGGTCAGCTACTGGACGGCCGAGGCGGTCGGCGGGACCTTCGTGCCCAACCACGAGGTGGACGAGTTCCGCTGGCTGGCCCCGGACCGGGCCCGCGGCCTGCTCAGCTACGCCCAGGACCGCGACCTGCTCGACGAGGCCCTCGCCGTCCTCCCGGCCGGCACCGCCCCCGCCGACCCGCGCTGATCCCCCCCCGCCGGCCCCGGCTGATTCCCCCGGCTGATTCCCCCGGCCCGTCGCCGGGCCGGGGCAGGGGGGGCGGGCGGCCGAGCGGCGAGAGGAGACGCCCGTCACGGCAGCCCCCGTCACGGCGGGGGCCAGCGCCAGTCGCGGGGGGCCAGGGCGGTCCACGGGAGGGTGATCTCGCCCTGCCGCCAGCGGCGCGGCCCGTCGGCCGTCGGCCACTCCCGGCGCACCGCCCGCACCGCCCGCAGCCAGCGCTGCCGGGCCCCCAGCGGCCCGTAGGCGGCCTCCGCCGCCCACGCCCGGTCGAAGGCGCGCAGGAACGCGTGCACCGGCTCACCCGGCACATTGCGGTGGATCAGCGCCTTGGGCAGCCGCTCGGCCAGATCCGAGGGGGCGGCCAGCGAGCCCAGGCGGGCGGCGAACGTCACCGTGCGCGGCCCCTCCGGGCCGAGCGCCACCCACACATGGCGGCGGCCGATCTCGTCGCAGGTGCCCTCCACCAGCAGCCCGTCCGGCGCCAGCCGCCCGCACAGCCGTGCCCAGGCGGCCGGCACCTCCTCCTCCCGGTACTGGCGCAGCACGTTGGCCGCCCGGATCAGCACCGGACGGGCGCCGCCCGGCAGCGGCACCTCGAAGCCGCCGCGCAGAAAGCTCAGCCCCTCCCGCGCCCGGGCGTACGGCTCGGCCGCCGCCACCCGCACCGGGTCGATCTCGATGCCCGTCACCCGTACGTCCGGCCGTACCCGGCGCAGCCGGGCCAGCAGCTCCACCGCCGTCCAGGGCTGCGCGCCGTAGCCGAGATCCACCGCCACCGGCGGGAACGGGCTGCGCCGCAGCGCCGCGCCGTGCGCGTCGGCGATCCAGCGGTCCATCCGGCGCAGCCGGTTCTGGTGCGTGGTCCCCCTGGTCACCGCCCCCTCGGGACGCCTCCCGCCGCCGCTGCCGCCGCGGCCCGTGCCCCGGCCACCCATGGGCCCGACCCTACCGTTCTGCGCCCCCGGTCACGGTTTGGCAAAGTGGGAAGAGGACCGGGGCCCTCCGTGTTGCCGCACGTGGAGCTCGCTCCGGCCGGGCGCGCGCGAGGTCGGCGGTCCGGTCGGACGGGTGCACCGGATTCATCGGGTTCATCGGGTTCAACGGTCAGTGGTCAGGAGTTCTCGTGCCGGACTTTCCTCGGCTCACGCTCCGCCGCTCGGGTCGGCACCCGCGGCGCGTGGCCATGCTCAGCGTCCACACCTCCCCGCTCCACCAGCCCGGCACCGGTGACGCCGGCGGCATGAACGTCTACATCGTCGAGCTGGCCAGGGAGCTGGCCGCGCTCGGCACCGAGGTCGAGATCTTCACCCGCACCACTTCCGGCACCGTTCCCGCGGTGGTGGAGCTGGCCCCGGGCGTGCTGGTGCGGCATGTCACCGCCGGCCCGTACGAGGGGCTGTCCAAGGAGGAGCTGCCCGCCCAGCTCTGCGCCTTCACGCACGGGGTGATGCGCGCCTGGGCCGGCCAGCGCCCCGGCTACTACGACCTGGTGCACTCCCACTACTGGCTTTCCGGCCATGTCGGCTGGCTGGCCGCGGACCGCTGGGGCGTGCCGCTGGTGCACACCATGCACACCATGGCCAAGGTCAAGAACGCCCATCTGGCCAGGGGCGACACCCCCGAGCCGGGATACCGGATCATCGGCGAGCAGCAGATCGTCGAGGCCGCCGACCGCCTGGTGGCCAACACCGGCGAGGAGGCCGCCGATCTGATGCGGCATTACGGCGCCGAGGCGTCGCAGATCGCCGTGGTGCACCCGGGCGTCAATCTGGAGCGGTTCCGGCCGGGCGACGGCCGGGCCGCGGCCCGCGCCCGGCTCGGCCTGCCGCAGGACGCACTGATCCCGCTGTTCGCCGGCCGTATCCAGCCGCTCAAGGGTCCCGACATCCTGCTGCGGGCCGTGCACGACCTGGTGGAGGCCCGGCCGGAGCTGCGCGAGCGGCTGCTGGTGCCGGTGGTCGGCGGGCCCAGCGGCAGCGGCC
The DNA here is from genome assembly GCF_011421595.1 of Streptomyces sp. YIM 98790. Taxonomy (GTDB): domain Bacteria; phylum Actinomycetota; class Actinomycetes; order Streptomycetales; family Streptomycetaceae; genus Streptomyces. The sequence goes on along the minus strand of NZ_WTLH01000099.1, from coordinate 11,411 downwards.
TGGCCCGGCCGGAGAAGCTGCACAAGCTGGCCGCCCGGCTGGGCATCGGCGACCTGGTGCGGTTCCACCCGCCGGTGGCGCAGCGGGAGCTGGCGGACTGGTACCGGGCGGCCAGCGTGCTGGTGATGCCCTCGCACAGCGAGTCCTTCGGGCTGGTCGCGGTGGAGGCCCAGGCCTGCGGCACCCCGGTGGTCGCGGCGGCGGTCGGCGGGCTGCCGGTCGCGGTGCGGGACGGCGTGACCGGGCTGCTGGTGCGCGGCCACGAACCGTCCGGGTACGCCCGCGCGCTGGAACGTTTCGCCGACGATCCGGGACTGGCCGCCCGGATGGGTGTCGCCGCGGTCGGCCACGCCCGGGGCTTCGGCTGGGCCACGGCGGCCCGGGAGACCGCCGGCATCTACACCGAGGCCATCTGGGAGCGCCGCTTCCGGCCCGCCGCCCTCGCGGGCATACGATCGGCCCATGCCCGAGAATCCTGAGCCCACCGCGGGAGCACGCGAGGTCATCGAGACGGCGCTGGCCGCACTCGCCGCCGAGGACACCGGCGTGAGCTGGGAAAGTCCCCGGGAGGGCCACTACGTGGTGAAGCTGCCGGGCACCCGCAAGCTGGCCACCACGGTCTCCCTGGTGGCCGGCCGGCACTCGCTCTCGGTCAACGCCTTCGTCATCCGCCGCCCGGACGAGAACCACGCCGAGGTGCACCGCTGGCTGCTGGAGCGCAACACCCGGCTGTACGGCATCGCCTTCGCCGTGGACGGCCTGGGCGACATCTACCTGGTGGGCCGGCTGCCGCTGGCCGCGGTGACCGCCGAGGAGATCGACCGCCTGCTCGGCGCGGTGCTGGAGCAGGCGGACGGCAGCTTCAACACCCTGCTGGAGAAGGGCTTCGCCACCGCGATCCGCAAGGAGTACGAGTGGCGCACCGCGCGCGGCGAATCCACCCGCAACCTCGACGCCTTCACCCGCATCACCTCCCCGTCCGCCTCCCCGTCCGCCTCGCCGTCCGGCTGAGCGGCGGCACCGGCCGTCCCGGTCAGCCGGGCGGCGGCCCGGACCTGCCGTGGCCCGGCATCGGGGGCGCGACGCCGGGGATGCCGCGGTGCCAGTAGAGCCGGTGCCGCCGCCCAGGATCACCACGCGGCGCCGCTTGCCGCCTTCGGTTCCGCCGGTACGGCTCATGCCGCCCACCGTGCGCCCGCCCGCGGCCTGGCGGCGAGGGGCCGACCGGCCCTGCCCGGCCGCCGACCGGGCACCCTCCGCGCCGCCGCCGCGGGTCTGTGCCGCGCGGAGCGGCGAACACCAACCTTGGCGAAAGGGCTTGCGCCGCAAAACGTCCTGATGCAACCTCGCAGTCACTCAGCGGAACAGCCGTCGGGCGTCCAGTGCCGTGCGCCCCCGTCCGGTGCTCCGCAACGGGGCCGTCGCGGGGGAGCCGGGGACATGTACGAAGGCGAGGAATGGCACGCCACCCGTGCCGTGTACGACGGTCTGGTGCCCCGTCTGACCGGGGTGCACCGCACCGAACCCCGCAATGTGACAAAGGAGTTCCCCTTACCGCCGGTGGTCCGGGTCACCGGCGGCCGGGCGGCCGGCAAGAGCCGGCTGATCGAGCTGCTGCACGAGAGCTACGACCGCCGGCTGGCCGTCGCCCACGCCGACCTGGCGGACCCCGCCTTCGGCCACCCGGGCCTGGCGTCCGCCCACCCGGCCGGATCCGCCGCGGACGACGGGGACGGCGGCGACGGTGCCGACCGCGGTGACCGCGGTGACCGCGGTGACCGCAGTGACAGTGCGGCGGGCGGGGAAGACGGCGGCACGGAGACCGCTTCCCCCGCCGGCCCGCCGGGATCGCCCGGACCGCCGGACCAGGCCGAGCCCTCCGGCCCGTCGAGCGGAGCCGCCCGTTCCGGCCCGGGCGGCGCACCGGGCCACTCCATAGCCGTCGGCATGCTCCGCCCCGCTCCGCGGCCCGGCCAGGCGGCCGTTCCCGGTCTCGCCGCCCCGCCCGTCCCGGGCGCGACGCCGCCCCCGTACCCCGTGGACACCCTCGCCCTCTCCCGGCTGCTCTCGCTGCTCGCCTACCAGCTCGGCGTCCGCACGGCAGGCCCGGGCCGCCCCGTCACCTGCCACCGGCTGACCCTCGGTCTGCTGCTGCTCACCGTGTGGCGCCCCGACCCGGCCACCACCGATCCGCACGACGCCACGCGCGAACTGCGGGAGTTCATCGCCGCCTGGTACGCCGACCGGCGCGGCGCGAGCGGAGCTGTCGACATCGGCCGGTGGCTGGAGGAGATCGGCCCCCGGCTGCCCGGCCTGCTCGGCTTTCCCGGCCTGGAGGGCCTGGTGGGCGTGCTGCTGACCACCGCCCGGCAGCTGCTGCCCGGCCGCCGGGCCGGAAAGGAGGCGCTGCGCTGGTGGGGCGGCAGCGTCCCCGGACGCGGCGGCGACGGCTTCGCCCGCCTCTTCGAGTTCGTCAACGCCTTCCGGCAGCGGGACGAGGACGGCCGCCGCGAGGGCCGGTCACTGCTGGTCGCGGCACTGCTCGCGGATGTGGAGGCGCAGCGCGGCCTGTGGCACTCCTTCTCCCGCACCCCGCCGCCGCTGCTCCTGCTGGACAACGTGCACACCCCGCTCGGAGAGCACCTGCTCTCCCTGCTGCTGCCCGCGTACGACAACGGTGCCCGGGACGGGCAGGGCGGCCGGGGCGGGCCGGGCCGCGGCGCCGCCTTCCGTCCCGTGATCGTCACCACTGCGCTGGGGGACCCGGCCGCGTACCGCTCCTGCGAGACCGTGCGGCACGCCACCGCACACTGGCGCCCGCCCGGCCCGAACCAGCCGTCCCCCAGGGCATGGCTGCTCTCGCTGGGCATCCCGGCCCTGCACCGGGACGACACCCAGCGGCTGTTCCCCGCCGCCGGCTGGTCCGCCTCCCTGGCCTGGCCGGTGGACCGGCTGAGCGGCGGCCGGGAGGGCATCGTCCGGGCCGTGGCGCATGCCGTCTCCGGTGCTCCCGCACCGGGCGACGGCAACGCCCTGCTCGGCCGCCCCGCACCCGACGACGGTGGCGGCGGCGGTGACGGCGGCGACGGAGACGGCGGCGGTGACGGCGGCGACGGCAACGGGGGCCGTACGGTCGGTGACCTGCTCCTGGCGCGCCTGCTGCCCGACCCCGGCATGCGGGACGAACTCGCGCTGCTCGCCCCGGCCCTGACCAAAGAGGCGGCGGTCTGGCTGATGCGGGCCGTGACCGCCCCGGACCGCTCCGCCGCCCGGTACACCGTGGCGTCCCGGCTGGCCGCGGTCACCGCCGAACTGGACGGCGGCCACTGGCGGCGCATCCCCTGGCGCTGGCCCGCCGGCGAGCCGGGCGGCGGCGACGGGGTGCCGTTCGTCGCCGATCCCGCGCTGCGCACCCTGCTGCTGCACCGGCTGCGCACCCGGCTGGCCGGGCGGTGGGAGACCGTGCAGCGGCGGCTGCGCGCCTTCCACAACAGCGCCCACCTGGACGAGGACGCCATGGGCCACGGACTGGCCCAGCTGCACCACACCCTCTCCCTCGGCCGGCTGGAGGCGGTGGTCCGGCGCCTGCACCACCGCCTGCCGGGCATGTCCGCGGCCGAATGGCTGTCCTGGGTCAATATCATCTGCGCCGCTCCGCCCCCGCCCCCGCCCCCGGCGCCTTCGGCCGCCCATGCCGAGCCCGGCACCTGCCCGGCCTGCATCCGCGACTCCGGCACCGCCACCCACGACGCCATCACGGTGCTGGTCCGCGGCGTCTGGCGGCTCTCCGACCCGCTGGCCGCCCTCCCCTCCACGGCCGGACTGCTCCAGATCTCCGGCGCCCTGCTGGACATCCAGCGGGCCCGCCCGGACGAAGCGGCCTATCTGACCGCGGCCGACGCCTGGCCCGCCCTGCTCGGCCAGGGCGTCCAGGCGCCCGAACTGACCCTTTCGGTGGAGGACCGGCGATGACCTCACCCACGTCCCCGCACGAGCCGCGCCGGAACCTGCGCCGGCGCCTGCGCCACCGCTGGTTCGCCCTCGGCCGCGGCGTCCAGACGCTGGTCACCCTCGGGCTGGTGCTGGCCGTCGCCCTGCTGGCGCTGGTCGCCGTGGACCGCCTGACCGACGACAGCTGTGCGGAGGGAGTGGTGGAGCGGGACGGCGAGTGCGTCGGCGTCACCGACGGCTCCTTCGCCTTCTCCCCGGACCTGGCACAGGTCTCGGCCCGCATCGAGCGGGAGAACGACGAGGTCCGGGCCTCGGGCGAGGAGTACGTCACCGTCGCGCTGATGATCCCCATGACGCTGACCGGGGACATCGGCCGGGAACAGATCCTCAAGGAGGTGCGGGGCGCGTACCTGGCCCAGCACCGGGCCAATCACGACGACAACGACGCCGGGCCGCTGATCCGCCTGGTCCTCGCCAACCCCGGCCGCAGCAGCGGCCACTGGCAGCGGGTGACCGACCAGCTCATCGACATGGCCGCGGACGGCACCGACCGGCTGCGGGCCGTCACCGGCTTCAACATCAGCCAGCACCCCACCGGGGACATCCTGGCCCGGCTCACCGCGGCCGGCGTCCCCGTCGTGGCAGGGCCGCTCACCGCCGACGACCTCGGCAACACGGCGGAGAGCCCCGACGCCTACCCGGGGATGGTGAAGATCGTCCCGGACAACGGCGACCAGGCCGCCGCCCTCGCCTCCTTCCATGAGGACGGCGAGGCGGGAGGCAGCCCGCTCCTCATCTACGACGCCCGCCCCAGCGACCACTACAACCTCACCCTGTACGACATTTTCGGCGCCGAACTGGCCGGGACCGCCGAGTACGAGCCGATGAAGTTCACCTCCTCCGGCGTCACCGACACCGAGGGCGTCACCGCCCAGTTCCGTCTGATGATCCCCCGCATCTGCAACCTGCCGGACACCGTGAACACGCTCTACTTCGCCGGGCGCCCCGTCCACCTGCGGCAGTTCGTCAACGAACTCGGCGAACAGCCGTGCCGCCCGTTCACGGTGATCAGCGCCTCCGGCGCCTCCACCCTGGTCACGGACACCGAACTGAACTGGGACGTCCTCAGCAAGGGCATCACCGTCCGCTACAGCGCTCTCGCCCACCCCGACGCCTGGTCCGCTCCCACGCCGGGCGGTGACCCCGAGGCCATGGAGACCCTCAAGGCGCTGGCAGCCGGCCACGCCGCGGACATCGGCAAGACCGACCTGGAGGACTCCCGGGCCATCGTGATGTACGACGCGGTGTGGACGGCCGTCCAGGGCATCCGCCTGGCCGCCGCCGCGGGCGGCGCCGCCGTGCCGTCGAACGCGGAGGTGGCCGCCGTCTGGGCCCAGATGAGCCAGGGCTACGGGATCTCCGGCGCCAGCGGCTGGATCTGCCTCAACAACTACGGCAACGCCCACAACAAGGCCGTCTCCGTCGTCAGCCTGGACCCCGGCCGCCCTCACCGCCTGCGCTTCGACGGCCTCGCCTGGCCCCAGGGCACCCCGCCCGGCGCCGACTGCACCATCCCCAACCCCGCCGGCCCCTCCTGACCGGCCCCAGCCGCCGGGCCTTCCCGGACCGGCGGCCGCACCGGCAGCGGAGACGCGGTCGGCGGGGACATCCGGGGGGATCAGCCGGAGCGGACCCGTACCGCGCATCGCAGGCCGGATGCCCGGGGACGGCCGTGCGCCTGGCCGCTGCGAACCGGCGCCCCCGCGGGCCGCGGAGGCGCGGTGGGGCGGCGCGCCTCCGCGGCCGTCGAGGGGAACGGCCGGGGGTCAGGGGCAGGCCGCGGTGCGGGTCCAGTGGCCGGGGGCGGTCTCGGTCACGGAGGTGGTGACGGCCAGGGACCACAGGCCGAGGTTGTCGCCCGAGCCGACGGCGTAGGCGTAGCCGTAGCGGTGCACGGCACGGCCGGCCTGGGTGTGGGCGTAGTTGCTGGCGGTGACGCAGGACAGCGGCGGCTCCGGGTCCGGCCCGGGCTCCGGCTCGGGCTCCGGGTCCGGCTCCGGCCCGGGCTCCGGGCCCGGCCCGGGGGCGGTGCCGGAGAGGTTCCAGTCCTGGGCGATGTGGTAGCTGGAGCAGACGCTGCTCAGGAAGTACGCGGCGGCCTGGCCGCACTGGTCGGTGCCGCCGCCCGGGGCGACGGGCGTGCCGTGACCGTTGTCGGCGGTGAGGTAGGAGACCACGACCGGCTCGCCGGAGGCGTTGCGGTATTCGGTGCGCGTGGTGCTTGCGGGGAGCGAGGACGTGGCGTCCCCGGTGGTGTCGGTGGCGTGGACGTTGGTCCACTGCTTGACCGACTCGGTGAGGTTGGCGGTGGCCACCGTGTAGTCCGCGCCGCCGTGCCAGAGGGAGACCGCGGGCCGGCGCCCGGAGTAGCCGGGGTGGGCGGAGCGCACCAGGTCGCCCCAGGCGGCGGCGGTCCTGGTCCGGCCCGGGTTCATGCAGGAGAAGGCCTCGATCATCGAGGTGGCGCAGCCGTGCGGCAGACCGGCGATCACCGCGCCGCCCGCGAAGACGTCCGGGTAGGCGGCCAGCATGGCGGCGGTCATGGCGCCGCCCGCCGACAGGCCGGTGAGGTAGACGCGGGCGGGGTCGGCGGACTGGTCGCGCAGCACCCGGTCCACCATCTGCCGGATGGAGAGCGCCTCGCCCTGGCCGCGCCGGGTGTCGCCCGGCTCGAACCAGTTGAAGCAGCGCGAGGAGTTGTTGCCGGTCTGCTGCCCCGCGGCCACCACCGTGAAGCCGTAGGCGTCGGCGTACTTCTGCCAGCCGGAGTTGGCGAAGTAGTCGGCCGGCCCCTGGGCGCAGCCGTGCAGCAGGACCACCACCGGGCGGCCGGACGGCAGGCCGTCCGGGACATAGCGGTGCATCGTGAGGTTGCCGGGGTTGGAACCGAAGCCGGTGACCTGGGTGAGCGAGGCGGCGTGCGCCGGGCCGGCCGGGACGAGGAGCAGGGTGGCCAGCATGCCCAGCAGGGCGGTCAGCGGTATCAGTCTTCTTCGACGGCCGTGGCGGGGGGCGGCTCGCCGTATCGGCATGGTCGGCATGGCCGGTCTCCTTCGGTGGGGCGCGGCCGTCCCGGGCCGCGCCGTGGGGGGTGATTCCGGGCACCGTAGGGCTGATGGCCAGGACCGTTGACGGAGAAGGGAGCCATAGATCGACGGTCGAGTATGTGCGGGGCACACATTGCCGCAGGGGTTCGGTGGGGCGGACGCTTCTCGGCATCACTGGGACACACACAGCTGTGCCGAGCCGCCGCCGTACCGAGGGAGCCGTACGCCATGCCTCAGCCTCGTCGAGGAGTCCGCCGAAGAGTTCTCAGCAGACTGGCCGTCACCGCCGTGACCGCCGTGCTGGCCGCCACCGCCGCGGCCTGCTCCAGCCCGGGTGCGAGCGACGCAGGAGGCAGCGGAGGCAGCGGAGGCGGCTCCGGCGGCGCGGAGGGTGACGGCGGGGCCGGGGGCAGCGTGACCGTCGCCCTCATCACCTCCACCTCCGGACCGCTGGCCTCCTACGGCGAGCAGTACCTGCGCGGCTTCGAGGCCGGGCTCGACCACGCCACCGACGGCACCGGCGAGGTCGACGGGGTGACGATCGAGGTGGTCAAGTCGGACGACGCGGGCGAGCCGGACACGGCCGTCGCGCTCGCCCGGCAGCGCATCGGCGAGGGCGCGAAGATCATCGCCGGCACGGTCTCCTCCGGAGTCGCCGTCCAGCTCTCCCCGCTCGCCGAGCAGAACCAGGTCCTCTACATCTCCGGACCGGCCGCCACCGACGCGGTCACCGGCAGCAACGACTACACCTTCCGCTCCGGCCGCCAGACCTACCAGGACGTGGTCACCGCCAAGGAGATCCTCGGCGGTGAGAGCGAGGGCAAGAAGGTCGTCGTGCTGGCCCAGGACAGCGCCTTCGGCCAGGCCAATGTGGCCGCGGTGGAGAGCGTGCTCGGCGCCCAGGGCATGGAGGTGGCCTCGGTGCTGGCCCCGCCCAGCGCCACCGACCTGACCCCGTCCGCCGCCCAGGTGCTGGCCGAGGACCCGGACATGGTCTTCGTGGCCTGGGCCGGCGACACCGCCCAGTCCATGTGGACCACCCTGGACCAGCAGGGCGTGCTGGACGCCGCCACCGTGGTCACCGGCCTCGACCTGCGCGCCAGCTACCCCGTGTTCGGCAAGGCCCGGGACAAGGTCACCCTGCTCGCCCACTACGTGCCCGGCGCCACCGACACCCCCGAGGCGCAGGCGCTCCAGACCTACTTCGACGACAAGGGCTGGGAGACCGACCTGTTCACCCCGGACGGTTTCAACGCCGCGCAGATGGTGGTCGAGGCGGTGCGCGCGGGCGGCGCCGCGGGCGACACCCGGGCCATGATCGACGCCCTGGAGGGCTTCACCTTCTCCGGTGTCAAGGGCGAGAACACGGTGCGCGCCGAGGATCACGCACTGCTGCAGCCCATGTTCCAGGCGGCCTTCGAGAGTGCGGACGACGGGGCCATGCCGGCCGTCGTGAAGACGTTCGACGCCGCGCTGGTCGCCCCGGCGGTGGCGGCGGAGGGAAGCTGAGCATGACGCTCCCCCACCCGGGCGCCTCCGCCTCCGCCTCCGCCTCCGTGTCCGCGTCCGCCGCCGCCCCGGCCCCCGTCCCCGCGCCCGGGGCGGGGGCCCGGGGGCGGGCGGTGCTCCGGTGCACCGCGCTCACCTGGGCGGTCGGCGCCGTCACCATCGTCGACGGCATCGATCTCACCGTCGCCGAAGGGGAGTTCCTGGCGCTGATCGGTCCCAACGGAGCCGGCAAGACCTCCCTGATCAACCTGATCAGCGGCCTCACCCGGCCCACCTCCGGCGCGGTGCTGCTGGACGGCCGCGAGATCGACCGGCTGGCCCCGCACCGCCGNGCTGGACGGCCGCGAGATCGACCGGCTGGCCCCGCACCGCCGCGCCCGCCTCGGCATCGGCCGCACCTTCCAGTCCTCCTCCGTCTTCCCGACCATGACCGTGGCCGAGCATGTGGAGCTGGCCGCACGGGCGGTCGGCGCCCGCCGGGTCACCGGGCGGGACGTGGCGGCGGTGCTGGACCGGGTGCGGCTCGGCCACCGGTCCGGTGTCCTGGCCGGCGGGCTGTCGCACGGCGACAAGCGGAAGCTGGAGCTGGCCATGCTGCTGGCCTCCACCGTCCCCGCGGTGTCCGGCGACGGGCCGCGGCTGATGCTGCTGGACGAGCCGATGGCCGGGGTCGCCGCCGAGGAGATCGGCGAACTGACCGGGGTCATCCGGTCGCTGCACCGGGAGGAGGGACGCACCCTGCTGATGGTCGAGCACCACATGCATGTCGTCCTGGACCTGGCCGACCGGATCGCGGTGCTGCACCACGGCACGCTGCTGGCCGAGGGCACGCCCGAGGCCGTGATGGCCGACGAGGAAGTGCAGCGGGCCTACCTCGGGGAGGACCTGTGACCACGACCGACACCGGGAACGACGCCGGGAACGACACCGGGAACGACACCGGAAACGGCACGGGCAACGCGGCCGGGACCGGACCGGACACCCGGAGCCGGGCCGTCCTCGACATCCGCGAGCTGCGGGTGGACATCGCCGGCTCCCGCATCCTGCAAGGCGTCACCTTCTCCGTACCGGCCACCGGCGTCACCGCGCTGATGGGCCGCAACGGCGTCGGCAAGACGACCACCGTGCGGGCCGTGCTGGGACTGCTGCCGGAGGAAGGCCGCATCACCGGAGGCACCGTCCGCTGGGCGGCGGCCGGACCCGGCGACAGCTGGGCCGACATCACGCACGAGCCCACCCACCGCACCGTGCGGCGCGGCATCGGCTACGCGCCCGAGGACCGCGGCGTCTTCACCCGGCTCACCGTGGCCGAGAACCTGTCGCTGGCCGAACGGGCGGGCGGCGGCGAACCCGCCTACGACCTGGTGCACGAGCTGTTCCCCGAGCTGAAGGCCAGGCGGGGGCAGGCGGCCGGCACGCTCTCCGGCGGGCAGCAGCAGATGGTGGCCATCGCCCGCTGCCTGCTCAACGACAACCGGCTGGTCATCGTGGACGAGCCGACCAAGGGGCTGGCGCCGCGGGTGGTCGGCGAGGTGGCCGAGGTGCTGGCGCGGGCCGCCGAACGCGTGCCGATGCTGCTGGTGGAACAGAACCTGGCGGTCATCAGGAAGCTGGCCGGGCAGGCCGTGGTGCTGGAGGCGGGACGGGTGGCGCACACCGGACCGGCCGCGGAACTGCTGGCCGACCGGACGCGCACCACCACGCTGCTCGGTGTCGGCCGCGCCCCCGCGGCGGCCGGTGAGGACACGCGGAACGCCCACGGGACCACGGACACCACCGAAGCGGACACCACGGAAGGAGAGGCGCGATGAGCACCTTCGTCCTGCTCACCCTCACCGGCCTCGGCCTGGGCGCGCTGTACTTCCTCATCGCCTCCGGCCTCGCCCTCATCTTCGGCCTGATGGACGTGCTCAACTTCGCGCACGGTGCCTTCCTCACCGTCTCCGCCTACGCCGCCTGGCAGACCGCCACCGCGGTCGGCGGAGTCAACGGCCTGCTGCTGGCCCTGATCACCGGCACCCTCACCGGCACCGTGCTGGCCGTGGTGGTCGAGCGGGTGCTGATCCGCCGCCTGTACGGGCGGCCCAAGGAACAGATCCTGGTCACCGTCGGTCTCTCGCTGACCGTTCCGGCCCTGGTGCAGGCGTATGCGAGCGCCGACTCCCGGCCCTTCCCGGTGCCCGGGTCGCTCTCCGGCACGGTCGGGGTGCTCGGCGCCCAGGTGCCGGTGACCCGGCTGGTGCTGATCGCCGCCGCGGTGCTGGTGCTCGCCGGGGTCCGGCTGTTCCTCTCCCGTACCCGCTACGGGCTCATCGTCCGCGCCGGTGTGGAGGACCGGGCCATGGTCACCGCGCTGGGCATCGACGTCACCCGCGCGTTCACCCTGGTGTTCGCGCTCGGCGGCGCCCTGGCCGGGCTGGCCGGGGTGCTGGCCGGGCTCTACTTCGGGTCCATCTCCCCGCACCAGGGCACCGGGCTGCTGATCTTCGCCTTCGTGGTGGTGATCATCGGCGGGCTGGAGTCCATCACCGGGGTGGCGCTGGCCGCCGTCACCGTCGGCGTGGTCCAGCAGTACGCCAACTACTACGTGGCCGGCGGCTTCGGCGACTTCGCCGTGGTCATCGTGCTGGCCGCCGTGGTGCTGGCCCGCCCCGCGCCCGGCCGCCGCTCCGTGCTGCACCGGCTGCGCGAACTGCTGCCCGCCCAGCGCCCCGCCGCCGCCCCCAGCACCTCCGTCCCGACCGCAGGAGGCCAGGCATGAACCCCCGCCCCGTTCCTTCGGCGGCTGCCGCACCCGCACCCGCACCCGCCCCGGCCGCCGGTCCCGCCCCGGCCGCCGCGGCG
>NZ_WTLH01000098.1 GCF_011421595.1 Streptomyces sp. YIM 98790 | reverse complement strand
CTGGCCGCCATGGATGAGACCCGGGCGTCGGCGGACGCCTACGCGGTGGCCGCCGCGGCCGGGCGGTCGCCGGTGCCGGCCGCGGTGCGCACCGCCGCCCGCTCGGTGCTGGACGACGCGGCCCAGCTCGACCCGCCGCTGCGGCTGGACTACCTGGCCCTGGTCGACCCGGCCGACTTCACCGAGATCCCGGACGACTGGACCGGAGAGGCGGTGCTCGCCGTGGCGGCCCGGGTCGGCACCACCCGGCTGATCGACAACCTTCCCCTGACCTTCGCCGCCTTCGCCGATCCCCCGCCCGCCGCCGCGCACCCCGGCCACCGCGCACCCGGGCGCGCCCCCGGCCCCGGCCACGGCGGCGGACCCGCATCGGCGCACGGGCACGGCTCCGGCCGCCCCGGGGTCACGGGCGCGGCGGAGGCCGGGACCTCACGCTCGGCCACCGCTTCCGCGCACACCGAGCAGGGCGCGGCGGGCAACGACATGGAGGTGCAGCGGTGAGCGGAGCGGGGAGCGCAGCCGGGAACGGAGCCGGGAACGGCGGCGCGGACGGGATAGCCGCGGCGGGGACGGCACTGTCCCCGCCGCCGAGCTGGGCCGTGCGGGCCGATGTCGTGGTCGTCGGTTCCGGCGTGGCCGGGCTGACGGCCGCGCTGCGCTGCGCCGCCGCCGGCCTGACCACCGTGATCGTCACCAAGGCGCTGCTGGACGACGGCTCCACCCGCTGGGCGCAGGGCGGCATCGCCGCCGCCCTGGGCACCGGCGACTCTCCCGAGCAGCACCTGGCCGACACCCTGGTCGCCGGGGCCGGGCTGTGCGACGAGGACGCCGTGCGCATCCTGGTCACCGAGGGCCCCGGCGCGGTCCGCCGCCTGATCGCCGACGGCGCCCGCTTCGACACCGCGCCCTCCGGCGAGATCGCCCTCACCCGGGAGGGCGGCCACCACCGCCGCCGCATCGCCCATGCGGGTGGCGACGCCACCGGCGCGGAGATCTCCCGCGCCCTGGTGGAGGCGGTCCGCCGGGCCGGGATCGAGACCATCGAGCACGCCCTGGTGCTCGATCTGCTCAAGGACTCCGCGGGCCGCGCCGCCGGGGTCTCGCTGCACGTCATGGGCGAGGGGCGGCACGACGGCGTGGGTGCCGTGCACGCGCCGGCCGTCGTCCTGGCGACCGGCGGCATGGGCCAGGTCTTCGCCGCCACCACCAATCCCGCGGTGTCCACCGGCGACGGGGTGGCCCTGGCGCTGCGCGCCGGCGCCGAGGTATCGGACCTGGAGTTCGTGCAGTTCCACCCCACCGTGCTGTATCTGGGCCCGGAGGCCGAGGGCCAGCAGCCGCTGATCTCCGAGGCGGTGCGCGGCGAGGGCGCCCATCTGGTGGACGCCTCCGGGGTCCGGTTCATGCTGGGGCGGCACGAGCTGGCCGAGCTGGCGCCGCGCGACATCGTCGCCAAGGGCATCATGCGCCGCATGCACGAGCAGGACGCGTCCCACATGTTCCTGGACGGCCGCCACTTCGGCGCCGCCATGTGGCGGGACCGCTTCCCCACCATCCTGGCCGCCTGCCGGGCGCACGGCATCGACCCGGTGACCGAGCCGGTGCCGGTCGCGCCCGCCGCCCACTACGCCTCCGGCGGGGTGCGCACCGACGAGCACGGCCGTACCACGGTCCCGGGGCTGTACGCCTGCGGCGAGGTGGCCTGCACCGGCGTGCACGGCGCGAACCGCCTGGCCTCCAACTCGCTCCTGGAGGGCCTGGTCTTCGCCGAGCGGATCTGCCGGGAGATCGCCCGGCAGGCCGCGGGGGAGACCACCGTCCCGGCGCGCTCCGGAGCCGCCGGGACGGGCAGGGCGGGCGCGACGGACGGGGAGGGCGGGCCGCTGGCCTCCCTGCCGCCGCAGCGGCTGCTTCCGCCCGAGGCCCGGCAGGAGATCCAGCGCATCATGACCAGGGGCGCGGGCGTGCTGCGCTCGGCGGCCGGCCTGGACCGGGCCGCGGCCGAGCTGGACGCCCTGGCCGAGCGGGCCGTGGACAAGCCGGGCGAGCCGGGCACGGAGAGCTGGGAGACCAGCAATCTGCATCTGGTGGCCCGGGTGCTGGTGGCCGCGGCCCGGGAACGCGAGGAGACCCGGGGCAGCCACTGGCGGGAGGACTTCCCGGAGCGGGACGACGCCCGCTGGCGCCGCCATCTCATCGTCCGTCTCCGCCCCGGCACCGGCGCGGTGCCCGGCGGCCCCGGTTCCGTCCCAGGTCACGGTGGTGATGTCAAGGACGGCTCCGGTTCCCCCCGCGGTGGCTCTACGCTCGACCTCCGGGCCACGGACGGGACCGGGCTGCCGGGCACCACGCCCGGCGCGGTGTTCCCGGCGGCGGCCACCGCCGCATCACCGACATCATCAGCACAAGGAGAACCACACCCGTGAACGCCAGCCCCGACGCCTCCCCGCCGCGCCCGGTGGAGCTGACCCTGCTGCCGCTCGGCACCCGACCCGAGGACGCGACGGCCCTGACCACAGGCGGCTGCGGAGACTCCTGCGGCTGCGGCGGCGCGGACGGCGCCGGCGGCGCCGACGGGTTCATCCCCGGGCACGACCCCCTGGAGTGCGGCCTCGACCCGGAACTGGCCGCGCTGCTGGCCGCCGCCGGCCTGGACCCGGTGCTGGTGGAGGACATCGCGCACCTGGCCCTGGAGGAGGACCTCGACCACGGCGTGGACATCACCACCGTCGCCACCGTCCCCGAGGACGCCGTCGCCACCGCCGATTTCACCGCCCGCCGCCCCGGCACCGTGGCCGGTCTGCGCATCGCCGAGGCGGTGCTCTCCGTGGCCTGCACCGCCGAGCTGGAGGTGGAGCGCCATGCCGAGGACGGCGACCGGGTGGCGGCCGGGCAGGTGCTGCTCTCCGTCACCGGCCGCACCCGGGACCTGCTGACCGGCGAGCGCAGCGCGCTCAATCTGCTCGGCCGGCTGTCCGGCATCGCCACCGCCACCCGCGCCTGGGCCGACGCCCTGGAGGGCACCGGCGCCCGGGTCCGCGACACCCGCAAGACCACCCCGGGGCTGCGCGCCCTGGAGAAGTACGCGGTGCGCTGCGGCGGCGGCCTCAACCACCGGATGTCCCTCTCCGACGCCGCGCTGATCAAGGACAACCATGTGATCGCGGCCGGCGGGGTGGCCGAGGCGTTCGCCGCGGTACGGACCGCCCTGGAGGAGGCGGGCAGCCCGGGGCTGCCGGTCGAGGTCGAGGTGGACCGGCTGGACCAGATCGAGCCCGTGCTCGCGGCCGGCGCCGATCTGCTGCTGCTGGACAACTTCACGGTGGAGGACACCCGCCGGGCCGTGGAGCTGGTGGCCGGCCGGGCCGCCCTGGAGTCCTCCGGCGGCCTCTCCCTGGACAGCGCCCGCGCCTACGCGGAGACCGGGGTGGACTATCTGGCGGTGGGCGCGCTGACCCACTCCGCTCCCGTGCTGGACATCGGGCTGGACCTGCGCCCCGCGGAGCGTGCGCCGGAGCGGGAGGACGGCTGATGCTGCTCACCATCGACGTCGGCAACACCCACACGGTGCTCGGCCTGTTCGACGGCGACGAGATCGTCGAGCACTGGCGGATCTCCACCGACGCCCGCCGCACCGCCGACGAGCTGGCCGTGCTGCTCCAGGGCCTGATGGGCATGCACCCGCTGCTCGGCGAGGAGCTGGGCGACAACGTGGACGGCATCGCCATCTGCTCCACGGTGCCCTCGGTGCTGCACGAGCTGCGGGACGTGACCCGCCGCTACTACGGGGACATCCCGGCCGTGCTGGTGGAGCCGGGCGTGAAGACCGGCGTGCAGATCACCACCGACAACCCCAAGGAGGTCGGCGCCGACCGCATCATCAACGCGGTGGCCGCGGTCGAGCTGTACGGCGGGCCGTGCATCGTCGTCGACTTCGGCACCGCCACCACCTATGACGCGGTCACCGCGCGCGGCGAGTACGCGGGCGGCGCCATCGCGCCCGGCATCGAGATCTCGGTGGAGGCGCTGGGCCGGCGCGGCGCCCAGCTGCACAAGGTGGAGCTGGCCCGGCCGCGCCACGTGATCGGCCGCAACACCGTGGAGTCGATGCAGTCCGGCATCCTCTACGGCTTCGCCGGGCAGGTGGACGGCGTGGTGGAGCGGATGGCCCGGGAGCTGGCCGACGACCCGGAGGAAGTGACGGTGATCGCCACCGGGGGCCTGGCCCCGCTGGTGCTGCGCGAGGTGTCGGTCATCGACGCGCACGAGCCCTGGCTGACCCTGATCGGGCTGCGTCTGGTCTACGAGCGCAACATCGGGGGCCGGCGCGGCGGCCAGCGCTGACGCGGCGCGGCGTGGCGCGGAGCGACTGACACGCCGAAGTCCAGCATGCGCGCATTGTCCGTTTAGCGGCTAATCTCGGGGCATGACTGGGTACGATGCCGAGGGCCGCGAGCGGCAGCAGGGGGACGAGCAGCGCGCCCGCCAGGAGCAGAGCGGCGGCAGCGCCCAGGAGCGCCGCTCCGGGCAGCGCCCCGAGGGTGCCGGTCAGGGCGGCGGCGGGAACACCGGGCAGTCCGGGCAGTCCGGGCAGCCCGGGCAGCCCGCGGGGTCCGGGGAGGCCGGGCGGCGCGAGGAGCGGAATGGCACCGCGGGCGCCGGGCAGTCCGGCAAGGGCCGGCGGCCCGTGCCCACTCCGGCGGAAGTCTTCAAGCACAAGCGCCCCCCGCGGCCGGCCGCCCCGTAGCGCGGTATTACCCTGGTTCTCGCCCGGTGCGGCGGATGACGCGGACTTGCGGCCGGGGGCCGCAAGAGGCGAGAAGCCGGGAAGCCCGCGGTGAGAAGCGCACCGCCCAGAAGCCGGGATGCCAGGCATGCCCCGCGGAAAAGGAGGCCCGGAGCCGTGGATTACCTTGCCGCGCTCTTCCCGCCCACGGTGATGGCGGTGGCTTTCACCGCGCTGATCGTGACCATCGTGAAGTCTCAGGGCGGTACCAACAAGTTCAAGGAAGACGCCGCCGCCGATGCCATGGCGGCGGCCGAGGCCGCCCGTATCGCGGGCGGTCAGGAGGCGGACGGCCGCCGTTAGTCCCCGGCCGCATCCCGGCGGGTCCCGGGATTGGCGTCCCGGTTCGGCGTCCCGGTTCGGCGGCGCGGCTTTGGTGTCCCGGGCCGTACCGGATTGGCCGGCCGCCGCCCGGGCCGGTGGGCACCGCCGGTTACGCGGGCGCATACCGGCGTGCACCGGCGCGGCAACTCCGGCAACTCACCGGTGTTCCCGCCGCCCGCCGCCGCGGTATCCGGATGTCTATCCCGGGTGTTCCGGGCACCGTACTCCCGCCGCTCCCGGCGTCCCGTGGCAACGGGACGGCGCGGCTTCACCCGCCCGGTGCCCTTCACCGCTCCGACCAGGCCGATCACCGGAAATCGGGGCATGTGTGGCTATTCTTCTCGGGTGCCTCGGCCATTGGGAGACCTTGAAGACGCGGTCATGACCCGCGTATGGGAGTGGAACCGTCCGGTCACGGTGCGGGAAGTTCTGGAGGATCTTCAGCGGGAACGCTCGATCGCTTATACGACAGTGATGACGGTGCTGGACAACCTCCACCAGAAGGGATGGGTCCGGCGCGAGCAGCACGGCCGTGCCTATCGCTATGAAGCCGTCTCCACACGCGCCGCTTACGCCGCCGCTTTGATGAACGACGCCTGGTCGGCGAGCGACAGCCCGGCCGCCGCCCTGGTCGCATTCTTCGAGATGATGTCGCCCGAGCAGATCGCCGCATTGCGGGATGCTCTCCGGGTCGTCGACGTGCCGGGCGTACGGCTCGCCGCGCTCCCGGAGCCGTCCGGGGACGGGCGGGCCGAAGAGGCCGCGGAGACCGGCGAATCCGCCGGTGAGGCGGGGTCCGGGGCCGCCGGGCCGGCCCCCGGGGACCCCGGCCGCCCGGCCCGGGGATAGCCTCCGTCTGTGAAGTGCCGCGCGAACACTCCGGCCTCCGCCGGGCACTCCGGGGAGCGTCCGGAAATTACCGTGCGCCGGGCCCGTACCCCCGACATCCCGGCCGTCCGCCGGCTGATCGACGCATACGCCCGGGACCGCATCCTGCTGAACAAGGCCACGGTGACCCTTTACGAGGACATTCAGGAGTTCTGGGTGGCCGAGCGGGATCTGGACGCCCGGGTGGTCGGCTGCGGAGCGCTGCACGTGATGTGGGAGGATCTCGCCGAGGTGCGTACCCTGGCCGTGGATCCGGAGCTGCGCGGTGCCGGGGTGGGCCACCTGCTGCTGGAGAAGCTGCTCCAGACCGCGCGCTGGCTGGGCGTCCGCCGCATTTTCTGCCTGACCTTCGAGGTCGAGTTCTTCGGGCGGCACGGCTTCACCGAGATCGGCGATACCCCGGTGGACGGCGATGTGTACAGCGAGCTGCTGCGTTCCTATGACGAGGGGGTCGCCGAGTTCCTGGGACTGGAACGAGTGAAGCCGAACACATTGGGCAACACCCGCATGCTGCTGCATCTCTGATTACGAAAGGCCCTGTTCCGGCTCCGTTCCTATTTGTCCGAATCGTCCCGTCGAGTCCTCGGGAGTTCCCCAGGGTATCCGCTCCAGGGTTTGTGTTTTTCCGCAAAGCGCGGTTTCATTACGTCCCAGAAGGAAAAGCATTCGACACCGACGGAATGAGGAGCAGCCCGATGGCGCAGAAGGTTCAGGTCCTTCTCCTCGACGACCTCGAGGGCGGCGAGGCCGATGAGACCGTAACGTTCGGGCTCGACGGCAAGAACTATGAGATCGACCTCAACGCGGAGAACGCGGAACAGCTCCGTGCGGCTCTGGAGCCCTACCTGAAGGCCGGCCGGCGTTCCACCGGCCGTTCCCAGCGCGGCGCCCGGCCGGGCCGTACGTCCGCGGCCGGCGGCGGCACTGCCGACACCGCCAAGATCCGGGCATGGGCCAAGGAGAACGGCTACGCGGTGAATGACCGGGGCCGCGTTCCGGCCGAGATTCGCGAGGCTTACGAAAAGGCCAACGGCTGAAATGCGCACGCGCCGGCGCCGCCGCGCGCCGGAAGCCACTCTCCGCGCACGGGGTTGACGAGGGGCCGTGCCCGCAAGGGCCGGCCCCTCGCGGCATGCCCGGCCCGCGCGAGTGTCCTGCGCGATCGTCATGCTCGTTACATCAGGTGCCGCCCGTGCGGTCCGGCACCGCGCGGCGCCGCCGCCCGTCACCGTGCGTCGGCACCCGTATGCCCGGTGCCGCCGCCGGGCCGGCCACGGGCCGTCCCCGGGCCGTGCGGTGGATTCGCCCGGCGCTTCCCGCGGCCGGATCCCGGCGGGCTGTTCGCCAGTAGCGGATGCCGTGGGCGTGTTCCGCATGGAGTGCCAGCCTGGACGGGTAGGGAATCCGGTAGTGGCTCACGGGGGCGGTGACGTCGGAGGCGACGCTTCCTCTCTGGTGCGGCGACCGTCGGCGTTCAGCGGCCCTCCGCGCGTTCGCCATGGGCGTAGCCATACCAGGTGGATTCGCCTGGCCTGCGGGAACATCGTCTCGCACTATCGGGTTGGAACTGGTGCCGGACCGGTCGGGGTCTTTCCGCCCAGGGCGGGTACGGCAACAGAAAGAAGCGGTCCTGCCTGGCGGGACTAAGCTGCGGAAGGACAGGGAGGGGACCGACCCCTTACTGACTGACCGCTCTGAGGAGCGATAACGATGTTCGAGAGGTTCACCGACCGCGCGCGGCGGGTTGTCGTCCTGGCTCAGGAAGAGGCCCGGATGCTCAANCGCGCGCGGCGGGTTGTCGTCCTGGCTCAGGAAGAGGCCCGGATGCTCAACCACAACTACATCGGCACCGAGCACATCCTCCTGGGCCTGATCCACGAGGGCGAGGGTGTCGCCGCAAAGGCCCTGGAGAGCCTCGGGATCTCGCTCGAGGCGGTCCGCCAGCAGGTGGAGGAGATCATCGGCCAGGGCCAGCAGGCCCCGTCCGGCCACATTCCCTTCACCCCCCGGGCCAAGAAGGTGCTGGAGCTCTCGCTCCGCGAAGCGCTTCAGCTCGGCCACAACTACATCGGCACCGAGCACATCCTGCTGGGCCTGATCCGCGAGGGCGAGGGTGTCGCCGCGCAGGTTCTGGTGAAGCTCGGAGCCGACCTCAACCGGGTGCGGCAGCAGGTCATCCAGCTGCTGTCCGGTTACTCCGGCGGCAAGGAGGCCGCCACCGCCGGCGCGCCCAGCGAGGGCACGCCGTCCACCTCCCTCGTGCTCGACCAGTTCGGCCGCAACCTCACGCAGGCCGCCCGGGAGAACAAGCTCGACCCGGTCATCGGGCGCGAGAAGGAGATCGAGCGGGTCATGCAGGTGCTGTCCCGCCGTACCAAGAACAACCCCGTGCTGATCGGTGAGCCCGGCGTCGGCAAGACCGCCGTCGTCGAGGGCCTGGCGCAGGCCATCGTCAAGGGTGAGGTGCCCGAGACCCTCAAGGACAAGCACCTCTACACCCTGGACCTGGGCGCGCTGGTGGCCGGCTCCCGCTACCGCGGTGACTTCGAGGAGCGCCTGAAGAAGGTGCTCAAGGAGATCCGCACGCGCGGCGACATCATCCTCTTCATCGACGAGCTGCACACCCTGGTCGGCGCGGGCGCCGCCGAGGGTGCCATCGACGCGGCCTCCATCCTCAAGCCGATGCTGGCCCGCGGCGAACTGCAGACGATCGGTGCCACCACGCTCGACGAGTACCGCAAGCACCTGGAGAAGGACGCCGCGCTGGAGCGGCGCTTCCAGCCGATCCAGGTGGCGGAGCCGTCGATGACCCACACCATCGAGATCCTCAAGGGGCTGCGCGACCGGTACGAGGCGCACCACCGCGTCTCGATCACCGATTCCGCGCTGGTGGCGGCGGCCCAGCTGGCCGACCGCTACATCTCCGACCGCTTCCTGCCGGACAAGGCGATCGACCTGATCGACGAGGCGGGCTCGCGGATGCGCATCCGCCGGATGACCGCTCCGCCGGACCTGCGCGAGTTCGACGAGAAGATCGCCGGGGTGCGCCGGGAGAAGGAGTCCGCGATCGACTCGCAGGACTTCGAGAAGGCCGCCTCGCTCCGGGACACCGAGAAGCAGCTCCTGCAGCAGAAGGCGCAGCGGGAGAAGGAGTGGAAGGCCGGCGACATGGACGTCGTCGCCGAGGTGGACGAGGAGCTGATCGCGGAGGTGCTGGCCGCCTCCACCGGCATCCCGGTCTTCAAGCTCACCGAGGAGGAGTCCTCGCGGCTGCTCCGCATGGAGGACGAGCTGCACAAGCGGGTGATCGGCCAGGACGACGCCATCAAGGCGCTGTCCCAGGCGATCCGCCGCACCCGGGCCGGTCTGAAGGACCCGAAGCGTCCCGGCGGCTCGTTCATCTTCGCCGGCCCGTCCGGTGTCGGTAAGACCGAGCTGTCCAAGACGCTGGCCGAGTTCCTGTTCGGCGACGAGGACGCGCTGATCGCCCTGGACATGTCGGAGTTCGGTGAGAAGCACACCGTCTCCCGGCTGTTCGGCTCCCCGCCCGGCTACGTCGGGTACGAGGAGGGCGGCCAGCTGACCGAGAAGGTGCGGCGCAAGCCGTTCTCGGTGGTCCTCTTCGACGAGGTGGAGAAGGCCCACCCGGACATCTTCAACTCGCTGCTGCAGATCCTGGAGGACGGCCGGCTGACCGACTCCCAGGGCCGCGTCGTGGACTTCAAGAACACGGTCATCATCATGACCACCAACCTCGGCACCCGGGACATCTCCAAGGGCTTCAACATGGGCTTCGCCCCGGCCGGAGATGTCACCACCGGGTACGAGCGGATGAAGACCAAGGTCAACGACGAGCTGAAGCAGCACTTCCGGCCCGAGTTCCTCAACCGTGTGGACGACACCATCGTCTTCCACCAGCTTTCGCAGGACGACATCATCAAGATCGTCGACCTGATGATCGCGCAGGTGGACGAGCGGCTGCGGGACCGGGACATGGGCATCGAGCTGTCCGCCGAGGCCAAGCAGCTGCTGGCCAAGCGCGGCTACGACCCGGTGCTGGGTGCCCGGCCGCTGCGCCGGACCATCCAGCGGGAGATCGAGGACGCGCTGTCGGAGAAGATCCTCTTCGGCGAGCTGCGCCCCGGTCACATCGTGGTGGTCGGCACCGAGGGCGAGGGCAAGGAAGCCAAGTTCACCTTCCGGGGTGAGGAGAAGGCGACCCTGCCGGAGGCCCCGGTGGCCGCGGCCGCGGGCGGCAAGCCCAACATGTCCAAGGAGCGCTGAGCCCGCCCTCACCGGCAGGCACGAGCAGAGCGGCGTCCCCGCCGGGCCCTGACGGGCCCCGGCGGGGACGCCGTCGTCATGTCTCCGCACGCGCTCCCGCCCCCCGCCGTTCCCCGCCGCCCCTTGCGGTTTCCGGCCCCGCTTCCCCTTCCGGCCTGCCCGCTCCGAGATACTTACTTGACGCCCGGCAAGTAGCTCCCGTACGTTCGGACGCATCGCCTTGCGCCGCCACCCGCCTGCCCGGGGGCGGCGTCGTCCCGTGGGGAGACCATGACCGAGCAGCACCCGACCTCCGGCCGTCCGGCGGCCGGACCCGGCGCGGCCGGCGCCGGAGCCGCCGATCCGGCGGACGGCACCGCACCGCCGCCGGACGCCGCCGGGCGCCCGCCGCGCAGCATCCGCGTCATCCTGATCGCGCTGAGCATCACCATCCTGCTGGCGATGCTCGACAACATGATCGTGGCCACCGCCATGCCGACCATCGTCGGCGAGCTGGGCGGCCTGGCCCACCTCTCCTGGGTGGTCACCGCCTACACCCTGGCCACCGCCGCCTCCACCCCCATCTGGGGCAAGCTGGGCGACCTCTACGGGCGCAAGGGCATCTACCTGGCCTCCATCGTCATCTTCCTGGCCGGCTCGGTCACCTCCGGCGCCGCCCAGACCATGGGGCAGCTGATCGGCTTCCGGGCCCTCCAGGGCCTGGGCGCCGGCGGACTGCTGGTCGGCACCATGGCGATCATCGGCGAACTCATACCGCCCCGTGAGCGCGGCAAGTACCAGGGCATGTTCGCCTCCGTCATGGCCGTCGCCATGATCGGCGGCCCGCTGCTGGGCGGCGTGATCACCGACCACCTCGGCTGGCGCTGGGCCTTCTACATCAACGTCCCGCTGGGCGCGGCGGCGCTGATCATGGTCACCACGGTGCTGCACCTGCCCCGGCGGCGCGGCCACGCCCGGATCGACTATCCGGGTGCGGTGCTGCTCACCACCGGCATCGTCTCGCTCGTCCTGGTGACCACCTGGGGCGGCTCGGAGTACGCCTGGGGCTCGGCCACCATCCTCGGCCTGATCGCCCTCGGCGTGGCGTGCCTGGCCCTGTTCCTGTTCGTCGAGACCCGTGTGCCGGAACCGCTGCTGCCCCTGCACATCTTCCGCAGCGGCAACTTCTCGCTGGTCACCTGGATCGGCTTCCTGCTCGGCTTCGTGATGTTCGGGTCGATGATCTTCCTGCCGCTGTTCCAGCAGACCGTGCAGGGCGCCTCGGCCACCAACAGCGGCCTGCTGATGCTGCCCATGCTGCTGTCGATGATGCTGGTCTCACTGGTCGTCGGCCGGATCATCACCGCCACCGGCCGCTACCGGTGGTTCCCGGTGGCGGGCGGGGCGCTGATCCTGACCGGGCTCTCCCTGCTGTCCACCATGGACACCGGCACCGGCCGCCTGGCCACCGGCGTGTTCATGGCCCTGGTGGGCGCGGGCATGGGCTTCCTGATGCAGCTCACCATGCTCATCGCGCAGAACAGCGTGGAGATGAAGGACATGGGCGTGGCCTCCTCCACCGCGACCCTCTCCCGCACCCTGGGCGGTTCCTTCGGGGTGGCGCTGCTCGGCGCCTTCTTCAACCACCGGGTCGGCGACAGCCTCGCCGGCCAGGGCGCGGCGGCCGGGACCGGCGGGGACGGCGGCCAGGGCGTGGCCGTCACGGAGACCGGGGCGCAGCTCGACCCCGCCTCCCTGGCGGAGCTGCCCGCGGGGGCCCGCGCCGCCTACGAGACCGCGGTGGCGGCCGGCACCCACACCGTCTTCCTGGCCGCCGCCCTGGTCTCCGTGCTGGCCTTCGCGGCCGGCTGGTTCATCAAGGAGACCCCGCTCCGCGGCGCCTCCACCCCGCCGGCGGCCGGGACGGAGGCCGAGGAGGACGTCCCGGTCCGGGCGGGTGCCTGAGCCGGTCCGGCGGCCGGTGCGTCCGGTCTCCGTCCGCCTCGCGGTTCCGCCCGGCCCGGCACACCATGAGGGGGAGGAGGTGGCGGCATGGAGCACACGATGCGGGCGGAGTACCCGCCGGACGACCCGGGCGCCGGGGTGAAGAGCTGGCACATGGTGCGCGGCGAGGGCACCACGGCGATGTGCGGCCGGGAGCTGCTGCCGGACGCCGAGCTGCGCCCGGACACCGACTGGGGCGCCACGGGAGAGCCGATGTGCCACACCTGCGGCGCCATGTACCTGCGCGAGGTGCCCTGAGCCGCCCGGCAGCCGGCCCTCACCGGGACCCCGGCCTGACCCCGGCCTGACCCCGCGCGGTTCCCACGGAGCGCTCCCGGGATGAGCATCATCACAGCGTGATCATCCATATCTGGCCGGTAGCCGACTGCATGGTTGTCAGTGACATCCGGGAGACTGGTCCCCATGGACGTCACCCATCCGGTACCGGCACAGGCGGCCGGCGCTCCGGAAGCCGACGGGCCGGCGCGCTGCCCCTGGGGAGCGGAGCCCGCCGATTACCGCGTCTACCACGACACCGAGTGGGGCCGCCCGGTGCGGGGGGACGACGCCCTGTTCGAGCGCCTCAGCCTGGAGGCCTTCCAGTCCGGGCTGTCCTGGCTGACCATCCTGCGCCGCCGGGAGGGCTTCCGTCTCGCGTTCGCCGACTTCCGCATCCGCAAGGTCGCCGCCTTCACGCCGGACGACATCCAGCGGCTGCTCGGCGACCCCGGCATCATCCGCAACCGGGCGAAGATCGAGGCCACCGTGCACAACGCCCGGATCGCCGCCGACTGGGCCGAGGGGGAGCTGACGGAGCTCCTGTGGTCCTTCGCCCCCGAGCGGCCCGCCCCGCCGCCGCGCACCCCGGCCGAGGTGCCGGCCGTCACGCCCGAGTCCACCGCCATGGCCAGGGCGCTCAAGAAGCGGGGCTTCCGGTTCGTCGGCCCCACCACCGCCTACGCCCTGATGCAGGCGTGCGGCCTGGTCAACGACCACCTCGCCGACTGCCACGCGCGCACCCTGGGCGAGGCCGGCGAAGCCGTGTGAGCATGGAGCCATGACGACGCCGGGCATGGTGCGGCTGCGTCAGCTGCGCCGCGCCAAGGACCTCATGGACCGGGACTGGTCGCAGCCCCTGGACGTGGACGCGGTCGCGGCACACGCCGGTTACAGCCCGTATCACTTCGTGCGCGCCTTCAAGTCCGCCTACGGCGAGAGCCCCGGCCAGTACCTCTCCCGGCGCCGCATCGAGCGGGCCGAGGAACTGCTGCGCACCGCGGGCCTGTCCGTCACCGAGATCTGCCATCTGGTCGGTTTCCACAGCCTGGGGAGTTTCTCCTGCACCTTCAAGCGGCGGACCGGCCTGACCCCCGGCGAATACCGGAAACGGCACCTGCACCGCGGTGCCGCCCTGATCCCCGGCTGCTTCGCCCTGCTGTGGAACGGCGGCTTCCCGGCCCGCGCACCGGCTGGCGCACCGGCCGCGCAAGAGCGCAATTCCGGAGAAGCGCACGGGCCCGCGCCCGCCTACGGTGAAGACCGTTCCGTCACCGACAGCGACGCCCGCGGAGGCCGCACACCATGATCAAGAACATTGCCATCACCACCGTCTGGTCCACCGACCAGGAGCGGGACGCCGCCTTCTTCACCGGAAAGCTCGGCTTCGAGATCCGCTCCGACATGGAGATGGGGGACATGCGGTGGCTGACCGTCGGCGTGCCCGGCCAGCCCGAGGTCTGCTTCACCCTGATGCGCCCGGACGGCCCCGGCCTGGACCCGGAATCCGCCGAGATGCTCACCACCCTGGTCAACAAGGGCGTGATGGGCGCCGCCGTGCTCCGCACCGACGACTGCCACGCCGAGTACAAGCGGCTCACCGAGGCCGGGGTCGAGTTCCTCCAGGAGCCCAAGGAGCGGCCCTACGGCGTGGAGGCCATCTTCCGCGACCCGTCCGGCAACTGGTACTCGCTCACCGAGGAGCGCGAGTTCCTCGACCGGAGCAAGCCCTGGGCCGACCAGTCCGGGGGCTGACCCCGGCGGCGGGCGGGCGAGCCCCGCCGCTGCCCCTTACGCGTGGATTCGTGCCCGGCGGTGCATGGTACCCGCCCGGACGGCACAGGCTGCCCCCGGGGCTTCCCGCCCCTCCCGCAGGACCGTGCCGAAGGAGTACCGCCCATGTCCACGACCGCCGCCGCTGCCGCCGCTGACGCTGCCGGGGCCGCCGACGCTGCCGCTGCCACCGGGTCCCCGTCCGTCGCCGACCGCCTGGAGATCCAGGAACTGGTCACCCGCCACGCCCTGTGGATGGACGAACGCGCCCGGACCGACCCCCGGCTGCTGTTCACCGAGGACGTCTCCGTCACCACCCCGGCCGGACCGGTGCAGGGCATCGGCCCCCTGGTGGACCGCATCCACCGCCACCACCCGGCCGAGGAGCGCGCCCAGCACCTGCTGGGCAACGTCCTCGTCGACCTGGACGGCGACCGGGCCGCCGTCCGGGCCCTGCTGCACGTCACCCGCATCCCCCGGCCGGACGCCGAACCGCTGTTCCTGGGCGGCACCTACGAGTACCAGGCGGTGCGCACGGCCGCCGGCTGGCGGCTGTCCCGGCTGAAGATGACCCCCCTGTGGCGCACCGGCCCCTGGCCCGCCCACCACTGACCCCGCCGCGCCCGCCGCTCCCGTCCGGGCATCTCCCGGCATTCCGGCGAGGATTGCCGACGCCTGAGGAATGGATCACCTTACGGCCCGGCGCCGCCGGGAAGTTGGCACACTGGCCGGATGACGCGGCGGACGAACGGCGATGCGGCGACGGTGCGGGCATGGGCCGCCCTCGGGGGCGGGCAGGGCCTCGCCGAGGAGGTGACGTACCAGGGCGTGACCGGCGTGCTGCCGTCCCGGCTGCCGGTGCGGGAACTGGCCCGTGCCACCGTGGGCGTCTGCTCGCTGGCCGCGGCCGAACTGCTGGCGCTGCGCAACGGCACCCCGGTGCCGCCGGTGCGGGTGCACGAAGGGGCGGTGGCCACCGCCTTCGTCAGCGAGCGGCACCTGCGCATCGACGGCCGGGCACTCACGCTGTTCGCGCCGCTGTCCGGCTTCTGGCGCACGGCGGACGGCTGGGTCCGCACCCACGCCAACTACCCGCACCACCGCGCCCGGCTGCTGGGCGCGCTCGGCCTCCCCGACAGCGGTGACGACGACCCGGAGGCGGCGGCGCGGCGGCTCGCCGGCGAACTGGCCGGCCGGCAGGCCCGCGAAGTCCAGGAGCAGGTCTATGCGGCGGGCGGGCTGGCCGTGGCCGTCGCACCCGAGGCCGCCGGCGCCCGGCATCCGCTGGTGGAGACCGAGACCGTGGGGGAGGCCCCGCCCCGCGTCCTGCCGGCGGCCCCGCTGCCCGCCGCCGGGGTCCGGGTGCTGGACCTGACCCGGGTCATCGCCGGTCCGGTCGCCACCCGCACCCTCGCCCTGCTCGGCGCCGACGTGCTGCGCATCGACTCCCCCCGGCTGCCGGAGGACCCGGACGCGCACGCCGACACCGGCATGGGCAAGCGGTCCGCGCGGCTCGACCTCGCCGACCCCGCGGACCGCAAGGTCTGCGACGAACTGCTCGCCGCCGCCGACGTGGTCGTCACCGGCTACCGTCCCGGCGCACTCGACCGGTACGGCCTGGCCCCCGGCGGCCTGCTGGACCGCCACCCCGGCCTGACCGTCGCCCGGCTCAGTGCCTGGGGCTGGACCGCCGCCGGGCCCTGGGCCGGGCGGCGCGGCTTCGACAGCCTGGTGCAGGCCGCCGTCGGCATCGCCGCGGCCGAGGCCGGCGCCGACGGCCGTCCGGGCGCGCTGCCCGCCCAGGCGCTGGACCACGGCACCGGCTATCTGCTGGCCGCCGCCGTGCTGCGGGCGCTGAGCGACCGGCAGCGCACCGGCGGCGGTCGGACGGTCCGGCTCTCCCTGGCCGGTACCGCCTCCTGGCTGCTCCACGGCATCCGGCCCGCGCCGCCCGAAGACGGCGACGACGGCGGGGACGGCTACGATCCCGCCCCCTGGCTGACCGAGACCGCCTCGCCCTGCGGGACGCTGCGCCACGCCCTCCCGCCGGTGCGCTACGACGGCGCCCCCCGGACCTGGCACCGCCCGCCGTCCCGTTGGGGCACCGACGCCGCCGCCTGGCTCTGAGGCCCCGCCCGGCGGGCAGGGGCCGGGCCGAGCGGGGACCGGTTCCCGGCCACCACCCCCTAGAGTGCATGCCTGAAGACGACACGTACCAGGGGGACTTCGCATGCACGGGGGACGACGCGCGGCGGCCGGCACGGCCGTACTGACCGCTCTGCTGCTGACGGCCGGCTGCACCAGCGGAACCGGCGATACCGGTTCCGGCACCGGCTCCGGCACCGGGGAGACCCCCTCCGCGGCCGGGTCCGCCACCCCGGCGGAGCAGGCCGGACTGACCGGGGACGACATCGCCGACATCTGCGCCGCGGTGCCCGCACAGGCCCTGGAACTGATGGGCTTCCCCGGGAACCGCGAGCCGGACCGCCGCTGCACCTGGTGGGAGAACGCCGAGGAACTCCCGGCCGTCGAACGCGCACTGGGCGTGCAGGTGCTGCTCCACGGCGCGGAGGAGAACGCCACCGCGGCCGAGGCCGCCGAGGCCGCCTTCCGGGAGGGCGACCAGTGGTACTCCCGCATGGAGGTCGGGCGCGTCGAGGACGACGCATGGCCCACCGCCACGGACATACCGGGGCTCGGGGACGAGGCGCGCGCCAGGATCGGCGAGTGGCCGACCGGCCTGATGGGCTCGGTGCGCGAGGGCGAGCTCGTGGTCCGGCACCGCAACGCGATCCTGAGCGTGACGGCCACCGCGGACGTGGCCGACGCCAGGGGACGCGCCCGGGAGGCGGAGGCACCGTCGCTGGAGAACGTCGAGGCCGCGCTGGTGTCCGCGGCGGTCGGTGTGCTGACCGCCCTCGGGGCCGATCCGGCCGGGCCCGCCGCCCCCGGCCGTGACGCGGGCGAGCACCCCCGGGCGCATCCGGTGTGCGACACCCTCGCGGACCAGGCCGGCACTCTGCTGCCCGGAAACGAGGCGACCGACCTCACCCCCGGCCCGTCGTACGCCGCCGCACCCGGACTGGCCGGCTGCTCCTGGCGGGTGCAACCGGGCTCCGGCCACGGCCACGGCCATGGCCACCTGGAGGTACGGGTGGCCGCCCTGGCGCCGAGCCCGCTGCTGGGCCTGAGCGGCACCGGCATGGCCGCCGAACAGCACCGCGTCTGGTCCGGCGTCGAGAACACCACCGCCCTCGACGGCCTGGGGGACGCGGCCAGTGCGCGCCGCTACACCAACGAGGACGCCACGTACCGCAGCAGCACCGTGTGGGTGCGGCAGGACAACCTGCTGGTCTTCGTCGAGCACGCGCTGTCGCCCGTGCTCCCCGCGGAGGAACTGGAGCGGCGGACCGTCGAGGTGGCCCGGGACGTCCTGGCCGCCTACGCCTGACCGGCTCGCGGCCTCCGCCGCGGCCCGTCAAGGCCGGGCCGGGCGACGGAAGTCGGGCAATTCCCGGCCCGTATGATCCGCAGGACACATGACTGAAGTCTTTTCACAGGGGGAGCCGTCGTGTTCTTCGCCGTTCTGCTGATACTCGCCGCCGTGGGGCTGTTCGTGGCGGCCCGGATGACCGAGAAGCGGTCCCTGCGGCTGGGGGCGCTGGGATCGCTGCTGGCCGGTGTGCTGGCCGCCATCCTGAGCTGCGTGCACGTGGTGGGCGCCTACGAGGTGGGCGTGCCCGTCACCTTCGGCAAGGTGGGCGATCCGCTGAACTCGGGCATGCACCTGAAGCTGCCCTTCACCTCGGTCACCACCTTCTCCACCCGGCCGGTGGACCTCAACCTGCAGGGCGAGGACGAGGTCGAGGTCCGCTCCTCGCAGGGCGGCGTGATGTATGTGGAGCTGACCGTGAAGTGGTCGGTGAACCCGGACAGCGCGGTGGACCTCTACCGGCTGGCCGGTGACGAGAAGGCCATCCAGGAGCGGCTGGTGTACCCCGACAGCCGGGAGATCGTGCGCAACGTCTTCGCCCAGCACACCAGCGAGGAGGGCTACGCCTCCGCCCGGGAGCAGATCGGCCAGGAGATCTCGGCCGCGATCAAGGACCGGCTCGCCCCGCGCGGCATCACCGTCACCAACGTCAACCTGCGCAATGTGCAGCCCTCCGAGAAGCTCCAGGAGCAGATCGACCGCAAGATCCAGCAGCAGCAGGCCACCGAGCGGGCCGAGGAGGAGCAGCGGACCGCCGAGGCCGAGGCCGAGCGCAAGCGGATCGAGGCCGAGGGCATCGCCGAGGCCAACCGCATCCTGGAGGAGTCCCTGACCGACCGGGTGCTGGCCAAGCTCTGCATCGACGCCTTTGCCGAGGCCGCCGCCGAGAACCCGGTCTACACCTCGCCGTGCGGCGACGGGGGCGGCACCCCGGTCATCGTGGACGGCACCGAGGACTGACCCCTCCCGCCGTCCCGTCCCGGCCCCGTTCCCCGCACCGCCCGGGGGACGGGGCCGTCGCCGTACGACGGTTCTTGCTCCTCTTGCTCCTCCTACTCCCCGGGCGGCGGGTGTTCCTCGCCCCAGACGAGCATGGCGTAGAGGATGCCGCTCAGGCTCCGCCCCCGCTCGGTGAGCTCGTAGACCACGCGCGGCGGCACCTCGGCGTACACGGTGCGGGTGAGGATCTGCTGGTGTTCCAGGCCGCGCAGCCGGTCGGTGAGGGTCTTGGCGCTCGGGGTGCCCAGCGCGGCGCGCAGCTCGCCGAAGCGCTTGGGGCCGGTCAGCAGCTCCCGCACGACCAGCGTCGCCCACTTGCCGTCCAGCACCTTGAGCGTCCGCTCGACGCCGCAGCCGTGCGTGGTGTCGCACTTCCCGAGAAGGCGAGCTGCCTGGTCAGGCTCAAGAGTTTCCACAGGGAAACAATATAACGGGCTGGGTACTGCTTCCCACTGTGAACTAGCTTGCGGCCCATGGAGAACACCACCGTTGTCGTCCACGGAGCGACCGGCACACAGGGCGTGCCGGTCGTCCGCAAGCTGCTCGCCGCCGGCCACCGGGTCCGTGCGGCCGTCCGCAACCCTTCCGTACCCGGGCTTCCCCGGGGTGCCGAACCCGTCACCGCCGATCTGTCGTCGCCCGACTCGCTGGCCGCCGCCTACACCGGCGCCGACGCGGTGGTCGTGCAACTGCCCCTGGTGTTCGCCGCCGACGCGGCGCTGCAGCAGGCCGAGGCGGTGCTCACCGCCCTGAAGCAGGCGGGCGTGCGGCAGGCGGTGTTCAACACCAGCGGCCCGGTGATGACCGAGCCGATCGGGGTGCCGTTCCTCGACGCCCGGGCACGGCTCGCCGCCGAACTGCCGGGCGTGGTGCCGGCGGCCACGGTGATCGCCCCGGCCCGCACCTACATGGAGAACCTGTCCGCGCCCTGGTCGGCCCCGCTGGTCGCGGCCGGAGAGGTCGCCTACCCGCTGCCCGCCGACCTGCCCGTGCCGTGGCTCGCCATGGACGACCTCGGCGCGGCCGTCGCCGGGCTGCTGGCCTCCCCGGCCCCGCCGCCGCTCCGCGTGCTGGCCGGTCCGCAGGCCCTCACCGGCGAGGAGGTGGCCGCCGAACTGGGCGCCGCGCTGGGGCTTCCGGTGCGGTGGCGGGCCATCACCCCGGAGGAGACGGAACGGATGCTCGCCCCGCACCTCGGCCCCGAGGCCGCCGCCGGCATCGCCGCCTCCTACATGCCGCCCCCGCCGGACGCCCCGCCCGCCCCGGAACCCGACCCGGCGGTGGTGAGCACCGGCTCCACCACCCTCCGTGAGTGGGCCACGCGCCAGAACTGGACCCGCTGACCGTCGTCCCGCAGCAGCCGCCCCGCCTTCATCGCCTCCAGCAACCCCCGGCCCGCAGGCGGGGCGGCCCTGCGTATCACCCTCGGCCGCTCGCTCTCGCGAAGCGGGACCCGGCCGCCGGGACCGGCGGCGAGTGCCAGGCACTCGCCGCTTCCCGGGCCGCCGCGGCAGCGGGATGTGGTCCACGGCCCCTCGGGCATGGTCCCTCCTGGAGCTGTGGAGAAGGTGCTGCACCAGACCGTATGAGCTCCGCGGAGGTGTCTCCGCCGAGTGCCACGGGGCCAGAGCCACGCTGCTCGGCTCGCCCGCCGCGGGAACGTCCACCGGCACAGCCCCGCTCCCGGCCGCACCGTCCGGTTCCAGCCCTGACCGCTCGCGCTCCCGCCCGACGCCCCGTCAGCGGGCCGTGGACCGGCCGAGGGGAGCGGCTCCGGTGGCCGTCACGGACGCCTCCCACAGCCGGGCGGCCCCCTCGGGAGCGAGGGCGTACTCGTGAACGCCGCCGTCGCCGAAGGACTCGCCGGGGCTGAAGACCCGCGCGACGTCGCAGTCCTCCAGGTACAGCCCGCCGCGGTCGTCGAGGAGCGGGGACGTGGCCGCCCACAGGCCGGTGGCGGCGCCCTGGGAGGGTGACATGAAGTCGGCGCCGATCACCTTGCCGCGCTCGTCCACCCATCCGCGTTCGACCTGCTCCTGGAGCGTCATCTCCCGCTGGAGGCCCGTGATGATCTTGCCGGGGTGGAGTGCGAAGGCCCGGACGCCGTCGTCCCGGCCGAGGGCGTCGAGCTGCACGGCGAACAGGACGTTGGCGGTCTTGGACTGGCCGTAGGCGAGCCACTTGTCATAGCCGGTGCGGAAGTGCGCGTCGTGCCAGCGGAAGTCGGTCAGGCCGTGCGCGGCGGAGCTGTAGACCACGACGCGCGCACCGCCGGCGGCGGCCAGGAGCGGGTAGAGCTCGCAGGCCAGCACGAAATGCCCGAAGTGATTGGTGGCCAACTGCCCCTCCCAGCCGGGGCCGAGCCGCCGTTCAGGGGTGGCCATGACGCCGGCGACGGCCATGAGGAGGTGGAGCCTGTCGACGGACTCCCTGATCTGCGCGGCGGCGGCGCGCACGCTGCCGAGGTCCGCCAGATCCATCGGGATGATCTCGCACCGCTCCGTCTCCTGCAGAGCGGCGCGGGCGGACTCGGGCCGGCGCGCCGGAACGACGACCCGGGCCCCGGCGGCCGCCAGTCCCCGGGTGGTCTCCAGACCGAGCCCGGAGGAGCCCCCGGTCACGACGGCGGTGACGCCGGAGAGGTCGAGGCCGGCCAGGACGTCCTCGGTGGTGCTGCCGGCGGAGAAGGGCGAGCCGAGCGGCTGCTGGTCAGTGATGGTCATGCCGACGACCGTAGAATCTAGAGCGAGGTAGAGATCAAGTCCTGGGCGGGGGGGCGGCATGGACACCACCGAGACCACCGACACGACCGAGACCACCGGCGCCACCGACACCACCGGCGCCCGCGCGGAGCCGCTGGGCATCGGCGCGGTGGCCGGCCGGACCGGACTCAGCGTGCATGCGCTGCGCTTCTACGAACGCGAGGGCCTGCTGGTCGGGCCGGTCCGGCGAACCGCGGGCGGCCGGCGGCGATACACCACGGCCGACGTCGACTGGCTGATGATCTGCGTCAAGCTGCGGGAGTCCGGCATGCCGCTCGCCGAACTGAAGCGGTTCGCCGAGCTGGTGCGGCACGGTCCGGGCAACGAGGCGGAGCGTCTGCAGCTCCTCGACGCCCACCGGCGGCGCGTCGACGCACAGATCCAGGCGCTGGAGGAGTGCCGTTCGGTCATCGCCTGGAAGGTCGGCGTCTACGCGGAACACCTTGCCCGCGGCGAGGCCGGCGGGCTCTGGGACCCGACCGCCTGATCCCTGCTGACGCGGCCGCCCCGGCGGTGCGGCGGCCGTTCCTCATGGACGGGTCCGTGATGCTGCCGCCGGGCACGTCACCAGATGAGGAGGCCACCGCCGATGGCCCTTGCGCGCCTGGCGGCATCCTCGATGACGGCCAGCCGGTCGGAGATCGCTCCCCTGTGCTCCTCGGTCGTCCGTACCGATTCCGTTTCCGCGGCGATCCTCTCCAGGTTCTCGCGAAGCAGCAGGCACTCATGCAGGAACGCGGGCACCTGCCGGGGCTCGACCTGCAGGTCGGCGTCGGCCAGAACCGGCAGGAAGCCGGCCCCGAGCGAGCGCACCACCTCCGAGCCCCACACCCGAGTGCGCCAGCTCTCGAATCCCGCGGAGTCGGAGCACCCGTCCGGAACGTCCAGCACCTGCCTCTCACCGCTCGCAGCGACAACGAAGACATCCACCGACAGGCTCATGAGCGCAGGACATCACAGACGCGGCAGGCGGTCCACCGGAGGGAGCGCCGAGCCTCCCGGGCCGGAGCGGGCCAGATCCCCGTCGCTGTCCGGGCGGTCCGTTCCGGGAAGTCCTCGTCCTCAGCAGTCGAGGAGTGCACGGAGCCAGGTCTCCTCCTGCCGCTCGATGTACTCGGCGTCCTCCCGCCACACCCGGCCGTGGCCCTCGGCCCACAGCCGTGCCCAGGGCTGGTGCCCGGCCGCCGACCGGGCGCGCAGGAAGTCGTGCATGGCGCGGGTGCGGCGGCCCAGGTACGGCACCAGGCGTCGGCGTCCGTCCTCGTCGTCCAGCCCGTACGCGTCCGCGAGGACGCGCAGCCGGGGGCCGGCGTCGGCGCGCTGCCAGGCCGGGTTCGCGGAGAGCGGGACGAACGCGTGGGCGGCATAGGCCAGATCCTCCAGCCGGGAGCCGGGCGCGGCGGTGTCCCAGTCGATGAAGACCCAGCCGTCCGGGCCGCGGTCCCCGTCCACCACCAGGTTCCAGGGCGCGAGATCGTGGTGGGCGATGATCTCGTCGCCCTCCATGGGAATCAGCCGCTGCCACCGGGCACCCGGGGGCGGGACGAAGCCGGCGACCGCGTCGTGGAACTCCCGGATCAGCCGGCCCACCCGCGACAGGCCGGTGTCGTCGCCGACCAGGGCGAAGCGCTCGGGCCAGACCACGGTGCCGGGTGCGAAGGCCAGCACCTCCCGTCCGCGCTCGTCGAAGCCCAGCGGACGGGGCGCACCGCGGAATCCGGCCTCGTGCAGGTGTGTCAGCAGCGCGTGCACCGCAGGGCTCCACGGCCCGGCCGGGCGCCGCACGGTGTTCCCGGCCCGTACGACCCCGGAGCTGACATTGCCCCCGCTCAGGGGGTGTTCTTCGGTCCCGGCCGGGTGACCCGCGTGTTCCACGCCGCTCAGTATCGGCGGTGCCCGGCGGCTCCGGCATCCGGTTTCCGGCCGGCCGCCGTACGCGGGGCGGCAGGGCAGGGGTGTGGCGCGGCGGCCGGGGGCCGCCGCGCCACGGGTGCGGTGTCAGGGGTGTCCGGGGATCAGCCGGTACTGCAGGACACCGTTGGCCAGGTCCAGTTGCCGTTGTGCTGGATGGTGACGCCGAAGTTGTTGCCGTTGCCGTTGGGCCTGGCGATCATCACCTGGGAACTGGGCCAGTTGGCGCTGATGTTCCAGGTGGCGATGATCCTGGCGGGGG
>NZ_WTLH01000097.1 GCF_011421595.1 Streptomyces sp. YIM 98790 | reverse complement strand
CCTGCGGGTCCCGCCGGGCCCGCCGACGCGCTGCGCGCGGCCGCCGGGGCCACCCGTGACGATCCGGCGGGCTCCGTCCTGCTCTTCGCCGCGCTGGCCATGGCCGGCGTCCTGATCTGGATGCTGCCGGTGCTGCTGCTGATCACCGGCGGCCTGCTCTGCCTGGCGGCGGTGGCCGTGGACCACCGCCGCGGCACGGACACCGCGGACACCGCGGACGCCCGGGACTGACCGCGCCGGCACCCCGCTCCCCCCGCACCGCCCGCTCCCCCCGGGGCGCGGGCGGTCCCGTCTGCCCGGAGCCGCCCGCGAGCAGGACCGGAGGCCGTCACCACCGGTCCGGGCGGCACGCCCGGGGCGGGCGCCGGCTCAGCCCCCGCCGCTGCCGTGGTCGTCGGCGTAGGCGGCGAACACCCCGGCCGGGTCTCCCCCGGTGTGCAGGAAGCTCCGGTCCAGCACCGCGGCGAGGTCCTCCAGCGCGTCGGTGAGCATCCCGCCCGCCAGCCGCACCTCCGGGTGCGCCGACCCGGCCGCGCGCCGGGCGAGCACCCAGGCGTCCTCCACGGCTGCCGCCAGGGACAGCCGGTCGTCGGTGTCGTGGAAGTAGTACGCCTCCGGGTACTGGGTGAAATCCACCCGCACCCGGAGCACCTCGGCGGCCAGCCCGTCCAGCACCCCGGCCGCCGCCGGACGGTCCAGCGCGTCGGCCAGTGCCTCCTGCCGGTGCAGCAGATGCAGCCGGGTGGCCAGTGCGCGGCGCCGGCCGATCGCCGGATAGACCCCCAGCACCCAGGACACCACCGCGGACAGCAGCATGAACCCGATGAGGGACTCCAGCGGCAGCACGATCCGCAGCCAGTCCTCGGCCGGGGCGATGTCCCCCAGCCCGAGCGTGGCCACCATCACCATGGAGACGTACACGGCCTCGACCAGCCCGTCGTGGCGCTGCGGCTCCAAGGGGTCGGAGAAGATGAAGCCGTCCGGAAGAAAGGGCCAGTAGATCAGGGCCCAGCCGAGGATGGTGATCGACCCCCACGTCAGGACCACCAGGGCCATGCCCAGCGGGCCGGTCAGCCCGGCCAGGTGGCCGCCGGCGAACCGCCGCAGCAGCCGCCACAGCGTCCTCATCACCAGGCGGCTCACGCCGCCGCGCCGGGTCGGGTGCCACAGGGTGTGGAAGAGATCGCGCAGGGCCAGGGCCACCAGGGCCGCGCCCGCCGCCACCACAAGCCACTTCATCGCCCGTCACCCCGCCGCCGGTCGGTACGCCTGCTGCCTGCGCAGCCTAGATCATGCCGGGCCGCCCGCAGGCGTGGCGCGGCCACCTGGTCCGGGGTGATGTCCCGCTCCCCCGCCCGTCTTCGCCGCGGTGATGCTGATCGTCGCCGGAGTGCTGGACGCCCTGCGCGGCAGCGATTCCCTGCCACCCGGTGTGGTCACTGGCGGCCATCGCGCTGTACGCCTGGATCATCCGGGCGGTGTGCACGGTCGGCGACCGCGCCGGCTGATCCGGCCCGGCGGGCACCGGCCGGGCCGGTCCCGCCGCCGGCCAGGGCGGGCAGCCGCTCCTCCAGGGTGCGGCGCAGTTCCCGGGCGGCGCGGGTCGGGGAGACGTCGGAGCGGTGCGCCACCGAGATGGCCCGGTGCAGCCCGGGCCGGGCGAACGGGGTGGCGCGCAGCCCGGACCGGGCCGCGACCATGGCGGGCACCACCGACACCCCCAGCCCGGCCCGGACGAAGCCCAGCACCGCGTCCATCTCCCCGCCCGCCACGCTGAGCACCGGTTCGAAGCCGGCCGCCCGGCACGCCGCCATGGTGTACTCGCGCAGGTCGTAGCCGTGCCGGTACATGGCCAGCGGCCGGTTGCGCAGATCCGCCACCCGGATGCGGCGTCCGCGCACCGGTGGCGGCGCCTCCGGGGAGGAGACCACCACCAGTTCCTCGCGCAGCAGTTCCGCGGTCACCAGTGCCGGTGCCTGGACCGGCAGCGGGGTGATCACCAGCGCCAGGTCCAGTTCGCCGTCGGCCAGCACCCGCACCAGGTCCTGCGAGCCGCCCTCCCTGATCTGGAGCTCCACCCCCGGGTAGCGGTCGTGGAAGGCGCGCAGCACCTCCGGCACCAGGCCGGCGCACAGGCTGGGCGGGGCACCGAGCCGCACCCGGCCGCGCCGCAGCTGTGCCACCTCCTGCACCTCGCGCCGCGCGGTCTCGGTGTCGGCGAGGATGCGCCGCGCCAGCGGCAGCAGGGCCTCGCCGGCGTCGGTCAGGGTGATGTGGCCGCGGGCCCGGTGGAACAGTTCCGCACCCAGCTCCCGCTCCAGCGCCTGGATCTGCTGCGACAGGGAGGGCTGGGCGACATGCTCGCGCTCCGCGGCCCGGGTGAAGTGCCGGGTCTCGGCGACGGCGGTGAAGTAGCGGAGCTGGTGCAGCTGCATGGGCACTCCGTGGTCGGCGCGGCGGTCCGTCTCGGGGCTCCGTGTCGGGCCCCCGGGGGGGCGGGGCGGGCCCCCGGGGGGCGGGGCTCGGGGGCGGGCTCCTGCCCTGCGGAGCGGTGAGAGGCAATGATAGGCACAGCCTATGAAGATGACCGTTTCTATGTCTTGGACCGATGCCGGGGCTCCCGCCTACCGTCCCTGGCATGGCACTGGCGACACGGACCGGCCCGGAACGACCGGCTTCCGCCGCGGCGGACCGGAGACCCCCGGCCCACCCCGACCCGCACCCCCGACCGTCCCCCTCCCGCTCCCCCGGCTCCGCCGCGCGCACCGTCTCCCCCCTGCGGCTGCTGTGGCGCTCGGCCATCGGCAAGAAGGCCGTCATGGCCGTCAGCGGGCTGTTCCTGCTGGCCTTCCTGGTCGCCCACATGCTGGGCAATCTCAAGATCTTCTTCGGCCCGGAGGAGTTCAACGGCTACTCGCACTGGCTGCGCACCCTCGGGGAACCGGTGCTGCACCACGCATGGGCGCTGTGGCTGCTGCGCTGCGCGCTGGTGGCGGCCGTGGTGCTGCACGGGGTCGCGGCCCACCAGCTCAGCCGCCGGGCCCGGGCCGCCCGCCCGGAGCGCTACGTCCACCGGCCGCCGCGCACCTCCTACGCCACCCGCACCACGCGGTGGGGCGGGGTGATCGTGGCGCTGTTCGTCGTCTGGCACATCCTCGACCTGACCACCGGCACCGTGAATCCCAACGGCGAGGCCGGGCGGCCGTACGAGAACGTGGTCGCCTCGTTCTCCACCTGGTACGGCAATGTCATCTACCTGACCGCCGTGACCGCGGTCGGGCTGCACGTCCGGCACGGTCTCTTCGGCGCCGCGCAGACCCTCGGGATCAACCGTCCGCGCCGCCAGGCCGCGCTGAAGCTCACCGCCACCGTGTCCGCCGCCGTGCTGACCGCGGGTTTCGTCTCCGTCCCGCTGGCCGTGATGACCGGGGTGGTGGACTGACATGCCCGGAAAGGACACGCCCGGACGGCCCGCGGGCACCGGAACCCCGTACCACCGGTACCGGACCGGCGAGCCGCTCGCGGACACCAAGGCCCCGGACGGCCCGGTCGAGGAGCGCTGGGACCGGCGCCGCTTCGAGGCCCGGCTGGTCAATCCGGCCAACCGGCGCAAGCACACGGTGATCGTGGTCGGCACCGGCCTGGCCGGCGCCTCGGCCGGCGCCACCCTGGCCGAACAGGGCTACCGCGTCGTCCAGTTCTGCTACTCGGACTCGCCCCGGCGGGCACACTCCATCGCCGCCCAGGGCGGCATCAACGCCGCCAAGAACTACCGCAACGACGGCGACTCGGTGCGCCGGCTGTTCTACGACACCGTCAAGGGCGGCGACTTCCGCGCCCGGGAGTCCAACGTGCACCGGCTTGCCGAGATCTCGGTGCAGATCATCGACCAGTGCGTGGCCCAGGGTGTGCCGTTCGCCCGCGAGTACGGCGGGCTGCTGGACACCCGCTCCTTCGGCGGGGTCCAGGTCTCGCGCACCTTCTACGCCCGCGGCCAGACCGGGCAGCAGCTGCTGCTCGGCGCCTACCAGGCGCTCACCCGGCAGATCGCCGCCGGACAGGTGGAGATGCACCCGCGCACCGAGATGCTGGACCTGATCGTCATCGACGGGCGGGCGCGCGGCATCGTGGCCCGCAATCTGCTCACCGGCCGGATCGACACCCACCTGGCCGATGCGGTGGTGCTGGCCACCGGCGGCTACGGCAATGTCTTCCGCCTCTCCACCAACGCCAGGAACTCCAATGCCACCGCGATCTGGCGGGCGCACCGGCGCGGCGCGTACTTCGCCAATCCCTGCTTCACCCAGATCCACCCCACCTGCATCCCGCGCTCCGGCGACCACCAGTCCAAGCTGACCCTGATGAGCGAGTCGCTGCGCAACGACGGCCGGATCTGGGTGCCGGCCCGCCCCGGGGACCGCCGCCCGCCCGCGGAGATCCCCGAGTCCGAGCGCGACTACTACCTGGAGCGGAGGTATCCCTCCTTCGGCAACCTCGTCCCCCGGGACATCGCCTCCCGGGCCGCCAAGAACGTCTGCGACGAGGGCCGGGGCGTCGGCCCGGGCGGGCAGGGGGTCTATCTGGACTTCGCGGACGCCATCGCCCGGCTCGGCCGCCGCGCCGTCGAGGAGCGCTACGGCAACCTCTTCGAGATGTACGAGCGGATCAC
The DNA here is from genome assembly GCF_011421595.1 of Streptomyces sp. YIM 98790. GTDB lineage: Bacteria > Actinomycetota > Actinomycetes > Streptomycetales > Streptomycetaceae > Streptomyces. The sequence continues at coordinate 19,569 of NZ_WTLH01000097.1, read as the reverse complement.
CGCCGAGGACCCGTACCGGGTGCCCATGCGGATCTACCCGGCGATCCACTACACCATGGGCGGACTGTGGGTGGACTACGACCTGCAGACCACCGTGCCGGGTCTGTTCGCCATCGGGGAGGCCAACTTCTCCGATCACGGCGCCAACCGGCTGGGCGCCTCCGCGCTGATGCAGGGCCTGGCGGACGGCTACTTCGTCCTCCCGGCCACCCTCGGCGACTACCTCGCCCGCCATCCCGGCCCGCCGGTCTCCGACATCCCGGGCCACCACCCCGCCATCGAGGAGGCGGTCTTCGACGTCACCGACCGTCTCTACCTCCTGCTCTCCACCAGCGGCGACCGCACCCCCGACTCCTTCCACCGGGAACTGGGCGCCCTGCTGTGGGACGAATGCGGCATGGCCCGCTCCGAGAACGGCCTGCGCAAGGCCCTGGACCGCATCCCGGAGCTGCGGGCCGAGTTCTGGGAACGCATCCGCGTGCCCGGCGAGGCCGGCGGCGTCAACCAGTCCCTGGAGCAGGCCAACCGCATCTCCGACTACCTGGAGCTGGCCGAGCTGATGTGCCTGGACGCCCTGCACCGCACGGAGTCCTGCGGCGGCCACTTCCGCACCGAGAGCCAGACCGAGGACGGCGAGGCCCGGCGCGACGACGAGGCGTTCGGCTATGCCGCCGCCTGGGAGTTCACCTCGCCCGGCGCCCCGCCGGTGCTCCACCGCGAGCAGCTCACCTTCACCCGTGTCCACCCCACCCAGCGGAGCTATGCATGAGCGGCGGCATGCGCCTGACCCTGAACATCTGGCGCCAGCGCTCCCCCGGCCGTCCCGGCGCCATGACCACCTACGAGGTGGCGGACATCTCCCCCGACATGTCGTTCCTGGAGATGCTCGACACCCTCAACGAGCGGCTGATCGCGGAGGGCGAGGAGCCGGTGGCCTTCGACCACGACTGCCGGGAGGGCATCTGCGGCGCCTGCGGCATGGTGATCAACGGCCGGGCGCACGGCCCGGAACGCACCACCACCTGCCAGCTCCACATGCGGCATTTCAAGGACGGCGACACCATCGACGTCGAGCCCTGGCGTGCCGGTGCGTTCCCGGTGGTGCGGGACCTGATGGTGGACCGTTCGGCGCTGGACCGGATCATCGGCGCCGGCGGCTACATCACCGCCCCGACCGGCTCCGCGCCGGAGGCCCATGCGGTGGCGGTGCCCAAGGAGGCCGCGGACACCGCCTTCGAGTACGCGGCCTGCATCGGCTGCGGCGCGTGCGTGGCGGCCTGCCCGAACGGCTCGGCCATGCTGTTCACCGCCGCCAAGGTGGTCCACCTCAACTCCCTCCCGCAGGGCGGGCCGGAACGCGAACGGCGGGTGCTGGCCATGGTGGAGGTGATGGACGAGGAGTCCTTCGGCGGCTGCACCCATGCCGGCGCCTGCGCGGACGCCTGCCCCAAGGGCATCCCGCTGGCCGGCATCGCCGTCCTGAACCGTGAGTACCTCCGGGCCGCCACGGCCCGGCCCGACTGAGCCTGTCCGACGCAGGGGTGCCGGAAGAAGGAAGAAGGGATCGCCAGGAAATCCCCAGGAAGAGGAAGAGAGAAGAAAGGAAGAGGAACAGGGAAAGGGACCCGGGGCGGGGGGGACCTCACCTTCGTCTGCCTGCCCCCGCCCCGGAGCTCCCGCCCTGCGCCCCGCCCGGATTCCAAGACCAATGACTGTTGGCCATAGACTCGGGGCATGGCTGATGAGGATGCCTCCTTCGAGGCGGTGAGCGTGCTGGCCGATCCGGTGCGGCGGCGGCTGTACCGGCACGTGGCGGAACGGCCCGGCTGGACCGGGCGGGATGCCGCGGCCGAGGCGGCCGGGGTCTCCCGCTCGCTGGCCGCCCACCATCTGGACAAGCTGGTGGAGTCCGGCCTGCTGGTCACCTCGTTCCGGCGTCTCACCGGACGCACCGGCCCCGGTGCGGGCCGTCCCGCCAAGGTGTACCGGCGAGCGGAGCGGGAGCACACCGTCTCGCTCCCGCCCCGCGCCTATGACACGCTCGGCCACCTGCTCGCCGGTGTGGTGGAATGCGCCGGCCTGGACCGGGAGGTGCAGGCGGCGGCCCGCGCCGCGGGCGCGGACGCGGCACGGCAGGAGCCCGTCGATCCCGTGGCCTGGCTGCGCGACCGGGGCTACGAGCCCTTCCCGGAGGACGGGTCCGGCACCACCCTGCGGCTCAACAACTGCCCCTTCCACGCCCTGGCCGGGGAACATCCCGCTCTGGTCTGCGGCATGAACCTCGCCCTCATCGAGGGCCTGCTCGCCGGGCTGGACAGCGGCGGCGTGCAGTGGTCGGCGGAGATCGACCCCCGGCCGTCCGGCTGCTGCGTCACGCTGACTTCTAAAACGAACAACGATTGACTATAGAAGCGGACTCCAGCATGCTGATCCCATGAGCCCAGTGATCGGTCACCACCTCGCCCAGGTCAACATCGCGCGCCTCATCGCGCCCCTGGAATCCCCGCAACTGGCCGGCTTCGTCGCCCGGCTGCCGGAAATCAACGCCCTCGCCGAGCGCTCCCCCGGCTTCGTCTGGCGCATGGTGGACGACAAGGGCGCCGACTCCACCGGCCTCCGGCCGGACGTCACCGACGACATGCTGCTGATCAACTGCTCCGTGTGGGAGTCCGTGGAAGCCCTGCACGACTACGCCTACCGCAGCGCCCATCTGCGGGTGATGGCCCGCCGCCGCGAGTGGTTCGAGCGGCCGGCCGAGGCCCATCAGGCCCTGTGGTGGGTCCCCGCCGGCCACCGCCCGACCGTGGCCGAGGCCATGGACCGCATCGCGCTCCTCCGCCGCCACGGCCCCACGCCCCACGCCTTCACCTTCCGGCACCGCTTCCCCGCCCCCGGACCCGCCGCAGACCCGGCTCCCACCGCCTGACCCCGGGCCGGCCCGCGAGCGCACGGCCGGGAGGGCCGGGACGTCGCGTCCACGCAGCGAGCGGGGGCGGGGACGACCTGCCGGTCGTCCCCGCCCCCGCTCGCTGCGGCCCGGGCCCGGCTCAGTCCTGGGCGCGGTCCAGGGTGTACTGGGCGGCCTCCGCGTGGCTGGGGAAGCCCTCGTAGCGGGCGAGTTCCACGGCGATCGGGCCCAGCTTCCGCGCCCCTTCCGCGGAGACATACGCGAAGGAGGAGCGCTTGAGGAAGTCGTCCACCCCCACGCAGGAGTAGCTGCGGGCGGAGCCGCCGGTGGGCAGGATCGCGTTCACGCCGATCGCGAAGTTGCCGTAGGGAATGGACGCGTACTCGCCGAGCAGCACCTCACCGGCGTTCTGCAGCCGGTTCAGCACCTCGAACGGCCGGTCCACGATCACCCGCAGGTGCTCCGGCGCGTAGTCGTTGACGAAGTCCACCGACTCGTCCAGCCCCGAGGTGAGGACGATGCCGCCGAACCCGCTCAGCACGGTCTCGCAGAACGACCGGCGCTTCTCGGGCAGCCTGGCGAGCAGCCCGGGGACCAGCTTCTCCACCCGGTCGGCCAGCTCCGCGGAGTCGGTCACCAGCATGGCCGCGGAGTCCGGCCCGTGCTCGGCCTCCACCAGCCATTCCCGGGCGACGATCTCGGGGTCGGCCTGGGCGTCGCACATCACCACCGACTCGCTGGGGCCGGCCGGTGTGCCCGGGTCGATCTGTCCGTAGAGCAGCCGCTTGGCCGCGCTGACGAACTGGTTGCCGGGGCCGACGATCTTCTCCACCCGCTCCACGGCGCCGGTGCCGAACGCGAAGGCGGCGACGGCCTGGGCACCGCCCGTCTTGTAGATGTCCCGGACCCCGCACAGCCGGGCCGCGACCAGGGTCGCGGCGTCGATCGAGCCGTCCGGGCCGGGCGGCGTGCAGGCCACCACCCGCGGCACCCCGGCCAGCGTGGCCGGCACCGCGAGCATCATCATCACCGAGGGGAAGGAGCCCTTGCCGCGCGGCACGTACAGCGCCGCCGAGGCGATCGGCAGGATGCGCTCGCCGGAGATCACCCCGGGCGAGTGCTCCTTCATCCAGGTCATCGTGGGGAGCTGGGCCTCGTGGTGGGCGCGGATGTTCTCCACGGCCTGCTCGATGGCGCTGCGCAGCGAGGGCTCGATCAGCCGCTCCGCCTCGGCGAACTCCTCCTCGGTCGCCTTCAGGCCCTCCACGGTCAGCCGTGCGCCGTCGAACTTCTCCGCATAGTCGATCAGCGCCTCGTCACCGCGGGCGCGCACCTCGTCGATGATCTCCTGGGTCCGTTCCCGCACGGACTCGAAGTCACCCTGGGCGCGCACCAGCAAAGACCGCCGGGCCTCGGGTGACAGCTCGCTCAGCGTGTACCTGTTGATCTTGGTCCCCATCACGATTCCTCAGTTCTTGTCACACGTGCACGGCCGGATACCGGCGGTCGTCGTCAGGACGCGCTCCCGGGTCCGCGATGGTATGCACCGTAGACCGCGCAGAAGCGTTCCATTTCCTGTCTCGTCCCCATGCTGACCCGGAACATTCCGGTCAGCGCGCCCGCCGACATGACACGGACGAGAATCCCTGACTCGCGGAGGAATGTGACGGCTTCCCGGCAGTCCGGCGGCCGGACCAGACAGAAATTCGCCGCGCCCGCGACCACGGGGGCGCCCAGTTCGGTGAGCCGGTCCACCACCATCGGCTTGACCTGGTCGGTCATCTCCTTGGCCTGGAGCAGCACCTCGCCGACCGAGCCCAGATGGGCGCGCGCGGCGACGATCGCCGGGGCGTTCACGTCGAACGGCCCCCGGATCTTCCCGAACTCCTGGATGAGCTCCGGATCGGCGACGAGATAGCCGACCCTGAGGCCGGCCATCGCAAAAGCCTTGGAGAAGGTGCGGAAGACGATGATGTTGGGGCATTCGGAAATCAGGGGAACGGCGGTGACACCGGTGAATTCGTAGTACGCCTCGTCCACGATCACCGGAATGTCCGGGTAGGCCCTGGCGATTTCCTCGATGAACGCCAGGTCGACGGGCGTCCCGGTCGGATTGTTCGGATTGATGAACGCGATCACCCGGGGCCGGCGGGCCGCCGCCGCCCGGAACTCCCGGTAGGGGAACTCCAGGCTCCCCTCCCGGTACGGAACCCCGCTGACCACGGCGCCCAGCACCCCCGCCACCTGCGGGAACATCGCGAAGGCCGGCGTGGCGACGAGCAGCTCGTCCCGTTCCCGCAGAAAGCCCCGCAGCGCGATCTCGATGGCCTGGTCGGAGCCGTTCGTGGCCAGGAAGTGGTCCGGCGTGACCCCGCAGTACTCCGCCAGCGCGGGATACAGCTCGGCATCACCGGGGTACCACTGCACGCCGACGTTCGTCACATAGTCGGTCAGCGCCCGCACGACATGATCCGGCACCGGCCGGGTGGACTCGTTCCGGTCCAGGCAGAGGTACGCGGACCGGTCCATGCCCAGCCAGTCCGGGACATAGGGCCGGGACGCGGCGACATGGCGGTCGATGCGGACCCGGTTCACGGTCATGCGAGAGTGCCCTTGACGCCCGCGATGAGCCGCCGGCGGGACTCGTTGACGGACATCAGTTCGCGCACCGCCTCGCCCATGCCCCGGAAGACCATGGGCCATCCCTCCTCGACCGTGGCCGAGGTGCCGAAGTGGGCGATCACACTGGCCTGCATGCCGCCGGCGAAGCCGTCGACGAAGTCGTCCAGATCCTCGCTGAACATGCCGTCCGCCAGGGTGCTGCCGATGAGGAACCGCTTCCGGAAGGCGTCGTACTCCTCGGCCAGCGGCACGTACTTGCAGAACTTGCGGCCCTCCATGCTCACCCCGACGTGCACCGGCTCGGCGTCGAGGTCCTCCACCCCCCGGAGACTGGAACCGGCGCCGTAGATGCCGATGCGCTCCATCCGCTCCAGCGCGATCTGCCGGAGCGTCCGGCCGAGCACCATGCCGATGTCCTCGGTGACGACGTGGCTGGAGTTCAGCCGCGTGGCCCGGAAGGTCACATCGAGCCGCATCCCGGCGCCCCGCGCGAACTCCCGCAGCAGCTCCCGCATGCCGTCGACCTCGATGGAGTCGGCGACGTCGACCTTCCAGTCGACCCCCGACCCGCCGAGTTCCGCCTCGACGCGGACCACGCTCTCCGCCGTCTCGCGCTGCGTCGCGGCACGCGTGACCGAGGAGTGCAGGGTGGTCCACCCCTTCTCCACCGACCTGGCGGCGGGCTGCGCGGCCGCCTGCGCGTCCCCGCCCGCGGCGGCGGCCGGCGGCTGCTCCTCGGCGGCGCCCGTCACGGCCGTCTCCCACGGCGCCTCGCCCTCGGGGTGCCCGAGCTTCTCCGCGGCGATGCCCACCCCGCGGAAGACCGCCTCCCAGGTGTGGTGCGGGTCCTCGAAGCTGGTGACATTGATGTCGATGTCGAGCGCGCCGCCGTCCGCCAGGCCGTGGAGCATGGCCAGCAGCGGACGCCCGTCCGCCATCTGCTCGCAGCGGACACCGACGAACCAGTCGAGGTCCACCTGCTGCGAGGAGGTGAGGGTGAAGCGGCCGGACCGGCCGTCCGCCTGCCCGGCGGCGTCCCGCAGCACCACTTCGCAGCTGCCGTCGTCGATCATGCCCAGCGACACCGAGGCCGTGCGCCTGCGCGGCAGGGCCCGCAGCTCCTTGCCCAGCAGCTCGCCGAGGCGGCGCCAGTCGTCGCTGGTGTAGCGGACATCGACCGAGCGGCCGGTGCGCCAGGCGATGTGCTCGATCATGTGGCTGACGAACTCGTTCGGCGTGACCAGGAACTTCTCCGTCACGCGGCCGTTCCCCAGCCGGACCCGCGCCTCCTGGAAGCCGGAATAGCAGACGTCCACGTGCGGCGAGGCGGACAGGGTCCGGAAGTCGCAGGCGCCCGTCGCCACGCCCACGGTGAAGCAGCCGGCCGCGGCGGCCGACTCGGCGCCCAGCAGCGAGTCCTCCACCGCCGCGCAGCGGGCCGGCTCCGCACCGAGCAGCCGGGCCGCCTCCAGATAGGGATCGGGGGCGGGCTTCTTCCTCACGCCCTCGATGTCATTGCTCACCACCGCGTCGAAAAACTCCGCGAGGCCGGTCGCGGCCGTCATCGCGTCGATCTGTTCCCGGGGATTGTTCGAAACCAGCGCGATGCGCAGCCCGGCGCTCCGGGCGTCCTTGAGAATCTCGACGATGCCCTCGTGAACGGGCGCGGCTTCCGCCTCCCGGCAGCGGTTCAGCTCGGCCGTGAGGCGGGCCGTCTCCTCCTCGCTCAGCCGATGACCGACCGCCGCCGCCGTCCTCCGCCAGAACTCCGGAATGTCATAGGGGAAGTTGGCGCGGACAATCCCGGGCGTGAGCGTGAACTCATGCGGGACGACCGGCTTCAGCAGCCGTTCGGCCAGTTCGAGATCGAGCGCCAGCGTGTCGAGGAGCACGCCGTCCATGTCGAAAAGAAGGGCGGTGGTACCGTCGCGGAGTACCAGCCGGTCAGCAAGGAGCATGGCGGCAAGTATAGCGGTTGCACCGATGCCCCCGGCCGGCGTTCTCACCTGATGGAACGGCCTCCCTTACGGCCCTGACCTGCGGCGATCCAGGGTTCCACGGGTCACGGCACGGCTCGTGGCAGGCCGGGGGCGGCTGCCGCCGCCCCGCCCGGCACGCTCCGGGCCGGCCCGCCGCGGCAGATGCCCGGGCAGATGCCGGGGCAGGTCTCACGGAAAGTTCAGCTCCGGGAAGACAATGGTGTCCGGGTCGCTGCGGAGGGATTCGATGAGACGGGTCTCCGCCTCGATTCCGCATTTCCTCGCCAGCCGGTGGGCCGTTCTCAGGACTGCTTTTCCTTCCCGCCGCCGGCCCATGCTGCGCAGTGCGCACGACTTCACGATGGAGTGCTGCACCAGGCAGTGCCGCAGATTCAGCTTCCGGTACAGCGTCCCGGACTGCTCGTACAGCGACATGTCCACCGTCCCGGCGGAACGGCGGGTCTCGGCCAGGGAGAGCAGGGCATGGGCGGTCTCGGTGTCGCTCCTGGTCCGCCGGAAAAGCTGGAGAGCCTCGTCGAAGGCGGCCCTGGCGAATGCGGGCCGGCCGGCCGCGTGCTCGACCTGCCCGATGCCCAGCAGCGCCCACCCCTCACTGCGCCGGTCGCCGATCTTGACGCAGATGTCCAGGCCCGCCCGGTGGTGCTCCAAGGCCTCGTCCGGGCGGCCGGTGAGCCGGCAGATCTCGCCGATGCCCCACAGCGCGTAGGCCTGCCGCTCCAGATTCCCGGCCGACGTGGCGTGCCGGTAGGAGTTCCGGTAGGCGGTCTCCGACGCCTGCCAGTCGGACCGGAGCCTGCTGACCTCGCCGATCCCGAATTCGGCCTCCGCGAGCCCGGTCACGTCCAGCAGGACGGAATACGACTCCCGCGCGTCCGCGTACCGGCCGAGCGCCCGGTCGTAGAAGGCCCACAGGCGGTCCAGCTTGCCCAGGCCGATGCTGGCCCCGGCGAGTTCCGCCATGTCGGCGGCGTCGCCGTCCCGCTGCCGCAGCAGCTTCACGGCCTCGCGGTAGCTCCGGGCCGCGGACTCGTAGTCGCTCGCCATGCGGTCGTTGTCGCCCAGCCGCTTGAGCAGGGCCGCCCGGGCCGAGTCGTCCGACGCGGTGCGGATGGCGAATCTCCAGTGCGGCTGCGCCTGGTGGTAGTGGCCCCGGGCGGTCCGGCAGCGCGCGAGGACGGTGTTGATGTGGTGGCTTCCCCGCCGCTGCGCCTCCGGGTCCGGCCCCTCGATCAGGTCCTGCACGGCCTGTTCCAGCTCGCCGACCAGGCCGCCGGTGATCAGGGTCTCGCAGTGCTGGTAGAGCAGTTCCAGTGCCCGTCCGGTCTGCCCGGCGAGGGAGTGCTGCCGCGCCGCTTCGAGGTAGCGCCGCATCCGGGTGAAGCAGACGGCGGCCCGTTCCCGCAGGGCCGTGATCCGCCGGCCGTCCGACACGAACAGCACCGCCGACTCGATGTCCGAATGCAGGTAGTAGCCGTCGCCGGACTTGATGAGCGGAGGCTCGCGCAGCAGCCGGTCCAGGGTGGCGGCGAAGTTCTCCACCCCGGAGATCTCCTCCAGCTCCTCGCGGGTGGCGGGGCGGCCGATGACGGCCGCCGTCAGCAGCAGGGCGTGGTCCGCCTCGGGCAGATGGGCGTAGTTGTCCGTCCAGTAGCGCCGGAGCGCCTCGGTGGCGCCCCCGGCTCCCGCCCCCTCCTCCCCGGCGGCCACCTTCCGCCGCCACTCGGGCGAGCGGGCGATCTCCTCCATGCAGACGATGCTGGACCGGAACCGGCAGACGTTCGTCAGCTCCGCGCCGTCCAGTCTCACGCCGTAGAGCTCCAGGAACCCGGAGACCTCCTGTTCCGTGAATCCGCTGACCGGGACCACCGGGGCCCGGATGCCGGGCGGCGGGAGGTACCGGGAGAGCAGCAGGACGCGGGACCTGCCGGACGCGGCGGCGGATTCCAGCCCGGCCAGGAAGTCGAGCACCCGGGCATGGGTGTCGCGGGAGAGGTGGTGGATGTTGTCCAGCACGAAGACGATGCTTCTCTCCCGTGCCGCGGCGTAGATCATCGCGGCGATGCCGGAGTGCTGCCCGGACGGATCGCCGTCGAGGCAGGCCATCAGGGGATCGAAGAGGCTGCAGCGCATCAGCAGGTGCACCGACAGCGCCCGCAGGAGCACGTCGTGACCGGCGTTCCCCTCCACCGCGAAGTCGTGGTAGAAGACCGAACCATCCTGCTGCCGGGAGGCGGTGAGTTCCGCGGCCTCCGCCGCGGCGGTGGTCTTGCCGCTGCCGCCGGCACCGTGCAGCAGCACGCTCGGCCTGCCCCCGGGCCCCAGCATCGAGGCCACCTGCCGGACGATCTCCCGCCGGTGCAGTGCCCGGGCGGGCAGCGGCGGGCTGGTGATGCTGTCCAGCAGGGGTGCCAGCGTGTCGTCATGGGTGCAGATGTGGCGGGCGAGCCGGGTGCGCCAGTCGTCGGCCAGCCGCCGGAGGTCCAGATCCAGTCCCAGCCGGCCCAGGATCTCGTGGTCGAGCCGGGCCGCCTCGCCGGTCAGCACCTCGCGCGGGCGGTACCCCACCACCGAGCCGATGACGCAGCCGGTGCGCAGGTCCATCACCGGACCGCCGCTCTGCCCCTCGGCGCGCACCACGTAGGAGACCACGTAGCGGCGCTTGTCCGGCACGTATCCGGCGTAGTCGCCCTTGAAGACGCACTGCTTGGCGGTGCTCTGGTCGGTGATGTTGAAGCCGTACACCCGCAGCTCGGCCCGGTCCGGGTCGTCGGTCTGCTCCCCGGCGGGGGCGAGCGGCAGATATCCGGCGGGTTCGAAGTCCAGTTTCAGCAGGGCCCAGTCCGCCACGGGATCGGCCCACTCCATTGTCGTGTGCGCGGACACGGTGTGGCGGGCCACGGCCGCCGGGCCGCCGGAGGACGCCGGGGTGTCGAACTCGATCCTGATCGGTGAGGTGTCCGCACCGCCGATGAAGCGGTGCTTGACGGCGTGGAACGCCGTGATCAGATAGCCGGTGGGAGTGATGAAGAACCCCGTCGCGACACCCTTCGGGTCGACCTCCTCGTCCCGGAGCCGCACCACCGAGTGCCGCACCTGCTCCGCGACATAGGACTGCAACAACGTGCGTGCCATCTCGGTCCCGGTCCGTCCGCTCTCACTCCCCGGCGCCTGTCCCGGCCGGTTCTCCGCAGAGCTTCTCCAGGCGTCCGCGGGCCAGCAGCACCACCGCGGTGGCCAGGGGGTCGACCGGTATGGGGACGCTGGAGGCGGCGAGTGCCGCCGCGATGACCGCGACGACGCCGACCTCCGTGAGGTCCTTGCCGCCCGCGCTCAGCCGTGCCTTGTGCAGCTTTCCGCAGAGCGCCTGGCGCAGCAGCGCCCGATTGCGTTCGAACCACTGGTCGAAGAGTTCTCCCATCCGCCCGAACGACGGCAGCGGCACTCCGGTCAGTACCAGATCGTCGTCCTTCGGGGACATGAGACTCGTGTACCAGACCCGCAGGGCCTCGTCCGAGTCCCGCAGGGAACGTGCGATCTCTTCCTCGTCGAACTGCAACCCTGCCAACCTTTGCCTCTTCCCCCCTCTCCGGCCGCGACGAGGCGGACGGAAAGGATGTGCGTCCCGTGGCCCGCCCCCGTGTGCGGGCCGTCACCGCGCCACAGCATATGGCCAACTCGGGTGCACAGCAGCCGCGTCCGGGAACGAAAGCGGCTCCCGGTCCGTCAGCGCACGGGGTGACCGGTGGTCCGCAGGGCTTCCTTCACCTCGCCGATGCGCAGATCGCCGAAGTGGAAGACGGAGGCGGCCAGCACGGCGTCGGCCCCGGCGTCGATGGCCTCGGGGAAGTCGGCGGTCCGGCCCGCACCGCCGGAGGCGATGACCGGGATGGTGACGTGCTTGCGCACCGCACGGATCATCTCGGTGTCGTAGCCGTCCTTGGTGCCGTCGGCGTCCATGGAGTTGAGCAGGATCTCACCGGCGCCCAGCTCGGTGGCCCGGTGCGCCCACTCCACGGCGTCGATGCCGGTGCCCCGGCGTCCGCCGTGGGTGGTGACCTCGAAGCCGCTGGGGGTGGCGGTGCCGCCGGTGACCCGGCGGGCGTCCACGGACAGCACCAGCACCTGGCTGCCGAAGCGCTCCGCGATCTCCCGGATCAGCTCGGGGCGGGCGATGGCGGCGGTGTTGACGCCCACCTTGTCGGCGCCCGCGCGCAGCAGCCGGTCCACGTCCTGGGGGGAGCGGACGCCGCCGCCGACGGTCAGCGGGATGAAGACCTGCTCGGCGGTGCGGCGCACCACGTCGTAGGTGGTCTCGCGGTTGCCGGAGGAGGCGGTGATGTCCAGGAAGGTCAGCTCGTCCGCGCCCTCGGCGTCGTAGACCTTGGCCATCTCCACCGGATCGCCGGCATCGCGCAGGTTCTGGAAGTTGACCCCCTTGACCACCCGGCCGGCGTCCACGTCCAGGCAGGGGATCACGCGTACGGCGAGGCTCATGAGCCGCTTCCCGGGCGGGCGACGGCGGCGAGGGCCTCCTGCAGGGTGAACGCCCCGGCGTACAGGGCCTTGCCGACGATGGCGCCCTCCACCCCGGCGGGGACCAGGGAGGCCAGCGCCCGCAGGTCCTGGAGCGAGGAGACACCGCCGGAGGCCACCACCGGGCGGTCGGTGGCGGAGCAGACGTTCCGCAGCAGGTCCAGATTGGGCCCCTGGAGGGTGCCGTCCTTGTTGATGTCGGTGACCACGTAGCGGGCGCAGCCCTCGGAGTTCAGCCGCTCCAGGGTCTCGTAGAGGTCACCGCCGTCCCGGGTCCACCCCCGGCCGCGCAGCGTGGTGCCGCGCACGTCCAGGCCGACGGCGATGCGGTCGCCGTGCCGGGCGATCACCTTGGCGACCCACTCGGGGGACTCCAGCGCGGCAGTGCCCAGGTTGACCCGGGTGCAGCCGGTGGCCAGCGCGGCGGTCAGGGAGTCGTCGTCCCGGATGCCGCCGGACAGTTCGACCTTGATGTCCATCCGGCGGACCACCTCGGCGATCTGCTCCCGGTTGTCCCCGGTGCCGAAGGCCGCGTCCAGGTCCACCAGGTGCAGCCATTCGGCGCCGGCCTGCTGCCAGGTGAGCGCGGCCGACATCGGGTCGCCGTAGGAGGTCTCGGTGCCGGAGACGCCGTGCACCAGGCGGACGGCCTGTCCGTCCCGGACATCCACGGCCGGCAGGAGTTCCAGCGTGCGGGTGGGGGCAGTCATCAGAGCGTTCCGATCCAGTTGCGGAGGATGTGGGCTCCGGCGTCGCCGGACTTCTCGGGGTGGAACTGGGTGGCCCACAGCGGGCCGTTCTCCACGGCGGCGACGAAGCGCTCGCCGTGCGTGGCCCAGGTGACCCTGGGCTCCGCCATGCGGGGGTCCGTCGCCCGGAACTCCCAGCTGTGCACGGCGTAGGAGTGCACGAAGTAGAAGCGGGCGCCGGCCGGAAGACCGGCGAAGAGTTCGGAGCCGGCGGGGGGCTCGACGGTGTTCCACCCCATGTGCGGGACCACGGGCGCCTCGAGCCGGTCCACGGTGCCGGGCCACTCCTCCAGCCCGGCCGTCTCCACGCCGTGCTCGATGCCCCGGCCGAAGAGGATCTGCATGCCGACACAGATGCCCAGCACCGGGCGCCCGCCGGCCAGCCGGCGTTCGACCACCCAGTCGCCGCGGGCCGCCAGCAGGCCCTTCATGCAGGACGCGAAGGCGCCCACGCCGGGGACGACGAGGCCGTCGGCGTTCAGGGCCGCATCGAAGTCGCGGGTGATCTCGACCTCCGCGCCCGCCCGGGCGAGGGCACGCTGCGCGGAGCGGACATTGCCGAAGCCGTAGTCGAAGACGACCACGGTCCTGGTGAGCGGCGTGGCCGGGGCGGCGGACCGGGCGCCGGCCCGCGCCGCCGGTCCCCCGGTGGTGCCGTCCGTGCTGTCCCCCGCGCCGGTGGTGCCGGTGGTGCTGGTGGCGCCGGTGGTGCTCGTGGTGCTCACTGCCAGACCTCCAAGCGCAGGATGCCGGCCACCAGACAGAGCGCGGCGCCGACCGCCAGCAGTGCGACGACACCGCGCGGCAGTTCCTGCTTCCAGAATGAGTAGGCTCCGCCGCCGAGGAACAGCCCGACGGCGATCAGTGCGGTGGAGACGCCGTTCACGGTGCGCCCTTCGTGCGGGGTCCGGTCTCGCGTCCCGCGCCCACGCGGCTCATGCGTTCCTTCTCTCGTTCCTTGCCTGCTTGCTCACCGCGGTGTCCGGGCCGGATCACCCGGACGTCCCCGGGAACCGGGCGCGGGCGGGACCGCGCGGATCGATCCCGTTCAGCACCCCACCAGTGTCGCAGACCGCTTCCGCCCCACCGGGGGGCGTTCCACTGAATGGAACATTCCGCCCGTCCGCCGGGAGGCCGGAACGGTCCGGCCGGGACCGGCGCCGGGAACGGGCGCGGCCCGGGTGCACGGTGCGTGCGCGCGAGTGCGCGGTCAGGTGCGTGGTGAAGGGCTCCGCACGGGCCGTGCCCTGCCGATAGGCTGGCCTTTTGTGACGACCACGCGCCTGCCCCTGTTCCCGCTCAGTACGGTGCTGTTCCCGGGGCTCGTGCTGCCGTTGAACGTCTTCGAGGCCCGCTACCGGGCGCTCGTGGAGGAACTGCTGAAGCTGCCGGAGGACGGCCCGCGGCCGTTCGGGGTGATCGCCATCCGGGACGGCCACGAGGTGGCCCCGACGGCCCTGGGTCTGCCGGAACACGTGCAGCCCGCCGATCCGGGGCCGGGCGCCGGCTTCGCGGCCAACCCGATGGACTCCTTCTTCTCGGTGGGCTGCGTGGCGGATGCCACCACCATCCGGGAGCGCGGCCGGGGCGCCGGGCCCGCCGGCCCGGAGGACACCGGGGGCGGCAGCGGCGGCACGGGCGGCGGGCCGGCCGCGCGGCCGGTGACCGGGTACGACCTGCTGGCCACCGGCACCAGCCGGTTCCGGCTGCTGTCGGTGGACACCGAAGGGCCGTTCCTGGTCGGCGAGGTGGAGATGCTGCCGGAGCGGACCGGGGAGGGCGCGGAGCTGCTGGCCGCCGGTGTGCTGGGGGCGTTCCGGGCCTACCAGCGGCAGCTGGCCGGTGCCTACGACCGCACCCCGGCGGCCAACCGGGATCTGCCGGAGGACCCGTCGGTGGTCTCCTATCTGGTGGCGGCGACCACCGTGCTCTACCCGGCGGAGCGGCAGCGGCTGCTGGAGGCCCCGGACACGGCCGCCCGGCTGCGGCAGGAGCTGGAGCTGCTGCGGCGCGAGGTGCGGCTGATCCGCAGCCTGCCCTCGGTGCCCGCCGCGGACTTCACGCTGCGCCCCACCCATCTGAACTAGCCGGCCCGGCGGCGCTGCTCAGCGCCCCGCTGGGGGCGGCGGGGGCGGCGGGTTGAACGGGGAGAACTCCGGCGCGGTCCAGCGCAGCGGCGAGGCGGCGGTGATCTCCCGGACCGCGGTGACGGTGAAGTCGACCAGGCGTTCGGCACCGGGGACGCGGGCCGCCCGGTCCGGGTCCCAGTCGGTGCGGGCGGTGCCCGACAGGTGCAGCAGGGTGCCGGCCCGCCAGTCCGGGAAGAGCAGCCCGGCGGCCGGGTTCCGCTCCAGATTGCCCAGCGTCAGGAACATGGCGTTGCCGTGGTAGTCGGGCCAGCGGAGCGTGGTGGGGGACAGCACCCGGACGAAGCCCGGGGCGCCGCCGCGGTGGGACACGTCGGCGTCACCGTTGTCGGCGGCGGTGGCGACGAAGAAGGTGTCGGCGGCGCCGACCGCCCGCTGCTGGGCGGGGGTGAGCGCGGTGCCGTCGGTCACGGTGCGCCGCCCGTCGCCCGGCGCCGCGGTGCCCGCGAACCGGGGCTCCCGCCGCTGGATGTACTTGGGGCAGTTGGAGAAGACCTGGTCCAGGGCGACCCGCAGGCCGGTGCCGTCCGGGCGGGCGGTGCCGTTGAGCCGCATCCGGCGGCGGGCGGCGGGTTCGATGGCGAGCAGGCCCGTCCGGGCGGGAGCGGCCAGGGCCGCGGCGAGCGGGTCGTCCGGGGCGGGGCGGGCCGCGGCGAGCAGGGTGCGGGGGTCGGGCACGTGCAGGAAGCCCGGGGCACCGGTCAGCTGGGTGGCCCACAGCCGGCCGGCGGCGTCGCGGGCGCCCAGCACGAGGAACGGCTGCCTGGCGAGGAAGGCGGCACCGATGTCGGGCACGGTGTCGCGGATCGCCCGCAGCGAGCGGGCCGCCCGGGGGCCGACCCGGGCGCGTTCCTGTACGGCGAGCTCTCCGCGGTGATAGGCGGCGGGCATGGTGTTCTCTCCNGGGCGCGTTCCTGTACGGCGAGCTCTCCGCGGTGATAGGCGGCGGGCATGGTGTTCTCTCCGTTCTCCGCGGTTCTCCGCGGTTCTCCGCGGTTCTCCGGGGTCCTCCGCGGTTCTCCGGGGTCCTCCGCGGCTCTCCGGATTCCCCCGGGGTCCTTCTGCCGTCGTCCGGGAGTCCCGGGTCCGCCGCGGTCCGCTCGGGTACCGGCGGGGCGGGCCGGGGGCCGGGGGCCGGCCTGCCCGCCGGGAGGGGCGGGCGACGCCGGCCCCCGGCCTGGATGCTCAGAAGAAGCCGCAGGTGGGTGCGGCACCCGCCGGGGCCGGGGCGTCCTCGGCGCCGGCCGGTGCGTAGATCTCCAGCCGGATGCCGTCCGGGTCGTGGAAGAAGATGCCGCCGGAGGCCGCGCCCTCGCCGTGGGAGACCACCCCGTCGTGGGCGAAGGTCACGGACAGACCGCGCAGGACGGCCTCCGCCTCCCGGACCTCCTCCATGGTGCCGACCTGGAAGGAGAGGTGGTGCAGACCGGCCAGGTCGGTGCGGAAACCCTCGGCGCTCTGCTCCCAGAGGGTGAGCAGCAGCCGGCCGTCGCGGGAGAGCAGGGCGAAGCGCCGGTCCCCCTCCCGGCTCTCGGCCTGGACGTCGAGCCCGAGAACGGTCGTGTAGAAGGCGAGCGAGCGGCCGAGGTCGGTGACGTTCAGGCCGACATGGCCGGTCTGCAGGGACGTGGACATGGACATGGGCGTGCTCATGGAAGGGGTCCTCTCACCCGAACTAACCACTGAGAATGACATTAGGGGTTAGATCGCGGGAACACAACCGGTGTTCGCACTCTGACCGGTTACCGTGGTGCCAGCCGACCCCGAGGGAGGAGCGAGATGCACCGCCGCACCCCGCCGTCCGATCCCCGGCCGCTGACCGGCGAGCCGCTGGCCATCGACCTGCTCAACACCCGCTGGATCGGCAGCGACGGCCCGCACGACCTGCTGGACAGCGACGAGGGACTGCTCGTCTGGCTGACCGGCAGCCCGGTCGCCGCGGCCCTGGACGGCCTCTCCGTCACGGTGGGCCCCGGGACCAGGGAGCCGCTGCTGCGGGTCCGGGACGCGCTGGCCGCCCTGGTCCGCGACCCCGGCCACCCGGCCGCGCGCCGTGCGCTCAACGAGGTGCTGTCCCACGGCGCCCTGCGCCGCACCCTGACCGCGTCCGGTCCGCGCTCCTCCCCCGAGGCGGAACCGGACGCCTGGCTGCTCGCCTGGGCCGCCGCCGAGGACTACCTGCGGCTGCTGGAGGAGCGCCCGGACCGGATCCGCAAATGCGCCAGCCCGGCCTGCGTGCTGCACTTCTACGACACCTCCCGGAACGGCACCCGGCGCTGGTGCTCCATGGCGGGCTGCGGCAACCGCGCCAAGGCGTCGCGCCACCACGCCCGGCAGCGGGCGGCCGGGCCGCAGGCCGGGAAAACCGGTGGGTGACCGGCCCTTGTGCGCGTACAGTGCGAGCGGACCACGGCCTCGGCGGGCGAGGGAAGGAGCGGCACGGTGGCCAAGGCGACCAGAGCGAAGGGCGGGGGCGGCACCCCCGCGACGGTGGCGGCCACCCGGGCCGGCGTGACGTACACGCTGCGCTCCTACGACCACGACCCGGCCGCCGGTTCCTACGGCGAGGAGGCCGCCCGGGCGCTGGGCGTCGAGCCGGAGCGGGTGTTCAAGACCCTGGTGGCCGAGGTGGACGGCCGGCTGACCGTGGCCGTCGTCCCGGTGTCGGCCTCGCTGGGGCTGAAGGCGCTGGCAGCGGCGGCGGGCGGCAAGCGGGCGGCCATGGCCGACCCGGCGGCGGCCGAGCGGGCCACCGGCTACGTGCGCGGCGGCATCTCGCCGGTGGGGCAGCGCAAGCGCCTGCCCACCGTGGTGGACTCCTCGGCCACCGGGTACGAGACGGTACTGGTGTCGGCCGGCCGCCGCGGTCTGGAGATCGAACTGGCCCCGGAGGACCTGGTCCGCCTCACCGGCGCCACCGTCGCCGACATCCGGGCCTGACAGCCGCCGGCCCGGCATCCGGGCCCGGCCGCCCGGGAGCCTGGCCGCCGGACCGCCTGCCGAGGGGCCCGGCTCACCCCCAGCGGGGGAACACCGGCGGCCGGCGGACCGGCTCGCGCGGGCCCCAGAGGGCCATGCAGACGAAGTGTCCCAGCAGCGCGCCGAACGCCGGCCCGATCAGCGCGCCCGGCGCGTTCAGCGTCAGCGGCGCATCGACCAGCGCCCCCTCGCCCAGACGCCGGGCCAGCTCCCGGACCTCCTCCCGGCTCGGCTCCAGGAGCTCCCCGAGCCGCCAGGCCAGCACCGCGCCGAGCCCGGCGCCGAGTGCCAGACCGGCCGTTTCGGCCACGCCGGAGCGGCGCCGGGCCAGGAAGACGCCCACCCCCGCCGCCAGCCCGACCGCCACCCCCAGCAGCAGAAACGTGCCGTCCCCCGCGATCGCGCGCTGGCTCTCCGGATTCTCCAGATACAGCGCGTCCCCGCCGACCAGCAGGCGGACCCGGGGGGCCAGCCGTTCCCAGAGCAGTCCCAGCACCGGGCCGACGGCCGCCGCCACGGCGGCCATGACGACCGCACCGGTGCGGATCTCCCGGCCCCATTGCACCCGTGTGTCTCCGCCGCCACCGCCGGTGGGGGCGAGGGAGGGCGGTGCCGCCCAGGGATCGAGGCCGCGCATCGGGGCCTTCCGGTCGTCGGGAGTGGGAAGGGGAACGGTCACTCGGACATCCTGCCAGTTCCGCCCTCCTGTTCGGCGGCAGGGACGGGCGTCCGCCGCGCCCGGCGGCCCGCCGCGGGCACCATGCCGCAGCTCACCGGCTCACCGACCGGCTCACCGGCTCACCGGCTCACCGGGTCGCGGCGCGGCGGTACGACCAGGTGGCCAGGGCCAGCGCGGCGGCACCCGCCACGGTGCAGACGGCCAGGCCGAGCAGCACCGCCCCCCACTGCGGATCCGGCCGCAGCACCGCCGCCAGCGCGTCCACCCCGTAGGTGGACGGCAGCAGGTCGCGCACCCACTGCACCGGCACCGGCATCCGGGAGGCGGGCAGCACGCCGAGCAGCAGCGCCGCGGACATGCCGAGCTGGCCGCAGAGGGTGGCCAGCTCCGGGCGCGGGGAGAGCAGGCCCAGCGCCGCGCCCAGCCCCGCCAGCGCGGCGCCGGCCAGCGGCACCACGGCCACCAGCAGCCACAGCCCGCCCATCGGCAGCTCGTAGAGCACACTGCCGGTCACCGCGGTCACCGCCGCGCCCGGCAGGGTGAAGGAGGCGTAGGCCGCGGCCGTGCCCAGCGCCACGGCCGCGGCCGGGACGGGCAGCGTGGCGTAGTGGTCCAGCCCTCCGGAGGCGCGGAGCTGCCCGAAGTACTGGGCCAGCAGATTGAGCGCGACAAAGGCCACCACGAGCACCGTGGACCCGGCCACCACCGCGCGCGCGGCCTCGCCGGGACCCGGGTCCACCACGCCGCGCAGCAGCACCAGGATGCCCAGGGACTGGAAGGTGGCGACGAACAGCAGCGGGATGCGGGCCACCCGGGCCCGGGAGAGCTGCGCCCGGTAGACCGCGCCCAGCGCGGGCCACAGCCGGGGTGCCGGGGCCAGCGCCACCGGCCCGGCACGGCCCTGCGGGTCGGGGCGCCGTGCGGCGCGCAGGCCGCCGTCCGGCTCGCCGGT
>NZ_WTLH01000096.1 GCF_011421595.1 Streptomyces sp. YIM 98790 | reverse complement strand
CGGGCCGGCGGTACGCCGCTTGGGCGCGATGCCATGCTGCCGGGGCATCGCACCGGCGTGCTGCCGCCGGTCCGGGCGGCGGGGGAGTGCCGGGCGGGGGCGCGGCCGGCTCGGGGGCGTCACCCGGGCGGGGAGGAAAGGGAACGCCGCGGCCGGCCCCTGCCCGGGGCCTGGGGCGGGGTCAGCCGGAGGCGGCGGAGACGGATATCCGGAGCGCGGTGCCGCCGTCGGCGGGTGTCACCCGCAGCCCGCTGAGATCCGGCACGGCCAGGTCGGGGGCGAGCCCGGCGGCGGTGCGGCCGACGCCGACCACCGGCATGCCGGCCGCGCGGGCCGCGGCGACCCCGGCCGCCGAGTCCTCGAAGACCACGCAGCGTCCGGGCGCCACGCCCAGCTCGGCGGCCGCCTTGAGGAAGCCCTCCGGATCGGGCTTGCTGGCGCTGACGGACTCGGCGGTGATCCGCAGCCGGGGCAGCGGGAGTCCGGCGGCGGCCATCCGCACCTCCGCGAGCGGGGCGTCCGCCGAGGTGACCAGGGCGTGCGGGAAGCCGTCCAGGGCGGCCAGCAGGGCTGCGGCACCGGGTACCGCGACCACGCCGTGCAGATCGGCCCGCTCGTCGGCGAGCATCCGGGCGTTCTCGGCGAGATTGATCTCCGCCGGGCGTTCCGGCAGCAGTTCCGCCATGGTGGCGTGGCCCTGCCGGCCGTGTGCCACGCTCATCACGTGGTCTCCGTCCAGCCCGTGGGCCTCGGCCCAGCGGCGCCAGACGCGCTCGACCACGGCATGGGAATCGACCAGCGTGCCGTCCATGTCCAGCAGCACGGCATGGGCGGTCAGCTCGGGCGGTGCGGACATCGGACGCTCCTGGCGGTGCGGTGGCTGTGGGCGGGGTGCCGTGGGCGGGCACGGGCAAGTGGCTCCGCCCGCCTGTGGTCGGGGCTTGTGGGGCGGAGCCACTTTGTTCTCACACGATACAAAATCGGAGCGGGGATGTGCCAGTCGCCCCCGGTGAACATCCGCCCGACCCTGCCCGAGCAGTGGCCCGACGCGGCGTGACGCCCCGCTGCCGCCGCGGAGAGCCGCCGCCGCGGCGCGCCGTCCCGGACCCGGAGCCGCGACCGGCCGTCTCCACCCGGGCGACCTCCGTCGCGCCCCCGCCCGGCCCACCGGGCGATCCCGCGCCGGTCCGCGCTCAGCCCGGCGACAGCTCCGGCAGCGCCTCCCTGCGCCCCCGGGACGGCTGTTCGGTCACCTCCGCCTCGTGCCCCTGGCGGGAGGCCGCCAGGGGCAGGGCCCGTCCGTGGCCTGATTCGTTCGCCCATCTTGTCCGTATGCTGCGATTCCTCCCGTGGGGCATACCCGCATACCGGGGACACCGGTCGAACAGTGGTGCATAATCGCGTCACAGATGTTCCAAGAGGCCCATGCCAAGGGGGAGGTGCCGGAGATGCAGGGCGCGGCGCACTGCGCGAAGTGCGGCACAGCCGTGGGCGCGGACGGTCACCCGGGCTGCGACTGCGGCAGAACGGCCCCCTCCATGCCACGGATCTACGTGACCCTCGGCGAGGCCAGGGCCCTGCCCTCACTGGACCCGGACGACGTGGCCCGGTTCTCCGAGCCCGCGGACGCCACGGATGCCGCGGATGCCGCAGACTCCCCGGCGTCCGCCGCCGGCCCCGGCACCGCCCTTGAGCTCTCCCGGCGGCCCCGCCCCGCACACGCCCGCCCCCGGAGCCGCGCCCGCACCTCTGCGCTGGCCGGCGGCGCCGCCGCGCTGGTCATGGGCTGCACCGCGCTGGCCACCTCGCTGCTCGGCGGCGCCGCCGGCCAGCGCAGCGAGGACTCCCGGCGGCAGGACGACCGGGCCCTCACCCTCCCGGACGGCGGCCTGACCGCGGCCGGCGAGGAGTGGCGGTCCCCGGAGCCGGAGGAGCAACTGGTCGACCCGGCGACCGAGGAGGAGCCGGAAGCCGAGGAGCCGGCGGCCGGGGAACCCGCGGCCGGGGAACCGGACTCCGAGCCCGCCGCCCGGCCCTCCGCGGACGATTCCGGCGGCAGCCAGGTGGCCGACCCCGCGGCGCCGCGGCCCGACGAGGGCAACGGGCCCTCGGTGAACGGCCGCCAGTCCGGCGGCAACGGCGGGAACCAGGGCAACGGCACCGGAACCGGCGGCGGCAGCACCGACCAGGACGGCGACCGCGACCAGGACGACCCCGACGGCGACCCGCACGACGACGGCGGCAGCGGAGGCGGGGACGGCACCACCGGCGGAGGCGGCGACGGCGGGACGGACGGCGGGACCACCGTCATGTCGCTGCAGGAGGGCGACTTTGGCCCCGAGGTCACCGAACTCCAGGACCGCCTGCGGCAGGTGCTGTGGTACTTCCGGTATGTCGACGTCCCGGCCGGGGTGTTCGACTGGCAGACCGAGTCCGCCGTGAGCACCTTCCAGCTCTGGTACGGAATCCGCGGCGACGCCTGGGGCGTCTACGGCCCGAACACCCGTGCCGTGCTGGAGCAGCACACCAGCTACTCCTGATCCCGGGGCCCGCCCGGTGCGGGTGGCGCCCGCCGCCCGACCGCCCCGCGCCGTCCCGACCCGGGAACCGGCAACGGCCGCACCCCGTAGTGCCCTTGGAACGCCCCCGCCCGGCCCGCGGAGGCGTTCGGTGCGCTGCGCAATAATCGCTGCCACCACCTGTGGAGGAGGGACCCACCGTGGCGGACACCGAAGAGGCATGCACGGCCTGCGGCAGGCCGGACTGCCCGGGCGGCTGCCCCGGCGCGGCGCCGCCCCCCGCCGCGGCGGGGTCGCTCTTCGGCACCGTCGCCGCCGACGACCGGCCCGGGCGCGCCGACCCGGCCGATCTCGCCCTGTTCGCCGAGACCGGCGGACGCGGCGCCGGCGGTGCGGGCGGCGCGGACGACACCCTGGTGCTGGCCCCTGTCCCCGGCACCGGCCCCGAGCCGGAACGCAGCGCCCGCCGCGGCCGGCTGCGCGTCGCCGCCCTGGCCGGCGGCACCGTGGGCCTGGTCATGGGCTGCACCGCCGCGGTCAGCGCCCTGATCGGCGGCACCGGCGGAGGCGGCACCGACCGCGCCGAGGACACCGCGCGTCCGGAACCCTCCCTGGCCCTGCCCGACGGCGGCATGGCCGAGAACCCCGGGCCCGAGGAGGTCGACTCCCCCTCCCCGGAGGAGGAACTGCTTTCCGCGTCCCCCACGCCGGAGTCCCCCTCACCCGGCGCGACCGAGACGGGGCCGGAGACCTCGCCCGGCCCGGAGTCCGACCCCGGCCGTTCCCCGTCGCCCACTCCCACCCCCACCCCCGCGTCCCCGACCGCCGGGCCGGACGATCCGCCGCCCGGGGAGGAGCCCGACGAGCCCCCGGTGCTGCGGCGCGGCGACAGCGGCCCGGAGGTCGAGGAGCTCCAGGGCCGGCTCAGCCAGATCCCGCACATGTACCGGGACGAGATCAGCGGCGAGTTCGACCGGGACACCGAGGAGGCCGTCTTCCGCTTCCAGCAGTGGTACGGGGTGAACGGTGACGAGCCCGGCGTGTACGGCCCCCGCACCCGGGAGCGCCTGGAGGCGTACACCGACGAACCGGGAGGCGACCGGGACGGCGACGGAGGCGGCTGGGGAGACCGGGACGGCGGCGGCCGCTGAGACCGGCCGGCGGCCGTGCGGCATAATCACCGGCGAACGTGCGGAAGGGGGGAGCCCGGAGTGACCACAGGACCCCACTGTGCCGAGTGCGGCACGGGCCCGGGACCGCAGGGCTGGCCCGAGTGCGACTGCGTGACCCGGCCCCTGCCGCGGATATTCGTCACCACCGACGCCGTGTCCGAGCCCGGCGAGACCGCCGCCGCCACGGCCGATCTGGAACTCTTCCAGGAACGCGAGGACGGCGCGCTGGTCCTGCTGGACCGCCCCCCGAGGCCGGCCCACGCCCGCCCCCGCAGCCCCGCGCTGATCGCCGCGGTGGCCGGTGGCGCGGTGGCCGTCCTGGTCGGCTGCACCGCCCTGCTGATCGCCATGCTGGGCGGTGCCGGCGGCGGACCGGAGACCGACGACCGCAACGCGGACCCGACCGTCGCCCTGCCCGACGGCGGCCTCGCCCGCGCGGACGACGAGGAGAGCGAGGAGGAGCCGCGGCCGGAACCCACGGCCGAGGGCGCGCAGAGCCCGTCCCCCGGCTCCTCGGAGTCCCCCGCGGAGCCTGTGGCGGAGACGGAGAATCCCCCGCCGCCCTCCACGGACCCCGGACCGGACCCGGAGCCGACGACCGCCGCTCCGGAGCCCACCCCCGAACCGACGCCGGAACCGAGCTCCGAGGGCCCGGTCCCGGTGCTCAGCAAGGGCGACAGCGGCCCGGCCGTCGAGGAACTCCAGCGGCGCCTGGAGCAGATCCCCAACATCTACGACGGCGGGATCACCGGCGTCTACGACAGCAACACCCGGGCCGCCGTCATCAAGTTCCAGAACTGGTACGGCGTGCAGGGCGACGACAAGGGCGTCTACGGACCCCACACCCGGACCCGCCTCGCCGAGCACTCCACCTCGTAACGGCCCCGTGTGAGGACAGCGGTACCGCGCTGACCGGATTCCCCTCCTTCCCGCGGATCGGCGCAGGGCCGGTATGCGGCACGACGGGCCGGAGGAGGACTGACCGGCCCGCCACGGGTGCGGCGCGGGCCGGCTGCGCCCTCACCCGTGTGGCAGGCGGCCGGCGCCGCCCCCTGCCGGGGGAGCGGGCGCCGCGACGGTGAGGGCGGCGCGCATGCGGGCGGCACTCATGTCCTGCCGGGCCTCCCACCGGGCCTGGCACGCCTGCCGGTCGGCGCATGCCCACAGGGTGCACTCGCGGTCGAGGATGCCGTGCCACCGTCCGGCTTCCTGCATCCGGCAGGCGGGCCCGAACATGTGGGCGCACCAGGCGCAGGCCAGGCCCCGCATCTGGTCCAGATGCAGGGTGCCGCGCAGCCCGGTCCAGTCGACCGCGGCCTCGGTCTCGGGCCCGGCGGCGGGGCCGATCGCGGCGGTCACCGGAAAGCCCCGATGAGGATGCGGCGCAGCACCTCCGGATCGGCGAGCCGCACCCGGCCGTCGCCTTCGAACCGGGGCGGGCTGGGCCAGTACGGCCAGCCGTCGGGGCCGGGCTCGGTGCGGGCGGGGTCGGGGACGCACAGCAGGTTCGTGCCGCGGCCATGGTGCACGATGCGGGAGCCCTCGACGTCCCAGTGCCCGTGGGTACCGGGGGGCACGAGGACGTAGGCGTCTCCCACGGCCGGCCGGTGGAACACCGGCCCGTCCAGGAACTCCACCTCCAGCGCGGCGAGGATCGGGTCGGCGTCGGGGACGTGCACCGCCTCCCAGTGGGAGGGGACGGGCAGCGGCACCGCCCGCTCGTCCCAGCGCGGGGACCGGCCAGGCGCCAGCCAGTCACGCACTCTCCATACAGGGGAGGTCACTGCTGCTCCTCCCCGTCGGCGGGTTCGTCGCTGGTCTGCTCGTAGTCCTTCGGCTCAGCAGCCGGGTCCTGGATCGGGACGGTCTGCCACCACGGTGTCCCCACTGGCCAGTCCCACACGTCAGTCACGGCCGTCACCTCCGCGGCCTGTGCCGGCGCAGTTCCGTATCGGCGTGGGTGAAGTGGTCACATGCGGTACCAGCCGATTCCGGACACTCAGCGGGATCATGACGCTAGGATTCCGCGCAGCGACGGACAGTGCATCGCCACTGCTAGACACCTACCGACATTTCCCCGCCACGCCGCCGCGCGGAGGTGTCTGCAAATGGCACCATGGCTGCCGTGGCAAACGAACGACTACGGCACGCCATGCATCGCGCAGGGCACGACCTGAACTCCCTTGCCGAAGCAGCAGAAGTGTCGGCCAAGTCTGTCGAGCGCTGGATCAGCGGCAATGCCATCCCTCACCCCCGCACCCGCTACCGGGTCGCTGCCATCCTCGGCGAAGACGAGTCCTACCTGTGGCCCAGCGCCGTCGACTCCGCGTCCCTCACCGGCGCCGAACTCGTCGCTACCTACCCGAGGCGCAGCCTTGTTCCCCGCCACACCTGGATGGAACTGCTGCGCGGCGCCGAGCGCAACGTGGACCTGATCGCCTTTGCCGGCCTGTTCCTCACCGAGGAGCACCCCGAGTGGATCCCCACCCTCGCGAAGAAGGCCGCCGCAGGAGTCCGGGTCCGGCTGCTGCTGGGCGACCCCCAGGGCTCCCAGCTCGCCGCGCGCGACCAGGAGTACCGCATCGGCGGTGGAGTGGCCGGCCGGGTCGCCGCCGTCCTGGCTTACTACGGGGAGGCCATGCCGGAGACGGTGGAGATCCGGCTGCACGACACCCCGCTGTACAACAGCATCTACCGGTTCGACGACGACATGCTCGTCAATGTCCACGCTTACGGGGTGCTGGCCGCCTGCACGCCGGTGCTCCGGCTGCGCCGCATGGACGGCGCGTTCTTCAACACCTACATGGAGTCCTACGAGCGGGTCTGGGCATCGGCCCGGCCGGCCATGCTGGCGCAGGAGGTGCCGTCGTGAAGCGAGCCACGCACCGGGTGGACTACTGGCGCGACCCCAACGCCCCGGCCCCGACGTCCCGTAAGACGTCCGCGTCCGCGTTCGTCCGCGACGAGGCCGGGCGGTTGCTGCTGCTGAAGCGGGTGGACAACGGTCTGTGGACGATCCCCACGGGCGGGGTGAAGAAGGGCGAGTCCGTCGGGCAGGCCGCGATCAGGGAGTGCCGGGAGGAGACCGGCCTCGACATCGAGATCGACGGGCTCGTGGGGGTGTTCTCCACGCCGGAGCACGTGATCGCGTACATGCACCATTCGGAGGTGCTGGAGGTACGGCAGCCCATCAACATCTGCGTGCGGGGCCGGGCCGCCGGCGGCGAGATCGTGCCGCAGCCGGACGAGGCGCAGGAGGTGCGGTGGGTCGGGCAGGAGGAGCTGGCCGACCTGCCGATCCACCCGGCGCTCATGGTCCGTATCCGGCATGGCCTGGCGGGCGGGGCGCCGTACATTGCCTGAGGGCGGTGAGCGGAGTCCGCCGCGGTCGGTGGCGGCGACGCCGGGGAGTCCGGCGGCGAGGGCGTCCGGGGAGGGCCCGCACGGCACGACGAGGGACTCCGTCACCCCGGCGCCACCTCGGCGGTCCCCGTGCCGGGGCCAGGGGCGGGCCGGGGACTTCGGGCATGGTGCAGACGAGCCGGGCTGTACGCCGGGTTCTGTGCCTCGGGGCCTCGCGGCCGGCCGAGGCGGCGGCCATCCATCTGGGACTGCCGTTGCCGGCAGCCTCAAGCGGTCTACCCGCGGACTCGGGCGGGCCGCCCTCGAACGTCCGCGCAGGGCCGTCTGCCGACGGCCCCTCTTGACCTTGCTCCGGGTGAGGTTTACCGAGCCGCCCAGGTCACCCTGGGCGCTGGTGGTCTCTTACACCACCGTTTCACCCTTACCGGGCGTCCTGTGACGGACCCCGGCGGTCTGTTTTCTGTGGCACTGTCTCGCGGGTCACCCCGGGTGGCCGTTAGCCACCACCCTGCCCTGTGGAGCCCGGACGTTCCTCGGCGGGACGCCGATGCGTCCCGACGCGACCGCCCGCCCGGCTCGTCTGCGCTGTCCATGGTACCGGGGCGGCCGCCGCGCTCCGCGCCGGGCGCCGGGCGTAGGGTGCTGGGGCCGGGACCGCAGGCGATGACACGGGTCCGCCCGCCCTCGTGCCCCCTCCGCGCCCCGGGCCCGGCCGCCACCGGGCCGGGAACGCGCCGGGCCCGGGGGCCGGAGCGGGCCCGACCGGGAAGAGGAGTGGACACGAGTGCTGGTGCTGCTGCCGCCGTCCGAGGGCAAGGCCGAGCCGCGGGGCGGGGCGCCGCTGGATCTGGCCGCCCTGTCCCTGCCCGGGCTGACCCCGGCCCGGGAGGCCGTGCTCGACGAGCTGATCGCGCTGTGCTCCGCGGACCAGGTCAAGGCCCGCGAGGTGCTGGGGCTGAGCGAGCGGCAGAGCGGGGAGATCACCAAGAACGCCGCGCTGCGCACCGCACCGGCACTGCCCGCCGCCGGGCTCTACACCGGGGTGCTCTACGACGCGCTGGGCCTCGCCTCGCTGCCGCCCGAGGCGCGGGCCCGGGCCGAGCGGTCGCTGCTGGTCTTCTCCGGCCTGTGGGGCGCGCTGCGGATCACCGACCGGGTGCCCTCCTACCGCTGCCCGGGCGGGGTGCGGCTGCCCGCCCTGGGCGGGCTGGCCGGGCACTGGCGCGGGCCGCTGGGCACCGTGCTGCCGGAGGCGGCGGGCGACGGGCTGGTGCTGGACCTGCGCTCGTCGGCGTACGCGGCGCTGTGGAAACCGGCGGCGCGCAGCGCGGCGGCCCGGCGCACGGTGACTGTGCGGGTGCTCCACTCCCGGCTGGTGGACGGGGTGGAGCGGCGCAGCGTGGTCAGCCACTTCAACAAGGCCACCAAGGGGCGGATGGTGCGCTCGCTGCTGGAGTCGGGCGCCGATCCGGCCACCCCGGAGGAACTGGCGGACGTCCTGCGCTCCCTCGGCCACCGTGTCGAGGGCGGGGCGGGCGCCGGGAGCGGCGCCACGGCACGGCGGCTGGACGTGGTCGTCACCGAGCTGTAGCCGCCCGGGGGCGGGCCCGGCGGCCGGTCAGCCGACCGCGCCGGGCGGGGGCCGCAGATGGGAGGTGTCGTTGAACAGCCGCACGCTGGCGTTGCCGTCCGGGTAGTAGGCGACCGCCGACAGGGACGCCGCGGACAGCTCCATCCGGTACAGCGCCTCGGGCGGGGCGCCCAGCGCCAGCCGGATCAGGGTCTTGATCGGCGTCACATGGGTGACCAGCAGCACGGTCATGCTGCCGTGCCGGGCCAGGATGCGGTCCCGGGCCGCGGTGACCCGGCGCGCCACGGCGGCGAAGCTCTCCCCGCCGGTCGGCCTGGCCCGGGGGGAGGCCAGCCAGGCGGCCAGATCGTCGGGGTGGCGTTCCTGCACCTCGGCGAAGGTCAGGCCGTCCCAGGCGCCGAAGTCGGCCTCCCGCAGGCCCTCCTCGACCTGCACCGGCAGGCCGAGCCGGTTGCCGGCCGCCTCCGCGGTCTGCAGGCAGCGCTTGAGCGGGGAGCTGAGGACGGCCTGGACGGTGCCCCGGGCGGCCAGCGCCTCCGCGGCCAGCCCGGCCTGCCGGTGGCCGGTGTCGGACAGCTCCGGGTCGGCGCCGCCGCTGCCGGAGAACCGCTTCTGCGGTGTCAGTGCCGTCTCCCCGTGCCGCAGCAGGACGAAGGTCGACGGGGTGGCGGCCGCCGCCCCCCAGCCCTGGGTCCGCACCGCCTCGGCGGCGGGCACCCCCGGCGGCGCCGGGGCCACGGCAGGGCCGGCCGGTGCCGGGGCCGGGGGCGTCTCGGGGCGCCACTCCCGGCCGCGGCCGCCGGCGTCCATCGCCTCGTTGGCCAGCCGGTCGGCGTGCTTGTTCCGCTCCCGCGGAATCCACTCGTACCGGACCGCGCCCGCCGGATGGACCGAGCGCGCCTCCACCACCAGCGGCCGGATGTCCGGGTGCTTGACCTTCCAGCGTCCGGACATCTGCTCCACCACCAGCTTGGAGTCCATCCGTACGCTGATCAGCGCCTCCGGGTCCAGGTCGTGCGCGGCCCGCAGGCCGGCGATCAGCCCCCGGTACTCGGCCACGTTGTTGGTGGCCCGGCCCAGGTACTCGGCGGTCTCGGCGAGCACCTGCCCGGTGGCCGCGTCCCGCACCACCGCGCCGTATCCGGCGGGGCCCGGATTGCCCCGGGAACCGCCGTCCGCCTCCACGATCAGCTCACGGCCGCGCCCGCCCGGGGCCGGGGCCGGGAGCGGCGCCGAGCTCACAGGCCGGACTCCGGGGTACGCACCAGGATGCGGCTGCAGTTGCCGCAGCGCAGCACCGCGTCGGCCGGGGCCTGCCGCACCTCGTTCAGCTCGGTGAGCGCCAGCTCCTGGCGGCAGCCCTCGCAGCGCTTCTGGTGCAGCCGGGCCGCGCCCACCCCGCCGTACTGCCGGCGCAGCCGGTCGTAGAGCTTCAGCAGCGGGTCCGGAATGCCGCCGGCGGCCTCGGCGCGCCGGCCGCGCACCTGCTCGGCCTCCTGGTCGATCTCGCGCAGCGCGGCGTCCCGGCGGCCGACCGCCTCGGTGAGCTTGTCCTCCAGGCCGGCCACCGCGGCGCCCAGCTCCTTGGCGCGCTCGGCCGCGGCCTCGTTGCGCTCCATGATCTCCAGGACCACGGTCTCCAGGTCGTCCTGGCGGCGGCCCAGCGAGACCAGTTCGCTCTGCAGGTTCTCCAGGTCCTTGGGGCTGGTGATCTCCCCGGAGTCCAGGCGGCGCTGGTTGCGGGCGGCACGGGTGCGCACCTGCTCCACGTCCTGCTCGGCCTTGGTCTGCTCGCGCGCCGTGTCGCTCTCCTCGGTCTGCGCGGCGACCAGCAGGTCGCGCTGCTGCCCGATCTCGGACTCCAGGGCGCGGATCTCGGCGTGCTCGGGGAGCGTGGTACGCCGGTGGTCGAGCTGGGTCAGCCGGACGTCCAGGTCCTGGACGTCCAGCAGGCGGATCTGGTCGGCGGGCGCGGCGTTCAGTTGGGGGCTCCTGAGGGGGCGAGGGACGGGGTGGTGGAAGCGTCGGGGGCCGAGGCCGCGTGCGCGGTCCAGGGGTCGGTGACCTGGCGCGAGACATGGGTGCGGAGCTGCCAGCCGTGGCGGTCGGAGACCGCGTCCAGCTGCGCGGCGGCCTGCTCGCACCACGGCCATTCGGTGGCCCAGTGCGCGGCGTCCAGCAGCGCGGGCCCGGCCTCCGCACCGCCGTCGCCGGAGCCGTCACCCGCGGCGGCGCCGGGGGAGGCGAAGCGGGCCGCCTCCCGCGCCTCGGAGGCCGGGTGGTGCCGCAGATCGGCAGTGAGGTAGGCGTCGGCACCGGCGTTGCGCACCGCCGGGAACAGGCTGTCGCCGGAACCGCCGCACACCGCCACGCTGCGGATCAGCCGCTGCGGGTCGCCGGCCGCGCGGATGCCCTGCGCGGTGGCGGGAAGCCGGGCGGCGGCCAGCCGGACCAGCTCGGCCAGCGGCAGCGGCGCGGCCGGGGCGCAGATCCGGCCCAGTCCGCGGCGGCCGGCCGGGTCGTCGGGGTCGGGCACCAGCGGGCCGGTGACGCGCAGACCGAGCGCGCCGGCCAGGGCGTCGGAGACCCCGGGATCGGCGCGGTCGGCGTTGGTGTGCGCCACGTAGAGGGCGATGCCGTGCCGGATCAGGGTGTGCACCACACGGCCCTTGAAGCCGTCGGCGGCCACCGTGGTGGTGCCGCGCAGATAGAGCGGGTGGTGGGTGACCAGGAGCTGGGCGCCGCGCGCCACGGCCTCGTCGGCGATCCGCTGCACCGGGTCGACGGCGAAGAGCACCCGCTCGACCGGCTCGGCCGGATCGCCGCAGACCAGCCCGACGGCGTCCCAGTCCTCGGCCCGTTCACGAGGCCAGAGACCGTCCAGCGCGCTGATGACATCCGAAAGTACGGGCACGGGCATCAGGCTACCTCTCCGAGGCCGTTCGGCCTCCCCGGGCCGCGATGCCCTGCCCGTCCGCGCGTGGCGCACGCGTCGGGTACCGTTCCNGGCCGCGATGCCCTGCCCGTCCGCGCGTGGCGCACGCGTCGGGTACCGTTCCCGGGCGGCGGGCGGCGGGCGGCGGGCGGCGCTCCGGGCGGCCGGACCGCCGCGGTCCGTTCCGTCCGGCTTCCCCGGTCGCCGCCGGTCGCCGCCAACCGCCGTGGGGAACAGCACAGTCCGGGCGTCGGGCGCCGGGGAATGGGGCATGCGTCACTCTTAACGGTGAAGCGCGGGGACCCGAGTTGTCCGGTTGACCGTGCGAATCTAACGTCATGCCCCATGACCGCACGACCCCCCGCAGAGCACGCAGAGCACGCAGACCGCGCAGAACAC
The DNA here is from genome assembly GCF_011421595.1 of Streptomyces sp. YIM 98790. GTDB lineage: Bacteria > Actinomycetota > Actinomycetes > Streptomycetales > Streptomycetaceae > Streptomyces. The sequence goes on along the minus strand of NZ_WTLH01000096.1, from coordinate 12,364 downwards.
GCAGGCCGCGCGGAGCAGATCACCGGCCGTGCCACCGGTGAGGTCCGGGCGCCGGTACGGGAGGGCGCGCCGCCGTCCGGCCCGCCGTGGGGCGGCCCGGTCGGCGGGCCGCTGACCGTCACCGCCGAAGGCGCCTACGGTGCCCGCCTGGTCAGCCGTGCGGGCGCCGAGCCCGAGGAGGGCCGGGAGGGCGGCGGCTGGCACGCCGAGCGGTGGACGCTGGACGGCCCGGAGCCGTACGCGGTGCCGCTGCCCTGCGCCCAGCCCGAGGAGCCGGACACCCAGGTCTCGCCGCTGGCCGACGGACGGGTGCTGCTCTGCCGCCGGGCCGACGGCCGGCACCACTTCTCCCTGGTGTACCCCTCCGGCCCGGAGACCGGTGAACTCCCGCTGGGCGCACTGGAGGGCGAGCGGGTGGAGCTGCTGCCGCCCGTGCCGGACGGCGGCCGGGCGTACGCCCTGGTGCCGGACGGGCCGGACACCGGGCTGTGGCTGGTCTGCGGCGGGGCGTTCGGCCCGGAGCTGGTCGGCCGCATCCCCGGGAGCTGCTCCGGCGGCGCCTGGCTGGACCGCGCCGGGCGGCTGCTGGCCCTGGACCGGACGGGCGCGGACGGCAGGGTCGGCGCGGTCACCGTGGACGTCGAGGCAGGCGGCGAGCCCCGGCCGCTGCTCCAGATCACCGAGCACAGCAACGACCGGCTGCTGCTGGCAGATCCGGACAGCGGGCTGCTCCTGGTGTGTTCCGACGCCCCGGGCACGGACCGGATCGGCTGGGGCGTGCTGGGCAGCCACCGGCCGGTGCGGTTCCCCGAAGCCCTGCACCCGGACGGGCTGAGCATCACGCCGATCGCGGTGCAGCCCGGGCAGGCGCTGCTGCCCGAGCGCTGCGGGGTGGCGCTGCGGATGACCGGCCCGGCCGGGGAGTGGGTGGCGGTGTGGCGTCCGCAGCAGCGCGAGCTCCAGCACTTCGCCCCGCCGGAGGGCTGGCTGCCGGGCTGCGCGCTGTGGACGGCCGAGGGCGAGCTGCGGCTGCCGTACGCCACGGCGCACACCCCGTGCGGGCTGACCCGGCTGGCCGTCCCGGTTCCCGCGCCGCAGCCGCCGCGTCCCGCCCCGGCGGCCTCCGGCGATGCCGGTCCGCCGGCGGGGGCCGCGTCTTCCGCGTCTTCCGCGTCTTCCGCGTCTTCCGCGTCTTCCGCGTCTTCCGCGTCGTCCTCTGCGTCCTCTTCCGTCTCGTCTTCCGCTTCCGCCTCCCCGTCCCGTTCCGCTTCCGCTGCCGGGCCCTCGTCCTCCGGCTCCGCGCCGGGCGGCCGGGGCGGGCGGGGCGAGCCGGCCGAGGCGGTGTGCAAGCCCGTTCCGCTGCAGCAGGCGCCGCTCGCCCGGGCCTGAGCCGCCCGCCCCGGGCGGCGCACGGCGGCGCCCGGGGCGGTGGACCGGGGCCGTCTCCGGTGGTGTGCCGGCGCCGCGCGCGGCGGCAGGCAGCCGCGCCACTTCACCCCCGGCTGTACCCGTGTCGGTCCGATAGGGCAGAGTGTGCATCGATGCGCCGCCCACGGCACCTTCCGCCGGGGCGCCGGTGGGAGGAACCGGCAGGAAGAACGGGGACGACGGGGAGCACAGGGGGACACATGGCGACATCTGAGGCGCCGCCGCCGGATATCCGGGCCGCCTTCGAGGCGGCCAAGGGCTTCATGCCCCCCGAGGAAGGACGCGCCCTGTACGCCGCCGCGGCGGACGCGGCGCGCGGACTGCGGCTGCCGCTGCTGGAGATCGGCAGCTACTGCGGGCGTTCCACCCTGCTGCTGGCCGAGGCGGCCCGCCGGGCGGGCACGGTGGCCGTCACCGTGGACCACCACCGGGGCAGCGAGGAGCAGCAGCCCGGCTGGGAGTACCACGACAAGGAGCTGTGGGACGCCGGGGCCGGCGCCATGGACACCCTGCCGTTCCTGCGCCGCACCCTGCACGCCGCGGGCCTGGAGGAGCACGTGGTGGCCGTGGTGGGCCGCTCGCCCCGGGCCGCCGCGGTGTTCGGGCCGGGCACCCGGTTCGGCCTGGTCTTCATCGACGGCGGCCACACCGACGCGCACGCGAACGCCGACTACGACGGCTGGGTGCCGCAGCTCGCCGTGGGCGGGCTGCTGGCGGTCCACGACGTCTTCCCCGACCCGGCCGACGGCGGGCAGGCGCCGTACCGTATCTGGCAACGGGCAGTGACCTCCGGCGCGTTCGCCGAGGTTTCGGTCACCGGCTCGCTGCGGGTGCTGCGGCGGACGGCTCCCGGACAGTGAGGAGTACGGACATGTCCGGCCCGGTGCGGAGCAACGTCACGGCGGCATCACAAGCGTGTCGCCTGGGCAACAGTCGCGCCTATCGGCCGGGACCACCGGGAAGTTCGTCCGTACGATGGGGCCCGTCCCGGACGGGCCGGAGCATGACAGACCGACCGACGATACCGACGAAGGAACTGATGTGAACAACCGCTCGCTCACCCGAGGCGACGCAGCAGTAATCGGAGCAGCGGTGCTGCTGTTCATCGCCTCCTTCCTCAATCTCCGTGAAGTCGAAGGTGACTTCGGCGGCCAGGAGTGGAACGGCTGGTCCTCCGACTGGTTCCCCGTTCTGCCCTCCGTGTTCCTCGCCGGGATCATCGGCGCGGGTCTGATCGTGGCCTCCCGCTTCGTTCCCCCGCCGGTGCAGAGCAAGGAGTTTCTCGGTCTCCGCCTGGACCAGTGGGGCATCGCGCTGGCGGTGACGTCCTGCTGGGCCGGCTTCTGGACCCTGGTCGGCGGCGTGGAAGGCGTGGACAACGGCGCCGGCATCATCCTGGGCTTCATCGCCGCCCTGGTGCTGGCCGCTGCCGCCGCCGCCACGCCGATGGTGCCCGCGCTGAAGGCTCCGCTGCTCACCGCCGGGGCCAGGCCGGCGCAGCCGGCGGCCCCCTACGGCCAGCAGCCGGGCCAGCCGCAGCCGGGTTACGGCTACCCCGGCCCGGGGGCCGGTGCGCCGGACCCGAACGCCGCCGCGCCCACCCAGTTCGCCGGCCAGCCGGCGCCGCAGTACGGCCAGCAGCCGGCCCAGCCGCAGCCCGCCGCCGCGGCCGACCCCAACTTCCAGCCGTTCTGGTTCGCGGTGCCGGTGGCCCGGCCGCTGTACGGGGAGGACGGCTCGCCCACCCCGATCGCCGAGCTGACCCCGGGCACCTGGTACCTGGCGGTCGAGCAGCGCGGCCAGACGCTGGTGGCGCAGACCCAGGACGGCCGCCGCGGCGTGCTCCAGGACACCTCCGGTATCCAGCGCGGCTGAGTCCCCCCGGTGCGGCGGTCCCGCCGCCCGGACACCGGCCGGGAACCGGCACCACGCCACAACGCCGCGACATCACAACGCCGCGACATCACCACGTCATAGCGGCACAGCAGCACGCCCGCGGGGCGTGGTCCGGACCGTCAGGAGCCCCGGGCCGCGCCCCGCGGCGCTGTCCGGCAGCGGCAGCCCGGGCGGCCGCCCGGTCCGGCAGTGGGGCGCGGCGGCCGCGGATCAGCGGGGCTGGCGGTCGGCGCAGCAGTCGGGGGCGAGGCCGTACGGGAGGCGCAGGCCGCCGAAGACCTCGCGGGTGGCGTGGTCGCCGGTCAGCGCGGCCACCGCGAGCAGAACCGATCCGGCGGTCCAGGAGGTCAGTTCCTCCGGCCACACGGCCCGGTCGGGGTAGACGTAGCCGGTCCAGTACAGGCCGTTTCCGGCGCGCAGGTGCTGGATCCAGCGCAGGATCTCGGTGGCCCGCCCGGTGTCGCCCACGGACCACAGCGCCAGCGCCAGTTCCGCGCTCTCGCCGCCCGTGACCCACGGGTTGGGCAGCACGCAGCGCACGCCCAGACCCGGGACCACGAACTCGTCCCACCGTGCGGTGAGCCGGGCGAGTGCCTCCGGTCCGCGCACCGCCCCGCCCAGCACGGGGTAGTACCAGTCCATGGAGTAGCGGGACTTGTCCAGGAAGCGTTCGGGGTGGGCGGCGACCGCGTGGCCGAGCCGCCCGGCCGCCAGTTCCCAGTCGGGCTGCGGCTCGCCCTCCAGGTCCGCCAGCCGCAGGGCGCAGCGCAGCGCCTGGTAGACGGAGGAGGAGCCGGTCAGCAGCGCCTCGCGCACCGGTCTGCCGGTCTCGTCCCGGCGCCAGCCGATCTCCCCGCCCTCCTGCTGGAGCCGCAGCACGAAGCCGACCGCGCGGCCGACCGTGGGCCACATCCGGCGGCGGAACACCTCGTCCCCGGTGGCCAGATAGTGGTGCAGCACGCCGACCGCCACGTAGGCGCAGAAGTTGGTCTCCTTGCCACGGTCGCAGGGGCGGTCCGGATCGCCGTCGGTGTAGGCGGCGTACCAGGAGCCGTCCGGATTCTGGTGGTCGGCCAGCCACCGGTACGCGGCGGCGGCACGGGTGTGCTCGCCGGCGGTGTCCAGGGCCATGGCGGCCTCCACATGGTCCCAGGGGTCGAGATGGTGACCCCGGAACCAGGGGATGGCACCGTCGTCGCGCTGCAGGGCGGCGATGGCGGCCACGGTACGGGCGGCCTGCTCGGCGGTGAGCACGCCGGGCAGGGCGAGGCGCGCGGTGTGCTCGGGAACGGTCACGCCGGCTCCGCGTCACCCGCCGCCGCCACCGGCGCCGTGCGGTGGGGTTTGGTGGCGTAGGCCACGAAGCTCTTGCCCAGCAGCGGGTCGAGCGTCTGCTCGGCGACCCTGGTCAGCAGCGGTTTCTTCACGATGTCCCAGACCAGCAGGCGGTGGTAGGCGCGCACCGGCAGGGCCTTGTCGTTGTCCACGCCGAAGGCGCACTTCAGCCACCAGTAGGGGGCGTGCAGGGCATGGGCGTGATGGCTGCCGTACGGCCGCAGTCCCGCCCCGCGGATGCGGGCCAGCAGCTCGCCGGCCCGGTAGATGCGGATGTGCCCGCCCTCCACCTCGTGGTAGGCGTCCGAGAGCCACCAGCAGACCTTCTCGGGCCCGTAGCGCGGCACGGTGACCGCGATCCGGCCGCCCGGACGCAGCACCCGGGCCGCTTCGGCGATCAGGCCCTTGTCGTCCGGGACGTGCTCCATGACCTCGGAGAGGATGACCGCGTCGAAGTGGCCGTCGGGGTAGGGCAGCGCCAGGGCGTCGCCGACCACCGCCTCGGCGCTCGCGCCGGGCGGGGCCTCACCGGCCTCCGCCATGGCCGCGAACCACTGGGCGACCTCGGCGATCTCCTCGGCGTTCCGGTCCAGCGCGACCACGCGGGCACCGCGCCGGTAGCACTCGAAGGCGTGCCGGCCGCCGCCGCAGCCCAGGTCCAGGACCCGGTCGCCCGGGGCCAGCGGGAAGCGGGTGAAGTCCACGGTCAGCACGCGGTCAGCTCCTTCGCTCGGTGGGGGACGGTGCGGCGGGGCCGGGCCGGGGCCGCCGCCGGCCGGCCTGCGCGGCCAGGGCCGCACGGTAGTGCTCCACGGTCCCGCGGGCGGCCTGCTCCCAGGTGAAGCGGCGCAGCACGCGTTCCCGGCCGGCCGCGCCCAGCCGGGCGCGCAGGTCCGGGTCACCGAGCAGCCGTCCCAGCGCGGCGGCCAGGGCGGCGGCGTCCCCGGGCGGCACCGCCAGGCAGGTCTCGCCGTCCCGGCCGGCGACCTCGGGGATGGCGCCGCCGGTGGTGGCGACCAGCGGTGTTCCGGTGGCCATGGCCTCGGCGGCGGGCAGCGAGAAGCCCTCGTAGAGGGAGGGCACGCAGGCGGCCTGGGCGCCGCGCAGCAGCCGCGCCTGTTCCTCGTCGCTGATGCCCTTGACGAACTCCACCGCGTCGCCGAGGCCGAAGCGTTCCAGCGCCTCCGCCACCGGGCCCCGCTCCGGCCGCCTGCCGACGACCAGCAGGTGGGCCCGGGGGTTCTCGGTGCGGAGCTTGGCCACCGCCTCCACCAGGTACACCAGGCCCTTGAGCGGCACATCGGCACTGGAGGTGGTCATGATGCGGCCGGGGATCTCGGGGGTGGCGGGGTCGGGCCGGTAGACCCGGCTGTCGGCGCCGGCCGGGACCACGTGCACCCGCCCGGGGGGCACGGCGAGGTCGTCCAGGATCTGCCGCCGGGAGGACTCGGAGACGGTGAGCACCGAGGGCAGCCGGCGGGCGACCCGCTTCTGCATCCGGGTGAAGGCGTACCAGCGGCGCAGCGACAGGCGCCGGCCGCGTCCGGTGGCGGCGGAGAGCTCCAGGCGGCGGTCCACGGTGACCGGGTGGTGCACGGTGGTGACCAGCGGCAGGCCCAGGCGGGGGACGCCGAGCAGGCCGTAGCCCAGTGTCTGGTTGTCGTGCACCACGTCGAACTCGTGGCGGCGGGCGGCCAGATGGCGGCGGGCGCGGAGCGAGAAGGTGAGCGGCTCGGGAAAGCCGCCGGTGCGCATGGTGGCCACTTCCAGGACGTCGATCCAGTCCCGGAACTCGTCGCGGCGCGGGGTGCGGAAGGGGTCGGGCCGGCGGTAGAGGTCCAGGCTGGGCAGCCGGGTCAGGGTGAGGCTGCCGGGCGGCTCGGCACCGGCCCGGGGGGAGGTGTCCGTCACCCGGTCGAGCTCGGGGTAGGGCTGCGCGCCGATGACCTCGACCCGGTGGCCGAGCCGGGCCAGTTCGCGGGAGAGGTGGCGGATGTAGATGCCCTGTCCGCCGCAGAAGGGATCGCCCCGGTAGGTCAGGAGCGCGATGCGCAGAGGCGCGTCCTCGTCTGCCACTGCGGTCACGCCCGGCTCCCTTCTGACGACGCGTGGGCTGGAGCGTAACCGCTCGATTCCAAATAGAACAAGTTCTGAAATGGGTGGTGCTACTGGCCGGTAAGGTCGATATGACGATACCGGCCCGGGTGCCATTGTGCGCATCCGCCGCCGGGTGACGCGCGCCACGGCGGGCCGGGCGGGGGACCAGTGCGCCGGTTCCCGCCGGTACGGAGCGCGAACTAAGCTGCAACGTGTTCCACCCCGGGCCCGCCGTGGCCCGGACGACCGGCCCGAAGCGAGTGTGCGTGCGGAGCACCAGTGCGATGACCACCACGCAGGACCAGCAGCGCCAGCAGGACGAGCGGCGGGACGGGCCCGGCCCCGGCCCGGCCCGCACCGAGCGGCAGCGCGCCCGCCGCCGGCGCATCCTGGACGCCGCCACCCGCCTCGCCTCGGCCGGCGGCTTCGACGCGGTGCAGATGCGGGAGGTCGCCGAGTCCTCCGGGGTGGCCCTCGGCACCCTCTACCGCTACTTCCCCTCCAAGATCCACCTGCTGGTGGCCGTCCTGCACGACCAGCTGGAACAGCTGCGGGCCAATCTCCGGGACCGCCCGCTGCCCGAACCGGACCCGGCCGGACGGCTGGTGCACACCCTCAAACGCGCCTTCCGGGCCCACCAGCGCGACCCGCGGCTCGCCGAGGCGATGATGCGGGCCCTGCTGTTCGCGGACAGCTCCGCGCGTGACGAGGTGCGGGCCGTCTTCCGGCTCACCACCGCGATCCTGCTGGACGCCTCCGGCCTGGCCGAGGAGGAGATCCCGGGGCGGCTGAGCACCGTCCGGGTGATCCAGCACACCTGGCACGCGGCCCTGGTGAGCTGGCTCTCCGGGCAGATCTCGCTGGCCGAGGCCCAGGCCGACATCGAGACCGTGTGCCGGCTGGCCGCGGCGCCCGGGCCGCCGCCGGGCTGAGCCCCGCGCCCCCGGCGGGAGGGGTCCGGAAGGCCCCGTGCCCGCCCGCGAGGGCGGCGGCTATCGTGTGGGGGCTACCTTGCGCAGCAGCAGTACCAGCCCGTGAGCGGGGAAAGCCGGTGCGACTCCGGCGCTGATCCTCCCCCATTCCTTCGTCATGGGAGGTGCCCCCATCCCGTGACGGGGACGGCCGCCACCGCGGCGCTCCCCGGAGCCGGACCACCGCCCGCGGGCCGCACTGGCTCGCCGGCCGCCGCCGGGCGGCCGGCACCGTCGAGGAATGCGGAGCTGAGCCGGTTGCCGTCACCGCGCCTCGCCGCGCCGTGGCGGGCAGCCGTGCCCTGACTGCCCACCACAGGAGAGGCGAACCACCGACCATGAACACCCCGCGCGCCCCGCGCACCCGCCGAACAGCCGCCGGCCTGGCCGTGGCCGCCGCCACCGCCGTCCTGCTGCCGGTCGCCGGACCGGCCCTCCCGTCCGCGTCCGCCCACGGATCGGCCACCGAGGGCCTGTACGGGGACGGCGACGCCACCTGGGACGGCGTCTGGCGGCAGTCCTGGTCGCTGCTCGCCCTGCACAGCGCGGGCATCACCCCGGGCGAGGAGGCCGTGCACTGGCTCACCGGCCAGCAGTGCGAGGACGGCGCCTTCCCCACCTACCGGGCCGGCACCGAGGAGCCCTGCGGGCAGGACACGGTGCGCGACACCAACGCCACCGCCGCCGCGATCCAGGCCCTGGCCGCGCTGGGCGGGCACGAGGAGGCCGTGGCGGAGGCCCTGCTGTGGCTGCTGGACGTGCGCAACGAGGACGGCGGCTGGCCCTACACCCCGGGCGACGCCACCGACGCCAACTCCACCGCCGTGGTGCTGGGCGCCTTCGCCTCGGTGCAGGACCCCGCCTACCAGGAGGAGATCGGCAGCTCGCCGGACGCGCTGGGCGCCCTCCAACTGGACTGCACCGCCGACGCGTCGCAGCGCGGCGCCTTCGCCTGGCAGCCGGAGGCGGACGGCGAGCTGTTCGCCAACGACCTGGCCACGGTGGACGCGGTGCTCGCCGCCTCCGGCAGCGGGCTGCTGGTGACGCCGGGGGAGGAGTCCGGCGCCGCGCCGCGGCCCATGGAGTGCGACCCGCCCGCGGTCCACGAGGACGCCCCGCGGGCCGATGCCGAGGCGGGCGCCGCCTACCTGGCGGCCAGGCTCGCCGCGGGCGGGCAGCACCTGAACAACGACCTCACCGACGGCTCCCCGGACTACCTCGGCACGGCCAAGGCCGTCCTCGCCCTGGCCGCGGGCGGTTTCGCGGCCGAGACGGCCGGGCCGGTGGAGTGGCTCCAGCAGCACCACGGCGAGTGGGCCGGTCACCGGGAGAACCCCACCGCGCTGGCCGCGCTGGCCCTGGCCGCGCACGCGGCGGGCGCCGACCCGCGCGACTTCGGCGGCACCGATCTGATCGCCGCGCTGGCCGCGCTCGGCCCGGAGCCGCAGACCCCGCTGGAGGGCGCGTCGGACGGCGCGGGCACGGACGACGGCAAGGGCACCGGCGACGGGAACGGCGACGGGAACGGCGACGGCACACCGGGCAACGCCCGGGAGGACGTGGCGGACGAGGACTCCGGCTCGCTGTGGTGGCTGGTCGGCGTGGGCCTGCTGGCCGGTGCCGGACTCGGCCTGCTGCTGGCCCTGCGCCGCCGGCCGGACAAGGGTACCGGCGGCGACGGCGCAGGCGACGGCGCAGGCGACGGTGACGGTGACGGTGACGGAGGCGACGGACCGGAGCGGCAGTCCTGATGCGTCCCGTTCGCCGGATGCCCCGCCGGGCGCCCCGCCGGATGCCCCGCCGGTCCTCCGCGGGCCTTCCCGCCCTCCCGGCTCCGGTTCCCGGCTCCGGCCGGGAACCGGAGCCGGGAACCGCGCCGCTGCGGCGCCGAAGCGGCGCGGCGGCCGCCGCCGCCCTCGCCGCGGTATGCGCGGCGGGCGGCCCGGCACAGGCCGCGGACCCGGACACCACCGGATACCGCTACTGGTCGTTCTGGCACCAGGACCCGGACGCCCCCGGCACCTGGCAGTACGCCACCCAGGGGCCCGGCACCTACCGCCCGGCCGACGGCGAGGTGCTCGGCTTCCGCTTCGCCGTCAGCGTCGACGCCGCCGACGCCCACCGGCCGCGCGGCACCGACGACTTCGGCACCGTCTGCGCGGGCACCCCGGACCCCGGGGACGGCAGCCGGAGGGTGGCGCTGGTCATCGACTTCGGCACCGAGGAGGACGCCCCGGCCGGTGAGCGGCCCCCGGACGGTGCGGGCTCACCGCGCACCGCGTGCGCGGTGATCGACGACGGCGCCTCCGCCGCCGAGGCGCTGGCCGCCGCCGCCCCGCCGCTGCGCTACAACTCCGAGGCGCTGCTGTGCGCCATCGCCGGCTACCCGGCCCGGGGCTGCGGCGAGCAGGTCGCCCTCGACCCGGAGACCGGACGCCCCGGCGGGGAGACCGACCGGGAGCCCGACGGGACGCCCGCCGGGGAGCCGTCCGGGGACACCTCCGGCACCGGGGGCGGCGACGGCGACGGCAGCCCGGCGGCCGTATGGACCGGCGCCGGGGTCGTCGCGCTGCTCGCGGCGGCCGCGGTGTGGCGGGCCCGCCGGCGCCCGCCGGCCTCGTCATGAACACCCGGCACACGCGGCCGGCCCTGGACTCCCTCCGGGCGCCCAGGGCCACCCGCTCCACCGCCCTGCACGCCGGCGCCTGGTGGCTGTGGGCGCTCGGCCTCGCCGCCGCCGCGTCCCGCACCACCAACCCGCTGCTGCTGGCCCTGCTGATCAGCGTGGCCGGCTATGTGGTCGCCGCCCGCCGCACCGACGCCCCCTGGGCACGGGCCTTCCGCTTCTTCCTGCTGCTGGGCGCCCTCGTGGTCCTGCTCCGGCTGTGCTTCGCGCTGCTGCTCGGCTCGCCCGTCGGGGGCACCACCGTGATCCTCGTCCTGCCCGAAGTCCCGCTGCCCGACTGGGCGCAGGGCGTCCGGCTGGGCGGCCGGGTCACCGCCGAGGCGCTGATGTTCGCCTTCACCGACGGCCTTCGCCTGGCCACCCTGCTGATCTGCATCGGCGCCGCCAACGCCCTGGCCAACCCGGCCCGGCTGCTCAAATCCCTGCCCGGCGCGCTCTACGAGGCCGGAGTCGCCGTGGTCGTCGCCATGACCTTCGCCCCGCACCTGGTGGCCGATGTGCTGCGGCTGCGCGCCGCCCGCCGGCTGCGCGGCCGGGCCGACCGCGGGGTGCGCTCGGTGCTCCAGGTGGCGCTGCCGGTGCTGGAGAGCGCGCTGGAACGCTCGGTGGCCCTGGCCGCCGCCATGGACGCCCGCGGCTACGGCCGCACCGCCGATGTCCCGCCCTCCGTCCGGCGCGCCACCACCGCCCTCACCCTGGGCGGGCTGCTCGGTGTCTGCGCGGGAACGTACGCGCTGCTGGCCGCCGAGGGCGCGGCCCTGGGCCTGCCGGTGCTGCTGCTCGGGGTGGCCGCCGCCCTGGCCGGGCTGCGGCTGGGCGGGCGGCGCAGCGTGCGCAGCCGCTACCGTCCCGACCGCTGGGGCTGGCGGGCCTGGGCGGTCGCCGGTTCCGGCGCCGCCGTGGCCGGGGTGCTGATCCGGGCCGCGGCCACCGCCCCCTCGGCCGTCACTCCGCCGGCCGTGCCGCTGACCGCGCCCGCGTTCCCGCTGTGGACCGCGGCCGGGATCGTGCTGCTCGGCCTGCTGCCCGCCGTCCTCGCCCCGGCACCCGGGCCCGTACCCGGCGCCGCTCCCGTTCCTCCGCCGTCCCCCTCGTCCGCTTCCTCCCCCGGCAGTACCGGAGACCGTCCGCGATGATCCGCTTCGACCAGGTGTCGGTGGCCTACGAGGGCGCCGGCCGGCCCGCCGTCCAGGGCGTCGACCTCACCGTGCCCGAGGGCGAACTGGTGCTGGTGGTCGGCCCGTCCGGCTCCGGCAAGTCGACCCTGCTGGGCACCGTCTCCGGGCTGGTGCCGCACTTCACCGGCGGCACCCTGGCCGGCCGGGTGACCGTGGCGGGCCGTGACACCCGCACCCACCGCCCGCGCGAACTCGCCGACGTGGTCGGCACGGTGGGCCAGGACCCGCTGGCCCACTTCGTCACCGACACGGTGGAGGACGAACTCGCCTACGGCATGGAGTCCCTGGGCCTGCCGCCCGCCACCATGCGCCGCCGGGTCGAGGAGACCCTCGACCTGCTGGGCCTGGCCGCGCTGCGCGACCGGCCGATCGCCGCGCTGTCCGGCGGGCAGCAGCAGCGGGTGGCCATCGGCTCGGTGCTCACCACCCACCCGCGGGTGCTGGTGCTGGACGAGCCCACCTCGGCGCTGGACCCGGGGGCCGCCGAGGAGGTGCTGGCCGTGCTCCAGCGGCTGGTGCACGACCTGGGCACCACCGTGCTGATGGCCGAACACCGGCTGGAACGGGTGGTGCAGTACGCCGACCAGGTGCTGCTGCTGCCGGGTGCCGGCGAGGTCCCGGTGCTGGGCGAGCCGGCCGAGCTGATGGCCCGGTCGCCGGTGTATCCGCCGGTGGTGGCGCTGGGGCGGCTGGCCGGGTGGTCGCCGCTGCCGCTGTCGGTGCGGGACGCGCGGCGGCGGGCCGCGCCGCTGCGGGAGCGGCTCGCCGCCCGC
>NZ_WTLH01000095.1 GCF_011421595.1 Streptomyces sp. YIM 98790 | reverse complement strand
GAGGCCGCCCCGGGCGCCCCGGAAAGCGCGGAGGCGGCCGGCACGGCCCCCGCCGGCACCGCCCCGTCCACCGGGTCCAGCGGGTCCATCGGGGCCACCGGGGCCGGGGCGTCGGGGGCGGACGACGCCGGCCCCGGAGAGACGGCCCATGTCAACGCCGTCTACCTGCTGCCGCTGCACCGCGCGGAGGTCTCGCTGGCCGCGCAGGTGCGGCGGCTGCTGCGCGCCGAGGGGGACCGGCTGGCCGCCTTCCAGGGGGTCGACTGGGCCAGGGCCCTGAGCTGGCTGGCCGCCCGTACCGGCGCCGAGCTCGCGCCCGAGCAGGAGCAGGCGGTGCGGCTGGCGCTCACCGAGAAGGTGGCGGTGCTCACCGGCGGCCCCGGCTGCGGCAAGTCCTTCACCGTCCGCTCGGTGGTGGAGCTGGCCCGGGCCAAGCGGGCCAAGGTGGTCCTCGCCGCGCCCACCGGCCGGGCCGCCAAGCGGCTGGCCGAGCTGACCGGCGCGGAGGCGTCCACCGTCCACCGGCTGCTGGAGCTGCGCCCCGGCGGGGACGCCGCCTACGACCGGGACCGTCCGCTGGACGCCGATCTCGTCGTGGTGGACGAAGCCTCCATGCTGGATGTGCTGCTCGCCAACAAGCTGGTCAAGGCCGTGGCGCCGGGCGCGCATCTGCTCCTCGTGGGGGATGTGGACCAGCTGCCCTCGGTCGGGCCCGGCCAGGTCCTGCGGGACTTCCTGGCCGGGCCCGGTCTGGTCCCGGCGGTCCGGCTGACCCGGATCTTCCGCCAGGCGCAGCAGTCCGGCGTGGTCACCAACGCCCACCGCATCAACACCGGCCTGCCGCCGGTCACCCAGGGCCTGGCCGACTTCTTCCTCTTCGCCGAGGAGGACACCGAGGCCGCCGGGCGGCTGGCGGTGGACGTGGCGGCCCGCCGGGTGCCCGCCCGGTTCGGCCTGGACCCGCGGCGGGACGTGCAGGTGCTGGCGCCCATGCACCGCGGCCCGGCCGGGGCCGGGGCGCTGAACGCGCTGCTCCAGGAGGCCATCACCCCGGCCCGCCCCGGGCTGCCCGAGCGGCGGATCGGCGGCCGGGTGTTCCGCGTGGGCGACAAGGTGACACAGATCAGAAATAATTATGACAAAGGGGAAAACGGGGTCTTCAATGGCACGGTGGGGGTGGTCACCGCCCTTGATCCCGTGGAACAGCGGCTGACCGTCCTCACCGAGGAAGACGAGGAGGTGCCCTACGACTTCACCGAGCTGGACGAGCTGGCCCACGCCTACGCGGTGACGATCCACCGCTCGCAGGGCAGTGAGTATCCCTGCGTGGTGATTCCCGTCACCATGAGTGCCTGGATGATGCTGCAGCGGAATCTTCTGTACACCGCGGTGACCCGGGCGAAACGGCTGGTGGTGCTGGTCGGCTCGCGCCGTGCGCTCGGCCAGGCGGTCCGCAGCGTTTCCGCCGGGCGCCGGTTCACGGCACTGGACAACCGGCTCAGCGGGGCGCTATGCCCTTGATGCCCCGTGGTGCTCGGCACTGCGTGCCAGAAAACACGTCCATTGGCCGACCCCGAGTGCACTAAGTGGCGCCAGATGGGGGACAGTGGAAGCAGTCAGGGCACCTCGAAGAAGAGGCACGACGTCGGTGAGGGAAGACGTGAGCGAACACCGCGCAAGTGACAGCGCCGTAGTACTGCGGTACGGAAAAGACGAGTACCGCTATCCCGTGGTGGAGAGCACGGTCGGCGACCAGGGGCTCAACATCGCCAAGCTGCGCGCCGATACCGGTCTGGTGACCCTGGACTCCGGTTACGGCAACACCGCCGCCTACCGTTCGGCGATCACCTACCTGGACGGCGAGAAGGGCATCCTGCGCTACCGGGGCTACCCCATCGAGCAGCTCGCCGAGCACGGCACGTTCCTGGAGACGGCCTTTCTGCTGATCAACGGGGAACTGCCGACCGCCGACGAACTGGCGGCCTTCCGCAACGAGATCACCCAGCACACCCTGCTGCACGAGGACGTCAAACGGTTCTACCAGGGCTTCCCGCGCGACGCCCACCCGATGGCCATGCTGTCCTCCGTGGTCAGCGCGCTGTCCACGTTCTACCAGGACAGCCACAACCCGTTCGACGAGAAGCAGCGCAACCTCTCGACCATCCGGCTGCTCGCCAAGCTGCCGACCATCGCGGCGTACGTGTACAAGAAGGCGGTCGGCCACCCGTTCGTCTACCCGCGCAACGACCTCGGCTATGTGGAGAACTTCCTCCGCATGACCTTCGCCGTCCCGGCCGAGGAGTACGAGCTCGACCCGGTGGTGGTCGACGCCCTGGACAAGCTGCTGATCCTGCACGCGGACCACGAGCAGAACTGCTCCACCTCCACGGTCCGCCTGGTCGGCTCCTCGCACGCCAACCTGTTCGCGTCCATCTCGGCCGGCATCAGCGCCCTGTGGGGCCCCCTGCACGGCGGCGCCAACCAGGCCGTGCTGGAGATGCTGGAGTCCATCGCGGCGGCCGGCGGGGATGTCGAGACCTTCATCCGCAAGGTGAAGAACAAGGAGGACGGCGTCCGGCTGATGGGCTTCGGCCACCGGGTGTACAAGTCCTTCGACCCGCGCGCCAAGATCATCAAGCAGGCCGCGCACGGTGTGCTGTCCGCCCTCGGCAAGTCCGACGAACTGCTGGACATCGCCCTGAAGCTGGAGGACCGCGCGCTCAGCGACGACTACTTCGTCCAGCGCAACCTCTACCCGAACGTGGACTTCTACACCGGTCTGATCTACCGGGCGATGGGCTTCCCCACCACGATGTTCACCGTGCTGTTCGCGCTCGGCCGGCTGCCCGGCTGGATCGCCCAGTGGCACGAGATGATCAAGGAGCCCGGTTCGCGCATCGGCCGTCCCCGGCAGATTTACACCGGCGTGGTCGAGCGGGACTACGTCCCGGTCGAGCAGCGCTGAGCGCGCCGGGACCGCACATCCGCGCAGGACGTCCGACCCCGCGCACCGCACATCCCCGCACGTCCGTCCGGGCCCGGGCTCCATGGGAGCACCGGGCCCGCGCGATTGTGATGCAGATCACAGCATCCAGGAGGCAACGAACCCGGCCCAGTCGTGTCTAACTGGGTGACGTCGATGTGGTTTCGGCTGGATCTGCATCGACGAGCCGACTGGGCGAGGTCCCGTGGGGGGACGCTTCGCGTCAGCGGCACCAAAGCGCCTCGCCCGGGCCCAGTGGGGGGACTCGGCGCGAGGCGCTTTCTCTTGTCTACGCGCTTCAGCCCGCCCCGGCCGGGAGCGGGCCGCGTTCGCCCGAGACCTTCCTCGAGGGCGCGGGCCAGGTGCGACGCGGGGGCGGCCGGCGCCCCGGTGCCCTGTCGCGGGGGAGATCACGGGAGATCGGTGTCCTGCCAGGACGGCCCGGCCCGGAAAGCGCATTCTTGACGTGTGCACGATGTGGCTGTAGTGAACGTGGTTGAACACAATCAAACAGAAGGGACGACCGTGAAGAGCCGTTCACGAGGGGTCTCGGCTGCCGTTGCTGCCCTGGTGGTGTTGCTGGGGCTGATGGTGATGCCGAGCGCCGCCCATGCCGCTGACGCCGGGGCGGGCAGGGAGGGAAGGCCGGCGGCCGGGCGTTCCGCCGAGGACGTGGTCGCGGCCATGCAGCCGGGCTGGAATCTGGGCAACACCTTCGACGCCATCGGCGCCGACGAGACGGCGTGGGGCAATCCGCGGGTCACCCGCGAACTCCTGCGCAGCATCCGGGAGCAGGGCTTCCGGAGCATCCGGATACCGGTGTCGTGGGGCCAGCACCAGGGCCCGGCGCCGGACTACGCCCTCGACCCGGAGCAGTTGGAGCGGGTGCGGGAGGTGGCGGGATGGGCCCTGGACGAGGGTCTGTACGTCCTGCTCAATCTGCACCACGACTCCTGGCAGTGGGTGAGCGGGATGCCCACCCGCCATGACGAGGTGCTGGCCCGCTACACCGCCACCTGGACGCAACTGGCCGAGGCGTTCCGCGACGCCCCGCGCAGGCTGCTCCTGGAGAGCATCAACGAGCCGTTCTTCGAAGGCAGTTCGGGCGACGCGCAGAACGCCGGGCTGATGCACGAGCTGAACAGCGTCTTCCACGCCATCGTGCGCGGTTCCGGCGGGAACAACGCCACCCGGGTCCTCGTCCTGCCCACCCTGCACACCTCCTCCGACCAGGCCCGGCTGGACGAGCTGAACGCCACCCTGGACGCGCTCGACGACCCCAACCTGGCGGCCACGGTGCACTTCTACGGCTTCTGGCCGTTCAGCGTGAACGTCGCCGGCTTCACCCGCTTCGACGAGACCACCCGGCAGGATCTGACCGACACCTTCGACCGGGTGCACGAGGCGTTCACCGCCCGCGGCGTCCCGGTGATCATCGGTGAGTACGGCCTGCTCGGCTTCGACCGCAGCACCGACACCGTCCAGCAGGGCGAGAAGCTGAAGTTCTTCGAGTTCCTGGGCAACTACGCCCGTGCCAAGCGGCTCACCACGATGCTGTGGGACAACGGGCAGCACTTCGACCGGAACGCCCTGCGGTGGAACGATCCGGCCCTGTACCGGCAGATCCGCTCCAGCTGGCGGGTGGCCTCGGGCACCGCTTCCACCGACCAGGTCTTCGTCCGCGCGGGCGAGGCCCCGGCGGACGCCACGATCACGCTCAACCTCAACGGCAACCGGCTGACCGCCGTCCGCCACGGCGTGAAGCGGCTGGTCCGCGGGCGGGACTACACCCTCAGCGGCGATCGGCTGACCTTCCCGGCGGCCCTGCTGGAGCGGCTGACCGGGTCCGGGGAGTACGGGGTCGGTGCCGTGCTCTCGCTCCGCTTCTCCCGCGGGGTGCCGTGGGAGGTGAAGGTGATCACCCATGACACGCCGGTGCCGGCGGACGCGGCCGGGACGACGGGCGGGCTGGAGATCCCGTTCGCCTTCCACGGCGACCGGCTCGCCACCATGGAGGCGGTCTACACGGACGGCGGCAATGCCGGGCCGCACGGCTGGACGTCCTACAAGGAGTTCGGCGCGGCCTTCTCGCCGGACTACGAGGCCGGGCGGATCACCCTGCCGGCGGCCTTCTTCGACGAGGTCCGGGACGGCTCCACGGTGCTGCTGACCTTCCACTTCTGGAGCGGGGAGACCGTGGCGTACACGCTGACCAGGTCGGGTACCGAGGTCACCGGCGCGGCCGGCTGACCGGCGGTCCCGGGCTCCCGGCAGGCACGGGCCGGGGCCGGCCTCACCCGTGGCGGGGAGGGAGGCCGGCCCCGGCCCGGCTGCCGTCCGGGACGGTTCAGGCGGCGCCGACGAGCGTGTAGCCGGCCTCGTCGACGGCGGCGCGGACCGCGGACTCCTCCAGCGGGGAGTCCGAGGTGACCGTGACCAGCCCGGCCGCGGCGTCCGCCGTCACGGCCGTGACGCCCGGCAGGGCCGACAGCTCGGAGGAGACGGACCCCTCGCAGTGGCCGCAGCTCATACCGCTGACCTTGTAGGTGACGGTGCTCATGATGACTCCTCGTGGATCAGTGAGGGCAGGCCCTCCGGGGTTCCGGGGCGCCTGGGCGTTGCCGGGACACAGAATATACCCCCTTGGGGTATGGGTGCCAGTGAGCCGGCGGTGTGAGGCCCGGCACCTCGGTGCGGTGCCGGGCCTCGGTACGGGGGCATCGGACGGGGCATCGGACGGGGGTCGACGCCGGCGGGCCGGACGGAAGGGGATCAGTTCCTGCGGCCCCGGTGCCCCGGACGCTGCACGACCCACTTCCGGATGGTGTCCGGATACCAGTAGGGCCTGCCGCCCTCGACCATGTCCGGCGGCGGGAGATGGCCGTGCTTGCGGTACGACCGGACGGTGTCCGGCTGCACCCGGATATGCGCGGCGATCTCCTTGTACGACCAGAGTCCGTGGTCCGTCATCAACTAAGCACCTCCCTGTACCGCGCCAGGGCGACGGCCGCCTTCGTGGCCGTCGGGGGGAGCCCTGTCGCGGCGGCTGGTGATCACGAGCCTCTTCCGGAGAACGACCCGGAGCGAGCGAGGATCGGGCCTGTTGGCTATCTGTGACGGGAGAGGCGCCCAACGGTGACGGATGTCGAGCGATCGTGAACTGCTGAACGTTGAGACCGTGTGTCGGTTCTGGATAGGGGAATCGCACAGATCTGACAAGAGATCAGACCGGCCCGCGGCGGGACGCCGGCCTTGGCTAGGCTCTCGGGCCATGGGGAAGGGGACGCCTGTGGACCTCCAGTTCAGCATCGATCGCAGCAGCCCGGTGCCGCTCTACTTCCAGCTGTCCCGGCAGCTGGCCGAGGCCATCGAGGACGGCCGGCTGCCGCCGGGCTCGCTGCTGGGCAACGAGATCGAGCTGGCCGCCCGGCTGGGCCTGTCCCGGCCCACCGTCCGCCAGGCGATCCAGGCCCTGGTCGACAAGGGGCTGCTGGTCCGCCGCCGCGGCGTGGGCACCCAGGTGGTGCAGAGCCGGGTGGCCCGCCCCCTGGAGGTCAACAGCCTGTACGACGACCTGGAGGCGGCCGGGGAGCGTCCCGCCACCCGGGTGCTGCGCATCGAGACCGTGCCCGCCCCGGCGGAGGTGGCCGGCGCGCTCGGCTTATCCGGCGGTGCGGCCGTCCACCTGCTGGAGCGGCTGCGCCTGAGCCGGGACGAACCCCTGGCCTTTCTGCGCAACTACCTGCCCGAGGGGCTGCTCGGCCTGGAGCGCCAGGACCTGGAGAGCGGCGGGCTCTACCACCGGTTACGCAAGGCCGGCATCACCCTGCACAGCGCGCGCCAGTCCATCGGCGCCCGCGCCGCCACCGGCGAGGAGGGTGCCCTGCTGGCCGAACCGGAGGGTGCGCCGCTGCTGACCATGCGGCGCACCGCCTACGACGACACCGGCCGGGCCGTGGAGTACGGCTCGCACCTGTACCGGGCCTCCCGGTACGCGTTCGACCTGCATCTGCTGGTGCGGTCCTGAACGGCGGCCCGCCGAGGGCCGCCGCCGGTCACTTCTTGCGGCCGGCGGAGAGGGCGGTGGCGCCGGGAGGGGTCTGCTCCCCGCCGTCCCCGTCCCCGCCGTCCCCGTCCCCGCCGTCTCCGTTCCCGCCGTCTCCGTCCCCGCGCCCGCCGCCGTCCTCCGGGCCCTCCGGGCCGGCCTCGGCCCGTTGCCGTGCCCCGTGCACCCGGTTGCGCCAGGCCAGCACCGCCGCCGCACACACCGCCGCCGTGGCGGACGCCAGCAGCACCGCGGCCTTCACGTGCTCCTCCAGCTCGTGCTGATCGGTGAAGGCGAGTTCGGTGATCAGCAGCGAGACGGTGAAGCCGATGCCCGCCAGCAGGGAGGCCCCGGCCACGTCCGCCCAGCCCAGCCGGGGCGACAGCCTGGCCCGGGTGAACCGCGCCATCACATACGTGGCTCCGAAGACGCCGAGGATCTTCCCCAGGAACAGCCCCAGCATCACGCCCACCGCCTCCGACTCCCCGGCCATGGCGGTCAGGCTCGACGGCGACACCTCCACCCCGGCCGCGAACAGCGCGAACAGCGGCACCGCCAGCCCGGCCGAGTAGGGGTGCACGATGTGCTCCACGTGCTCCGCGGGGGATTCGTGCTCGTGCTCCTTGGGGGTGGTGCGCAGCAGCATGCCGATCGCCACACCGGCGATGGTGGCGTGCACCCCGCTGTTGAACATCAGCGCCCAGATCACCAGGGCCAGCGGCACGTAGATGTACCAGCCGCGCACCCCGCGGTGGTGGAGCTGGTGGAAGAGGACCAGCCCGGCCAGCGAGCCCAGCAGCGCCCACAGGTTGAGGTTCGAGGTGTAGAAGATCGCGATGATGATGATGGCGATCAGGTCGTCCACGATCGCCAGGGTCAGCAGGAAGGTGCGCAGCGCGGACGGCAGCCTGCGTCCGACCACCGCCAGCACGCCGAGGGCGAAGGCGATGTCCGTGGCCATGGGCACCGCCCAGCCGCTCAGCTCCCCGCCCTGGGTGACCACGATGGCCGTGTAGATCAGCCCGGGGACGGCCATGCCGCCCACCGCGGCCACGATGGGCAGGGCCGCGGCGGCCGGGTTGCGCAGCTCCCCGATGACCAGCTCGCGCTTGAGTTCGATACCGGCGATGAAGAAAAAGACGGCCAGCAGCCCGTCGGCCGCCCAGTGGCCGATCGACATCCGCAGCCCGAGCGCCTCCGGCCCCAGGTAGTGGTCGCGGACCGAGGCGTAGCCGTCGCTGAGCGGGGAGTTGGCCAGAATCAGCGCGAGGGTGGCGGCCAGCAGCAGCATCACGCCGCCGGAGACCTCCAGCCGCAGGAACTCGGCGATGGAGCGGCGGTCACGCTCGGTGTAGTCGGGATGCAGCGTGGAGCGCTCGGCGTGCGGGGGCGTCATGAGAAGGCGGGCCTCCGTGTCGAGAAGGGGGACGGGGACGGTTACGGGGTACTCGGGGACAACTGCAAACCGATGTGCCGACCAGACTTCCCGGCGCGCCTGAGGCACGGGCGGGCATGGCCGCGGGGTGTCCGCCGGGCGGCGGGCACGGCCACGGACTCTCGACCGAACCTGTTTGTTACTGGTGATTGTGCGTTGTCGTGCGTGGGTGTGCGAGGAAACGGTGGTGAAGTGACTGCTGAGTGACGCAGAAAGCGGTGGCTCCACCGTACCTGGTCACGCCGGGTTACCGGCAGGGGGGTCAGCTCGGCGGCGGGCCCGGAGCGCAGGTCGGCCCCGCCCGGTGCGGCCCGGTTCGGCCCGGCCCGTTCCGCTCAGCTCAGTTCGGCGAAGGCCTCGACGGCCGCGGTCTTGCCGGTGACCACGATCACATCGCCCTGCTCGATCACGGTCTCGGCGGTGGCATAGGTGAAGTCCTGCCCGGGCCGCTTGATGCCGACCACGGTCACCCCGAATTTGGAACGCACCGCGGACACGCCCAGCGGGACGCCGGTGGCTATCTCCGGGGCGACCGTCTTCACCAGGGCGTAGTCGTCGTCGAACTCGATGAAGTCGAGCATCCGGCCGGTGACCAGATGGGCCACCCGCTCACCCATCTCGTGCTCCGGCAGTACCACGTGGTGGGCGCCGAGCCGCTCCAGGATCTGGCCGTGCTGGCGGCTGATCGCCTTGGCCCAGACGTTGGGGATGTCGAACTCCAGCAGGTTGGTGGTGACCAGGATGCTGGCCTCCACGTCGGAGCCGATCGCGACCACCGCGCTGGCGAAGTCCGGCACGCCGAGCTGGCGCAGCACCTCCTGGTCGGTGCAGTCCGCCACCGCCGAATGGGTGAGGAAGTCGCTGTTGCGCTGCACCAGGCGCTCGCTCTCGTCGATGCCCAGCACGTCCCAGCCGCGGCGCATCAGCTCACGGGCGAGCGAACTGCCGAACCTGCCCAGGCCGATCACGGCCACCCGCTGGTCGCCCATGTGCTGCTGGGCGTAGCTGTGGGCCAGCCGTTTGCGGCGCCGCTGGCGCAGGGAGTGCAGATAGTTGCCCATGGTCATCCAATCATCGGTCGTTCTTCGGGAAGCTGGTAGCGGCGTGTGCGCTCCCGCAGCGCCAGCGCCGAGACCAGAGTGATGGGACCCACCCGGCCGATGAACATCAGCGCGATGATGATCAGCTTGCCCGCGGGTGGCAGTTCGCCGGTGGCGCCGGCCGACAGCCCCACCGTGCCGAAGGCCGAGACCGCCTCGAACAGCACCACCTCCAGGCGTTCCTCCATCATGGTGAGCAGCGCGATCGTGGCCAGGATCACCAGGCCCACGCCGAGCAGGGCCACGGTCAGCGCCTGGCGCAGCACATGCGGGGCCAGCCGGCGGCCGAAGATGCCGGAGGAGGGCTCGCCCCGCACCTCGGCGATGATGGCCACGCCCAGCACGGCGAAGGTGGTCACCTTGATGCCGCCGGACGTGCCGCCGCTGCCGCCGCCGATGAACATCAGGGCGGAGGTGGCCAGCAGACTGGCCGACTCCATGGCGCCGGTGTCCACGGAGTTGAATCCTCCCGAGCGGGCCATGGCGGAGTGGAAGAACGCGTTGACGGTCTTGTCCAGGACGTTCATGCCGCCCAGCGTGGCCGCGTTCTCCCACTCCAGGACGAGCAGGAGCAGGGTGCCGGAACCCAGCAGCCCGGCGCTGGTGAGCAGGGTCAGCTTCAGGTGCAGCGACCAGCTGACCCGGCCGGTGGCACGCCGGCGGGCCCGGTGCCGCAGCATCTCGATGATCACGGGGAAGCCGATGCCGCCCAGGAGCATCGCGATCGCCACCGGCATCAGCAGCAGCGGATCGTCCGCGTAACTCACCATGCTGTCCGGGCGCAGCACGAACCCCGCGTTGTTGAAGGCCGACAAGGCGTGGAAGAAGCCGTAGTAGACGGCGTCGCCCGCGGCCATCCCGCGAGAGGCGAAGCGGAGGATCAGCCAGAGCGCGGTGGCGGCCTCGATGACGACGGTGATCACGACGATCCGGGTGACCACGCGGCGCACCTCGCCCAGCACCGGCCCTCTGGTCTCGGTCTGGGTGACCAGCGTCATCCGCATCCGGAGTTTGCCCGCGATCAGCAGCGCCAGCAGCGAGGCCACCACCATGATCCCGAAGCCGCCGAGCTGGAACAGGCACAGGATGACCCACTGGCCGAATCCGCTCCAGTGGCTGCCGGTGTCCACCACCACCAGGCCGGTGACGCACACCGCGGACGTGGCGGTGAAGAGCGCGTCCACCAGGGACGTGGTACGGCCGTCCGCGGCCGAGACGGGCAGTGCCAGCAGGGTGGTGCCGATGAGGATGGTGACTCCCCAGGCCATCACCACGATGCGGGCCGGGTGGATGCGGAACAGCATCGCCCGTCCCCGGGTCAGGACTTGCGCCACGCTTGCCATCCTCAGGACACTCAGGACACGCATGGCCGGCATGGCGGGCACAGGGGCCATGACGGCCATGACAGCCATGTCATTGACGTCTCGAGCGCACTCGATTCCAACAAAATGACCACTGTAACCGCCTGTGGCGCGCAACGACGCCCGGGTCCGCCATTGCGGCACGGTGCCGGCGCGGCGCGTCCGGACGCTGACGCAGAGACCGCCCGTCCGGGCGGACAACCGGCTCCGGCCGGGGCAATGACTGCATGATCCAGTCACCCGGCTGTCGGACGGTCAGCGGGGTGGCGTATAAATGTGGCCAGCATTGCCACGGGGAGGGGGACGTATGGGGGAATTCTTCGACGCGGCCCTGGAGTTTCCCACCGTCGTCTTCACCTTCCCGCTCGTGATCGTGATCGGCTACTGGCTCTTCGCCGCGGTCACCGGCGTCGCCGGCAGCGCCTTCGACGGCGCGGACACCGGCACCGGTGACGCGGGCGACGCCGGGGAGGCGTCCTCCTCCGGCGGCTTCGCCGGCCTGCTGGCCGGGCTGGGCCTGGGCGGCGTCCCGGTCACCGTGGTGTTCTCCCTGGTCATCGCCGTGGCCTGGTTCACCGGGCTGGTCGGCACCGCGCTGTTCGACTCCGCGCTGATCCTGCTGCCCTGGCTCGCGCTGATGCTGTACGCCGCCTGGCAGGCCACCTGGCTGCTGGCCCGTCCGCTGCGCCGGATACTGCGCTCCACCTCCTCCCCGCGGAACGCCGATTTCGTCGGCCGGGTGTGCCTGGTGCGTGTCGGCTGCGCCGGGGAGACCTTCGGCCAGGCCGAGATCACCCTGGACGACGGCTCCACCGTCCTGGTCGACATCCGCGGCGAGGACGGCGGCGAGCCGATTCCCGCCGGCAGCAGCGCACTGATCTTCGACTACGACCCGGAAGGCGACTTCTTCCGGGTCGCCCCGGCCGGCGCCGCCGCCGATCCACTCGGCTGAGCGCGCCGCGCCGCAGGGCCGCCGCCGGCCGCGCCGCTCCGCCGCGCCCGCGCGCCCCCGCATCTTCCGCATCCTCCGGCACACGACATAAGGACACCGCCACGATGGACACCGCCATCACCCAGGGACTCGGCATACTCCTCGCCGTCGTCCTGCTCATCCTCCTTGTCATGCTGTTCGCCGTCACCCGGCTGTTCCGCAAGGTCGAGCAGGGCAAGGCGCTCATCGTCTCCAAGATGCGCAAGGTCGACGTGACCTTCACCGGCATGGTGGTGCTGCCGGTGCTGCACAAGGCCGAGATCATGGACATCTCGGTGAAGACCCTTGAGCTGGCCCGGATCGGCAAGGACGGCCTCATCTGCTCGGACAACATCCGGGCCGACATCCGCATCTCCTTCTACGTGCGGGTCAACAACACCGTCGACGACGTGATCAAGGTCGCCCAGGCGATCGGCACCGAGCGTGCCAGCAACCAGGACACCCTCCAGCTGCTGTTCAACGCCAAGTTCTCCGAGGCGCTGAAGACGGTCGGCAAGCAGCTCGAATTCGAGGACCTCTACGTCAAGCGGGACGAGCTCAAGCAGCGGATCATCGCCGAGATCGGCCGCGACCTCAACGGCTACCGCCTGGAGGACGTCGCCATCGACTACCTGGAGCAGACCCCGCTGGCCCAGCTCGACAAGGACAACATCCTCGACGCCCAGGGCATCCGGAAGATCACCGAGCTGACCGCCGCCCAGCACATCCTCACCAACGAGTCCCGCCGGCACGAGGAGAAGGAGATCACCCGGCAGAACGTCGACGCCCGGGAAGCCGTGCTGGAGCTGGAGCGCCGCCAGGCCGACGCCGAGATCAAGCAGCAGCGCGAGATCGCCACCGTGCGGGCCCGCGAGGAGGCCGAGGTCGCCCGCATCCAGGCCGAGGAGCGGCTGCGCTCGCAGACCGCCTTCATCAAGACCGAGGAAGCCCTCGGCGTGCAGAACGAGAACCGGGAGCGCGAGGTCGCGGTGGCCCAGCTCAACCGGCAGCGCGTGGTCGCGGTGGAGACCGAGCGCATCGAGAAGGACCGCCAGCTGGAGGTCATCGCCCGCGAGCGGGAGACGGAGCTCCAGCGGATCGCCAAGGACAAGGAGATCGAGGGCGAGAAGCGCGAGATCGCCGACGTCGTCCGGGAGCGGATCGCGGTCGAGAAGACCGTTGCGCAGCAGGAGGAGGAGATCAAGAAGCTGCGCACGGTCGAGGAGGCCGAGCGGGAGCGGCAGGCGCTGATCATCCAGGCCGAGGCCGAGGCCCAGGAGCGGCTGGTCAAGGACATCAAGGCCGCCGAGGCCGCGGAGGCCGCCGCGGTCCACCGCGCCCAGGAGGAGCTGACCATGGCGGAGGCCCGGCGCAAGGCCGCCGAGCTGGATGCCGCCGCCGCCATCCGCATGGCCGAGGGCAAGCAGGCCGACGCCGCCGCCTCCGGCATTGCCGAGGCCCAGGTCAAGGAGCGGATGGCCGCCGCCCTCGCCGCCACCCGGCACGCCGAGGCCGAGGCGGCCAGGGAGATGGGCCTGGCCGAGGCCGAGGCGATGCGCGAGAAGATGGAGGCCGAGGCCGAGGGCCTGAAGCAGAAGGCCGAGGCCATGGCCGCGCTGGACGCCGCCAGCCGGGACCACGAGGAATACCGGCTGCGGCTGGAGGCGGAGAAGGAGATCCGCATCGCCCAGGTGGACGTACAGCGGCAGGTCGCCGAGGCCCAGGCCACGGTGCTGGGCACCGCCCTGGAGAACGCCAAGATCGACATCGTCGGCGGCGACCAGGTCTTCTTCGACCGGATCGTCAACGCCGTCTCCACCGGCAAGAGCGTGGACGGCTTCATCGGCCACTCCGAGAACGTGCAGGCCATGGCCGGTCCCTGGCTCGACAAGGAGAACTCCGCCTTCACCCGGGACCTGGCCGCCGCGCTCGGCGGGCTCGGCGCGGCCGGGCTGCGCGACCTGACCCTGGCCGGGCTGCTCACCAAGCTCATCGCGGACGGCGGGCAGCACAGCGGCGGCCTGGCCAAGCTGCTGGAGACCGCCCGGGCCAACGGGCTCGCGGACATGCCGCTGGAGCGGCTCGCCATACCGCGGCAGGCCGGGCCGGGGATGAACAAGCAGCTCGACAACGCCCAGCAGTGAGGGGCGGCGTGGACACCGCAACGGAATCCGGCACGGGAACGGGAGCGGGCGCGGGCGGCGACACGGGCGGCATCGAGGCGGGCACCTACCAGGTGCTGCGGGACCGGATGACGGCCGCCGCGTCCGACCTCGCCGCCCGTGCCCAGAAGCTCAACACCCGGCGGATCGAGACCTTCGGCGGCAGCGAGCTGGAGCTCGTGGCCACCGACCGCATCCGCACCGAGCACAACTGCGTACCCCGGGACATCGTCCAGGTCGGCGGCTTCCTGCTGTTCGGCTACAACGTGCACTTCGGGCTCAAGCAGACCACCGAGCCCGCCGACGTCTTCGGCCTGCACGCCTACCGGCCCGGGGCGGCGGAGGACGGCGGCCAGCACTTCGCCGAGGCCCCGCCCGACGCCGTGCCCGGCCTGCTGGACGCGCCCGCCTTCCGCCGCGACTTCGCATCCCTCTACCGCTACTACCGCCAGGCCCAGCTGCTCCAGCTGCGCCGGGTCGGCCCGCTGCTGCTGGCCGTCTTCCGGGTCGGTGAGCGGCTCGACGACATCCGGGTGCTGCGCTGGCGGATCGCCACCGACGGCACCCCCGAGTACCTGGACGCCAAGGGCGAGCGGGACCATGTCTTCCCGCCGCCCTACGACGTCGAGTGGACCGTCACCGGGCGCGAGCACCACACCCCCGGGCAGCATCCGCACGTGTCCATCGAGGGCGAGGTGTTCGTCGACACCGTCGGCGGAACCCTCACCGTCAAGGTGGAGGACAACACCGACGACGGGCAGGGCGTCTACAGCGAACCGGTGGCCGAACCGCTCCAGTCGCTGGCCGACGCCGAGATCGCCTACGCCCGGGCCGGTTCCCTCGTCCTGCTGCGGATCCTGCCCTACAACGAGACCACCCACCGCTATCTGGTCTACAACCGCCGCACCCGGGACGTGGTCCGGCTGGACGGCATCGGCCTGGCCTGCCACACCCTGCCCGAGGACCAGGGCATCATCTTTCCCGGCGGCTACTACCTGGCCGCGGCTCCGGCCGGGGCCGCGGCCAAGACCTTCGACCTGGACACCGGCGGCCTGGAGATGCAGGGCGTGGTCCGGTCGCCCAACGGCGAGGACGTGCTGTACTCCTACCACTCCCGGGAGGACGGCCGTTACCTGCTGCTGCCCTACAACCTGATCCGCAAGGACGTGGCCGCGCCCATCCTGTCGCACGGCCACTGCCTGTTCGACGACGGCACCATGGTGGTCTTCCGCGCCGACGACGAACCCACCCGGGTGCACCCCATGCAGGTGTGGGCCACCCCCTTCGTCTCCGACGCGCACCACGCCGCCCAGCCGCTCCAGGACGGCCCGCTGTCCCGGATCGGCAACGCCGAACTGGTCCGCGGCATCTCCGACGCCCTCACCGTGGCCCGGATGGCCGGCGAACTCGCCCCCGGCACGGCCGTGTTCGAGGCGATCATCGCCGCCTGCGCCCGCCTGGCCGACCAGTACCACTGGCTGCCGCTGGACGGGCTGGAGGGCCTGCATCTGCCCCTCGCCACCCTGCGCACCACCGCCGAGCAGGTCATCGACGAGTACGAGCGGCTCCTCGAACTGCGCCGGCAGGCCGCCGACGCGGTCGCCGAGGCCCGCGAGCAGAGCACGGCGCTGATCCGGCGCTCCCGCGGCGAGGCCCCCAAGGACGCCCCGCAGTGGGTCGCCCTGCTCACCGAGCTGCGCCGCGCCCAGGGCCGGGCGGAGTCGCTGCGCGAGCTGCGCCACGCGGACCCGGCCGCGCTGGACTCCATCGGCCGCGAGGTGGCCGAGGCGCTGGCCGCCACCGGCCGCCGCGCCGTGGCCTTCCTCTCCCGCCGGGACGCCTTCGACTCCGCGCACGCCGCGGTGGAGCGGCTCACCGCGCAGGCCGGCGAGGTGGCCACGGTGGCCGCGGCCGAGCCGCTGGCCGCCGAGATCGCCGGACAGGCCGCGTCCCTGCAGACCGTCACCGACGTCATCGGCGGGCTGGACATCGCCGACGCCACCGTGCGGACCGCCCTGCTGGAGCGGATCGGCGAGGTGATGGGCGCGGTCAACCGGGCCCGCGCGGTGCTCGACGGCCGTCGCCGCGAGCTGCTGGAGCGGGAGGGCCGGGCCGAGTTCGCCGCCGAGTTCGCCCTGCTCGGGCAGGCCGTGGCCGGCGCGCTGGCCGCCGCCGTCACCCCCGAGGACTGCGACGAGCAGCTCGGCCGGCTGCTGCTGCAACTGGAGAACCTCGAATCCCGCTTCGGCGCCTTCGACGACTTCCTGGAGCAGCTGGGGCAGCAGCGCGAGGAGATCTACGAGACCTTCTCGGCCCGCAAACAGGCCCGGCTGGACGAGCGCGCCCGGCACGCCGAGCGGCTCGCCGGATCGGCCGGCCGCATCCTCTCCACCGTCACCCGCCGGGCCGGTGCGCTGGCCACGCTCGACGAGGTCAACGCCTACTTCGCCACCGACCCGCTGGTGGGCCGGGTGCGCGGCGCCGCGGAGGAGCTGCGCTCCCTCGGCGAGACGGTGCGCGCCGAGGAGCTGGAGGGCCGGCTCAAGGCCATCCGCCAGGAAGCCGGGCGGGCACTGCGCGACCGCACCGAGCTGTACGGGGCGGACGGCACGGTCCGGCTGGGCCGCCACCGTTTCGGGGTCAACAGCCAGCCGGTCGATCTCACCCTGGTGCCGCAGGACGGCGCCCTGGTCTTCGCGGTGACCGGCACCGACTACCGGGCCCCGGTCACCGATCCGGCCTTCGCCGGCACCCGCGCCTTCTGGGACCAGCCGCTGGTCTCGGAATCGCCGGAGGTGTACCGCTCGGAGTATCTGGCCGCCAAGGTGCTGGCCGGGACGCCGGACGAGCGGCTGGCCGAGGCGCTGGCCGAGGACCGGCTGACCGCCGTGGTCCGCGAGGTCGCCGAGGCGTCCTACGACGAGGGCTACGACCGGGGCGTGCACGACCACGACGCGGCCCGGATCCTGGCCGCGGTGCTGCGGCTGCGGGAGGCCGCCGGGCTGCTCCGCCACGGCCCGCGGGTGCGGGCCGCCGCCCAGCTTTTCTGGGCCTTCGGTGCCGGGCCGGAGCGCCGCGCCGCCTGGACCACCCGGGCCCGCTCGCTGGCCCGGGCCCGTGCGGTCTTCGGCCCCGCGGCGGCGACGGCCGCACTGGCGGAGGAACTGGCCTCCGCGGCCGGGGCGTTCCTCTCCCGCCCGCCCGCCCTCGCCGAGGCTCTCGGGTTCCCCGCCCGGCCGCCCGGCCCGGACGGGCCCGGACCGGGCCCGGAGCCCGGACCCGCCGCCGCGCGGGCCTGGCGCGAGGTGGGGGAGTACCTGTTCGAGGAGCTGGCGCCGGGCGAGCCGGAGTTCGTGGCCGGGGCCGCGGCACGGGAGCTGCTGGGGGATTTCCGGGCCGCACTGGGCAGCGAGGGAAGCAGGGAGTTCGACCGCGAGGTGCGCCAGCTCGGTTCCGGGGCGGACGCGCTGGCCGAGCGCCACCAGCTGGTCTCCGCCTGGCTGGGGGCGTTCGCCGGGTCCACCGGGCGGGCCGTGGAGGACCTGCCGGAGGCCGTCGCCGTGGAGCTGTGCGCCGAGGCGCTGGCCCACCGCGAGGTGGACGCCCGCCCGACCGCCGCCGTCGGCGGGCTGCTCGGCTCCCACCCCCGGCTCAGCGGCGGCGAGCTCTCCCTGCGGCTGGACGAGTTCCTCGCCCGCACCGCCGAGTTCAGCACCGTGCGGGTGCCCGCCCACCGGGCCTATGTCCGGCAGCGCAACGCCCTGCTGGAGGCCGAGCGGGAGCGGCTGCGGCTGACCTCGTTCATCCCCCGGGTGATGCCCGCCTTCGTCCGCAACCGTCTGATCGACGAGGTCTACCTGCCGCTGATCGGCGACAACCTCGCCAAGCAGCTCGGCACCGCGGGCGAGGAGCGCCGCACCGACAGCCAGGGCCTGCTGATGCTGCTCTCCCCGCCCGGCTACGGCAAGACCACACTGATGGAATACGTCGCGGCCCGGCTCGGCCTGGTCCTGGTGAAGGTCGAGGGCCCGGCCCTGGGCCACCACACCACCTCGCTCGACCCGGCCGCCGCACCGGACGCCGCCGCCCGCCGGGAGGTCGAGAAACTCAACTTCGGCCTGGAGATGGGCAACAACGTCTTCCTCTACCTGGACGACATCCAGCACTGCTCGCCCGAGCTGCTGCAGCGCTTCATCCCGCTGTGCGACGCCCAGCGCCGGGTGGACGGCGTCCGCCCGGACGGGGTGCCGGTCACCCACGATCTGCGCGGAAAGCGGTTCGCCATCTGCATGGCCGGCAACCCCTTCACCGAGGGCGGCACCCGGTTCCGGGTGCCGGACATGCTCGCCAACCGGGCCGATGTGTGGAACCTCGGCGACGTGCTCTCCGGCCGGGAGGAGCTGTTCGCGCTCAGCCACATCGAGAACGCCCTCACCGCCAACCCGGTGCTGGCCCCGCTGGCGTCCCGGGAGCGCGCCGACATCGACCTGCTGGTCCGGCTGGCCCGGGAGGACGGAACCGCCTCGGCCGACCGGCTGGCCCACCCCTACAGCGCGGCCGAGCTGGAGCAGGTGCTCTCCGTGCTGCGCAAGCTGCTGCACATCCAGCGCACCACGCTCAAGGTCAACGCCGCCTACATCGCCTCGGCCACGCAGGACGACGCGCACCGCACCGAGCCGCCGTTCCGCCTCCAGGGCTCCTACCGCAACACCAACCGGCTGGCCGAGAAGGTGGTGCCGGTGATGACCGAGGAGGAGGTGGAGGCGCTGATCGACGACCACTATCTGGCCGAGGCGCAGACCCTCACCCGGGGCGCCGAGGCCAATCTGCTGAAACTGGCCGAGCTGCGCGGCCGGATGACGCCGGAGCAGGCCGCCCGCTGGGCGGAGATCAAGCGGGCGTTCGCCGCCGCCCGGGGACGGGCCTGAGATGCGCCGGCGGCCCGGCAGGCGGTGCCTGCCGGGCCGCCGGNTGGCCGAGGCGCAGACCCTCACCCGGGGCGCCGAGGCCAATCTGCTGAAACTGGCCGAGCTGCGCGGCCGGATGACGCCGGAGCAGGCCGCCCGCTGGGCGGAGATCAAGCGGGCGTTCGCCGCCGCCCGGGGACGGGCCTGAGATGCGCCGGCGGCCCCGGGAGAGGGGCGGGGCCGGGAGGGGCGGGGCCGCGGGTGGTCAGCCCGCGGACGGCTCGTAGGGGCGGAGGCTGTTGACGATCTTGTCGATGACGGCCTGGTCCACCTCGCCCTCGTAGCCGACATCCATGATCATCAGCCAGGTGGCGATGTCCGCCCGCGCGTCCTTGTAGGAGATGGCGATCACCTTGCCGCTGGAGGTCGCGCATTCGTCGCCGTCCTCCACCGGCACGTTCTCCACGGTGGCCGTCGAGATGTGCCCCTGCAGCCCGTGCTCGGAGCTGAATTCCTCCGCCTCGGTGACGGTCAGCTTGCCCTTCTGCTTGCGGTCGTATGCGGCCAGCGCCCAGTTCCGGGCCTCGTGCCTTGCCGAGGAGGCGGTGTCGGTGGCGCCGAGCGAGCCCGTGGTGCCGGCGAAGATCCGGGAGCTTCCGCTGCCGCAGTAGCCGTCCATGTAGTAGACGGGGGCGGAGAGGATGAAGGACATGTCCTCGCCCTCGTGCTCGAACTCGTAGCCGGCGTAGACGCTCTCCGAGTCCACCTTCCAGTCCGGCGGCACGTCGAAGGCGTTGCTGCGCTTGGCGATGGTCTGCACCTGCCAGTCGTCGGCGACCACCGGGTCGGGCTTCTGCGCGACACCCGCCCGCGGGTCGTCGGGGCGCAGCTCCTCGCCGTCCTCGCCCTCGGTTCCGCCCTCCGTGGAACCGGCCTCGCCGTCCTCCCCGGTGTTCTCCCCGTCCTGCTCCTGCTCCTGCTGCTCGTCCTTGTCGCCGCCGGAGGGCTGGGCGCTGGTGCCGCCGCCGTCGTCCTTGCCGCTGACCAGGACCACGCCGCCCACCGCTGCCGCCGCCACCAGCGCGACGGCGGCGATGATCGCGGCCACCATCCTGCCCCGGCCGCCGCTGCCGGCCGCGCCGCCCTTGCCGCTGCCGCCGTCCGGCGGCACCGGCGGCATGGGGGCGGTGGTCTCGTGCGGCTGCCAGCCGCCGTACCCGGCCCCCGCGCCGGGCACGGTCGGCTGCTGGTACGGGTTCGGCTGGTGGAAACCCGGCTGCTGGTACGGGTTCTCGCCGGTGCCGGTGCCGGTGCCGGCACCCGGGGCCGGACCGGGCGGCGGGGGCGTGCCGTAGCCCGGCTGCTGCGGCTGCTGCGGCTGCTGCGGGTAGCCGTACCCCTCCTGCCCGCCGTACTGTCCGTGCCCGGAGGACACCGGGCCGGGCGGCGGCGTTCCCGTCCCCGGGTCCCCGTAGGGATGGTTCGGCGGAGTCGGAGCTCCTCCTGGCTGCTGTTCTCCTGGCCTCATGGTGCACACCTTAAAGCGGGCGCTCTGCGCGACTGCGGTCGGTCCTGATCCGGTCCGACGGGATCAGCCGTCGTAAGGGCGCAAACTGTTCATGATTTTTTCGATGGTGGCGTCGTCCAGTTCCTCCTCGAACCCGGTGTCGGCGAGCAGAACCCAGGTCGAGAGGTCGGCGTTGGCGTCGATGTAGGAGACGGTGACGACCTTGCCGTCCCAGGTGCCGCACGCGGCGTCCGGATCGTCCGGCACCCCGGTCACGGTGGCGGTCACGGTGTGCCCCTGCAGACCGTGCTCCGAGCTGAACGGCCGGGGCCCGGACACCTTCAGGGTGCCCGAGCCCTCCTGGTCGTAGGCGGCCCTGGCCCATGCCGTGGCCTCCCCGGAGGCCGCGTCGGCGGTGTCGGTGGCGCCGAGGCTGCCGGTGGTCCCGGCCATGGCACGGGCCGTCAGGCCCTCGTCATTGCACCAGCTTTCCTTGTAGAGGGAGACCGCCGACATGCCGACCAGGAACTCGTCCGGGTTGTCGTCGGGTGTGAACCAGACCTTGTAGCTGTCGGAGTTGGTGTCCCATCCGGGCGGCACGTCGAAGGCCAGGGCGCGGGCGGTGTACGTCTGCACCTGCCAGTCCTCCGCCACCACCGGGTCCGGCCGCTGCTGCACCCCGGCCCGCGGATCGTCCGGCCGCAGACTGCTGCCGCCGTCCTCGCCCTCCGCGCCGTCCTCGCCCTCCGCGCCCCCGGACTCCCCGGTCGGGTCGGCGCTGACGCCGGGGCCGGGGTCGCCGGCGGCGGTGGAGTCTCCGTCGGAGCCGAGGACCAGCACCACGCCCGTCACCGTCACGGCGGCCACCAGCGTCGTCGCCGCGACGACCGCCAGCGCCATCCGGCCCCGGCCGCCGCCGGGCCGGCCCGGCGGGCCGTGCGGCACCGGCGGCGTACCGGCCGGAGCCGTCGGCCGGTACGGGTTGCTCTGGTGGAAACCCGGCTGCTGGTAAGGGTTGCCGGAGGGCGGCTGCGGGCCGGTGCCCGGTGGCTGATCCGCGGTCATGTGCCGCACTTTAGGAGCGTCCGCACGGCGGGGCCATGCCTGGCCGCGGATCGCGACATGTCTGCGACATGCACCCGGCCGGTACGGCCCCGGGCGGCTCCGCCGGGCGGCCGTACGGTGAACGACGCGGCGACCCGGAAAGCGCCGGGCGCCGCGGGCAGGAACTCCCCGTCGCCCCGCCGCAGGAGCCGGCGGTGCCGTGAGGACGCTCCGCCGGTGGGAACGGGACGGAGTACACCGGCGGGACGGCCCGGGAGCTGCCGTGCCGGGCCCCGGGCCGCCCCGCGGGGACGTGGTGAACGCCCGGTCAGCCCTCGATGGCCGACTTGAGGTCCTGGTCCGTCTGCTCCATGGTGTCCGCGGCCATGTGGAGGTAGTTGCCCATGCCCTGCAGACCTTCGAGCATCTGCTTCAGGCCGGTGGTGAACTCCTCGTACTGCGAGTTGAACGCCCCCGAGGAGGCGGAGGTGACGTAACCGTCCTCGGTGAGGTTGTCGACGTACGTCTTCAGATCGTCGAGCTCCCGGTCCAGTCGCTCGTACTCACTGATGAGGTGGTCGCCGGCGTCGTGCATGTCGTCATATGTGACATTCATGTCCGACATGGCGCGCCCCCTTCCTGTCAGTGCGGGGACTGGCCCCCGCAGAACGTGCCGGGAAGGCAGCCGCGGCGGCTACCCCCGTATTGCCACCACGCAGCGTACGCGGTGACCGCCGCCCGGTCACACCCTGGGTGGTTTGCTCGTACACACTTGTGACACAGGGGTCTTGGGCTGCCGGAAGCCTCCGGAACACGCGCGCCGGACCACCGTCGGACGGCCCCGCGCGGCCCGCGGCGGGCGCCCCGCGGGACTCCTCCCGGTCCGCCCCGCACTCCGCCTCCGAAAGCCCTTGAGCTGTCGACTATGTTGCTTGACAGTAGAAGACAATAGCTGCAGCAACGGGGAGGAATCGGCGTGCGCCTGAATCTGACCGTCGTCGACCCGGTCGGGGGGAATTCAGTCGATGCGGTACTCGACGCCGATCCGGAAACCCCGGTGTCCGGTCTGGTCCCCGAATTCATGGAGCTGGTGGGCAGCCGCCACACCGCGCAGCCCTCGCCGTACAGCCCCTACGGCGGCCCCGGCGCGTCCGCCGTGCCGCCGGTCTTCGTGGACGGCGCCCATGTCGATCCCGCACTGACCCTGGCGGAATCCCCCATCCGCGAGGGCACGGTGGTCAGCCTGCACCACGCGGGCGGCTGCCCGCCCGGTGAGCCCAGCGGCTTCGTGGAGCTGCGGGTGGTGGGCGGCCCCGGCGCGGGCGCCGTGCACCGCCTGGGCGTGGGCCGGGTGGACATCGGCAGCGCGCCCGGCTCCCCGGTGCGGATCGCCGATCCCTCCCTGGAGCCACGCGCCCTGACCCTGCGGATCGCCGCGGACGGCCGCTGCAAGGTGACCGTGCACGGCGACGCCACGATCCGCATCGACGGCAAGGAGCCGCAGACCGGGGGCGGTTCCGCCGGCGGGCAGGCGTCCGGCTCCGGCTCCGGCTCGCGGCAGAAGAAGGACGGGGACCGGATCGACTGGCCGCTGGGCGCCCAGGTGTCCCTCGGCAACAGCATCCTGGAGATCACCCCCTACTACCCGCCGGATGCCGCGCTGCGCCCCTCCGAGGACGGCGCCGCCCTGGACTACAACCGGCCGCCCCGGCTGGTGCCGCCCGGCCACCCCAAGCACTTCAAGCTGCCCTCCGAGCCCGACGAACCGGACAAGCGCCAGATCCCCTGGGTCATGGCCCTCTTCCCGGTGGTCGGCGCGGTGATGATGGCCATGATCCGGGACCGCTGGATCTTCCTGCTGCTGGCCGTGCTCTCGCCGATCATGCTGATCGCCAACTACTTCATGAGCAAGAAGTCCGGCTGGAAGAAGTACCTGGAGAAGCTGGAGGAGTACAAGGAGACCAAGGCCCGGGTGGAGAAGGACGCCCAGGACGCCCTGGTCGCCGAGCGGTTCATGCGCCGCCACGCCTCCCCCGACCCGGGCACCGTGCTCAACAACGCCACCGGCCCGCGCACCCGGCTGTGGGAGCGGCGGCGCAGCGACGACGACCACCTGCTGCTCCGGGTCGGCACCTGCGAACTGGACTCCGAGGTGGTGCTCACCGACCCCGACCAGGACGAGCACAAGCGCGAGGTCACCTGGAAGATCGCGGACGCGCCGGTCACCATCTCGCTCAAGGAGCACGGCGTGGTGGGCTTCGCCGCGCCCGGCGACATGGTCCGCTCCATGGGCCGCTGGGCCCTGGGCCAGGTCGCGGTGCTGCACAGCCCCAACGACGTGCAGATCTACGTGCTCACCGACACCGCCGGGCAGCGCAGCTGGGAATGGGTGCGCTGGCTGCCGCACAGCCGCCCGGCGAGCGAGCAGAACACCAACGTGCTGATCGGCACGGACGCCGAGACCGTGGCCGCGCGGCTGGCCGAGCTGACCACCCTGCTGGACGGCCGCACCAAGGCGCTGAAGAAGTCCCGCGCGCGCAGCGCCGAGTTCCGCGACCCGGACATCGTCATCGTCTTCGACGGCTCGCGCCGCATGCGGCAGCTTCCGGGCGTGATCCGGCTGCTGAAGGAGGGCCCGGCGGTCGGCATGTTCTCGCTCTGCCTGGAGGACGAGGAGCGCTTCCTGCCCGGGGAGTGCCAGGCGGTGGCGGTGGCCGAGGCCAGCGCCCCGGGCGGCGGCACGGCCGGCCCCTGGCAGCAGTTCCAGCCCCGGCTGCACGGCGCCTTCCCCGGCTTCGGGCAGGCCCCGGCCGCCGCACCGCAGCCGGCCGGGCGGGCGG
>NZ_WTLH01000094.1 GCF_011421595.1 Streptomyces sp. YIM 98790 | reverse complement strand
AGCGCCCGCCGGCGCCGCCGCCGGGCCGCGGCCCGGCGCACCCCCCGCACCAGGACCACGGCCAGCGTCAGCAGGGTGCCGGCGAACAGCCAGGGCGCGTGCAGCGCCAGATAGGTCACCACCCCGGCGCCCTCGCCGGTGGCCAGCACGCCCAGCGCGTAGGCGAGGGGCGCGGCCACCGGGGCGCAGATCAGATCGGCCGGCCGCACCCAGAGCGCCGCCGCCGTGCTCACGGCCAGGAACATCACTCCGTAGAACGCGGGCGCCCCGCCGGAGAGCTTGCTCAGCCAGCCCACCGCGGCCATGGCGGCCGAGGCCAGCACACCGCAGCCCAGGCCGGTGAGCCTGGGCCGGGGCATGCGGGACGGCCGGGCGAGCCGGGCCAGGCGGGCCAGCGTCCCGGTCGCCGGCGGTCTGCGGCGTCCGACGGCGGGGCGCGGACGCACCTCCGGTGGCCGCGCCGCCGGGCGCGGCACACCCGCGTGCACGGCGACCGGCCGTGGCCGGGGGTGACGGGTTGTGCGCGTACTGTGCTCCACGCCCCCAACGTACGACCCCGCGGCGGCGTACCCCGCACAAGGACACGCCTGGTTCGTCCTATTGTGTTCCTGCTGGTGGTGTTCCTGCCGGCTCCGCCGGCGGGCCGCCGGGCAGACGGCCGGCGGGACCGACGGCGCTCCGGGCCCGGCCGGGCCAGACCGTAGAATGGGGCGTCGCCCGTCGTCCCCCGAGCCCTCCGGGAAGTCCCACGTGTCGCTCACGATCGGAATCGTCGGCCTGCCGAATGTCGGCAAGTCGACCCTTTTCAACGCCCTGACCAAGAACGACGTGCTGGCGGCCAATTACCCGTTCGCCACCATCGAGCCCAACATCGGCGTGGTCGGCGTCCCGGACCCGCGGCTGGCCCGGCTGGCGGAGATCTTCCACTCCGAGCGCGTCCTGCCCGCCACGGTGAACTTCGTGGACATCGCCGGCATCGTGCGGGGCGCGAGCGAGGGCGAGGGCCTGGGCAACAAGTTCCTCCACCACATCCGCGAGTCGGACGCCATCTGCCAGGTCATCCGCGCCTTCAAGGACGAGAACGTGGTCCACGTGGAGGGCCGGGTCTCGCCCAAGGAGGACATCGAGACCATCGACACCGAGCTGATCCTGGCCGATCTCCAGACCATCGAGAAGGTCCTGCCCCGGCTGGAGAAGGAGGCCCGGGTCAAGAAGGACCGCCAGCCCTTCCTCAAGGCCGTCCAGGAGGCGCAGGCCATCCTCGAAGAGGGCCGGACCCTGTTCTCCGCGGGTATCCGCCAGGGGGCCGAGGCCGCCGAGCCGCTGCGCGAGCTGCACCTGCTCACCGTCAAGCCGTTCCTCTACGTCTTCAACGTGGACGAGGACGAGCTGACCGACGAGCCCTTCAAGGAGGAGGCCCGCGCCCTGGTCGCCCCGGCCGAGGCGGTGTTCCTCAACGCCAAGCTGGAGTCCGAACTGGCCGAGCTGGACGACGAGGACGCCATGGAGCTGCTCCGGTCCGTCGGCCAGGAGGAGCCCGGCCTGTCCACCCTGGCCCGGGCCGGCTTCGAGACCCTGGGCCTGCAGACGTATCTCACCGCCGGCCCCAAGGAATCCCGCGCCTGGACCATCAGGAGGGGCGCCACCGCGCCCGAGGCCGCCGGGGTGATCCACACCGACTTCCAGAAGGGCTTCATCAAGGCCGAGGTCATCTCCTTCGACGACCTGGTCGAGGCCGGCTCCGTCGCCGAGGCCCGCGCCCGCGGCAAGGCCCGCATGGAGGGCAAGGACTACGTGATGCGCGACAGCGACGTCGTCGAATTCCGGTTCAATGTGTAGCGGGTCACATAGCATGGCTTGACTGATCTGGCAAACATGCAGGCCAGGGGGGGTCTGACTCTCCGGGGATAGACCCCCTTTTCACGCCCGTGCCGACTTGGCGCTGACCTGGAAGCACCGCTCATCACCCCACTGCACCCGTCCCGTGCTGGTTTGGTGCTGGCTTTTCGTTGATGGGCTCTTGAACCTGTGGAGCGGGTTGGTCGGTGCTACATGGGGAGAGATGCGGTGTGGACGCACAAGCGCGCGCGTACACAAGCGATAGCAGGGCCCCGGTGCTCGGATCGGCTCACGCAGCTACCAGAGGCCCTGTCGCTACGCACCGACCCCGGCATGATCACCAGACAACCAGGTTGGTCGGCATGCAGAGAGCCTTGTCAGAACATCCTCTCCTGTGCCGGCTGATCTGTACGCCGCAGACGCGCGTAGTCAAGAAGCTCGCTGGCCCGAACGTTCTTCGCCTTCCATTCACGCACGATGGTTTCGCCGAGTAGGACGTAGTTCCATTGGAGGTTCCCGCGGAGGTGATCCGGTAGCTGGTTGAGCTGTTCGCACCAGGCTAGTGTCCTGAGTCGTTAGTTCGTGTGCAGTATGCGGCGAGGGTTTCGAGGATCTCGTCTGCGGTCTTGGTCCACACGAACGGCTTGGGGTTCTTGTTCCACTCGTTGATCCAGCCGCGGATGTCCCGTTCCAGCTCGACGACGCTGCGGTGGGCGGAGCGGCGGAGTTTGCGGCAGGTCAGCTCGGCGAACCAGCGCTCGACGAGGTTGAGCCAGGAGGCGGAGGTGGGGGTGAAGTGCAGGTGGAAGCGGGGGTGTCGCAGTAGCCACTTCTTGACCGCTTCGGTCTTGTCGGTGGCGTAGTTGTCCAGGACCAGGTGCAGGTCCAGGTCCTTGGGGACGGCGGCGTCGATGGTCTTGAGGAAGCGGAGGAACTCCTGGTGGCGGTGGCGGCGGTAGTGCTGGGCGATGACTGAGCCGGATGCGGTGTCCAGAGCGGCGAACAGGCTGGTGGTGCCGTGCCGGACGTAGTCGTGCGTCATCCGCGCCGGCGTCGTCGGTGTCAGCGGCAGCACCGGTTGGGTGCGGTCCAGAGCCTGGATCTGCGACTTCTCGTCCACCGCCAGGACCAGGGCGTTCTGTGGCGGGGACAGGTAGATGCCGACCACGTCACGGACCTTGGTCACGAAGGCCGGGTCGGTGGACAGCTTCCATGTCTGCACGATGTGCGGCTTGAGGCCGAACGCCCGCCAGATCCGGGAGACGGCCGACTGCGACATGCCCGCAGCCTGGTCCATCGACCGCGTCGACCAGTGCGAATCCCCAGAAGGTGGCGCCTGGTCAAGAGTCCGGGCGACCAGGGACTCCACCTGCTCGTCCGTGATCCTGCGCGGGGCT
Source organism: Streptomyces sp. YIM 98790 (assembly GCF_011421595.1). Classification (GTDB taxonomy): domain Bacteria; phylum Actinomycetota; class Actinomycetes; order Streptomycetales; family Streptomycetaceae; genus Streptomyces. The sequence continues at coordinate 21,314 of NZ_WTLH01000094.1, read as the reverse complement.
CCGGAGCGCGGAGCGTCGACCAGCCCCTCAAGACGGTCGGCAGCGAATCTGGACCGCCACTTGCGCACCGTCTGCCGCGAAATGCCGAGTTCCTGGGCGACCTGCGAGTTCGGGCGGCCCTCGGCGCACGGCAGCACGATCCTCGCGCGCAGCACCAGGGCCTGAGACGCCGTCCGCTTGCGCAACCAGCCTCGCAGTACGCGGGGCTCACGCTCGGACAACTCCAATGACAACGGCTTCGGGCCCGGCATCCCGCGACTCTACAACCGCCAACGAACCACCGACTGAGGACACCAGAGAGGCTCGCATGAGCCTGCCCGGGCCGGTTCGCTGCTACGGTCCCGCCTATGACGCTCTCGGTATCTACGGCTCGTGCCGTCGACCTGCGGGTTGAGCCCGTTGACGGGATTCTTGATCGCGTGGAGCAGACGTTTCAGACACGCCTGGACCGGGACACAGTAGTACGGAAGCGCCGCTCGGTCGGGGCGCGGACGGACCGTGATACGTGGGTACGTATCGAGAGGCGAGGGCTCGACAAGATCGGCGTCCAGGGCTGGAACGGCACCGAGTGCGCTGCTCGACTGAAGGGCATTGCTCAGCCTGCGTGGCAGGGATGCGTGGTCTGGCGGGACGCGAGCGAGCCGGTGATGTGGCGTGCCGACGAGACGGAGCTCCTGCCGGGGGCGCCCATCGGCACCGCCGTGCTGAGCCAGGACCCGAAGCTGTCGGATGAGTGGTGGAAGGCGTTCAGCGCGTCACTGGACGCGCTTGCGGCTCAGGACACGAGGCGCGTCGCCACGCCGGACACGGTCACCGTCACGCAGGGCCTCGTCACCGAGTCCATCCGCAGCGCATTCGCTGGTGACTTCGACACGACCGTTGAGCGGTGGGTGCCGGCCCACGCGGATCTCAACTGGGCCAACATGACGGCGCCCACGTTCTGCCTCTTCGATTGGGAGCACTGGGGGAACGCGCCATGCGGGTTGGACTCCGCTTCGCTGTGGGGGAGCTCCCTTGCCGTCCCGCCTCTGGCCGATCGCGTATGGCAAGAGCGGCGCCGCGACTTCGAGAGTCGGGACGGCAAGCTGATGACGCTGTTCACGTGCTCGAAGATCCTGGGGCCGGATGCGCACCCTGAGGACCCTCGGCTGGGGCCCGCGCGCTGTATGGCGGAGCGGATCGTCGCGGAGCTTCAGGCGGGCTGAGCGCGCGACCGCTCTCGGAGCAGGCTCCGGTACTTGAGGATCGCCTGCTCGTCGACCTCGCCGACCAGGGCGCCGATCAGTTCGCCCAGATGGGCGGGCTCGTCGGTGCCCACGGCAACGGTGTCGACCCGGGGGAGGCGATATGCGGCCCGGAAGGCCGCCTGTACGCGGGAGAGTCCTGCGCGGTCTCGGAGGAAGACGCGGGGATCGATCCGGTCCCACACGGGGGCGCCCGTGCTGCCTCCGAAGGGGCTCATGCCCCACATCGTGCTGTTGCTCATGCCCCACGCCGTGACGAGGGTGTTCACGGTGTCGAGTGTTCTGATCCCGACCAGCAGGCCGGCGCGGACCATGAGGACGGACGGCCTCGGCATGGTCACGTCGATCAGGCCCGGCAGCAGGGACGGGTCCCAGGACGCGATGCCCCAGGCCCCACACAGCCCCTTCGCTGTGGCGTCGTCGAGGGTGGCGCACGCCTGGAACAAGGCGTCCCGGTTATGCGGGGCGGTCTCTTGGAGCGAGTGTTCCGGGTTGTGCAGGAACACCACGTCCGGCTCTCGTCCGAGGTTCCGGGCCGCCTGTTCCACGGCCCCGTACAGCCGAGTGGGGTCCAGGGAGTGTTCCGCCCGGTCCGCCCTCGGGAAGTAGCCCACCTTCGTGGAGAGCGTGAACTTCGGCAGCAGATCGCTGGCGATCCGTGCAAGGACCTCATGAGAGCGGAAGCCGAGGTAGTTGGCGCTGGTGTCGATCGCCGTGACGCCGAGGTCGAGCGCTCCGGTCAGGAGACGGCGTTCGTGACGAGACCGGTGTAGCCCGAGGACAACTCGGGGGTCAGAGTCGCGCACATCTCCTCCTTCACGAGGATCTCGGCCGCCTCCGCGACTTCGGCCCCGACGACGGCCGCGGCCTGGTCCAACGGAACCGGCTTGCCACTCAGCAGCAGACGCAGCGCGGGCACGGCCTTGGCCGTGAAGGTGAGCTTCTTCCCCGAGGCCACGACGTCGACGGTCTCGCCGTTCTCGCGGATCTGGGGCGGGAAGTGGGTGGTGCACGCCACGGCGTCGAGCGGCCCCAGGATGTCGAGGAACGGGACGTGCCGGGGGAGCGCCGTCGCCTGTTCGTACGCGGCAAGGAAGTCGGCCGGAGAGCGCTCGCCGATCAGCCGGACGGCTGCCTCGGTCAGGGCCTGAGTGCCGCTCCCGTGCGCGCGATCCAGGTCGTGCCGGAAGATCTCGTGCTCTCGGCACCAGTCGCCCAGCCATGCGAGCCAGCTCGCTCCCGTGCGCTTGGTGATCCCGAACGTGACGTGCAGGCTCTTCCCCGATCCGTGGCCGTTGCGGGTCGCCTGGTGCCAGTGGCCTCGGGGGATGTGCATCACGTCGCCGGACTTCATGACGCCGGCCCAGACGATTTCTTCGGTCGGAGTGTTGTTGGGGTCGGAATCGCGGTACATGGGGACTTCGCGGGAGGTTCCGCGTACCTCCCACTCCTTCTCGCCAGCGAGCTGGATGATCACGACGTCGTGGTCGTCCCAGTGCAGCGGGAAGCCCGCGGCGTCGTTCGTCGTCAGATACGCGTTGACCTGCACCCGCTCGTGGGACCACCACTGCAATGCCCGGCAGGCGACTTCCATCGTCGGGTCGAAGACATTGACCTGGTCGAGGATGAGCGTCGCGCCTTCCCCCAGCAGCCTGCCCAGGCTGCGCATGTTGACCATGGGGATGCTCTGGCCCCGGGGGCTGACGGTGTCGGTGTAGTAGATGGCCGGGTGGACTTCCTCGCCCTTCTGGAAGCACCGGAACTGCGGGCGGTTCAGGCTCCTGCGCATGGCGATGTCGAGCAAGCGGTTCGGGGTCAGGATGCGGGAGACGAGGGCGGGGTCGTCGATGCTTCCCCGCACGAAGCTCTTGCCGAGCTCATCCACTCCGTTCCACCCGAGCGCCGTCTCGATGGCGTTGATCAACTGGTGTTCCATCACTGCCTCCTCATGAGTTCGACCACGTGACGCAGCTGTGGCGGGGGCCCGCACGGCGAACCGCGCGAACCCCCGCCGCCTGGTGCTACTCGATGTCGGTCAGGTTGCCGTCACCGCCCGGCCACGGGGCATCGCCGGAACTCCCGGCGTTGTCGGACCGGAGGCTGTCGTACCGGTCGTGGACGGCGGTCAGTTCCTCTACCGCCACCAGGAGGCCACTCGGGGCCGGCGGCGGTGTCGTGCTCTCTGCCACCTCGTGCTCCTTCCTCTTCGGTTCTCCCGGCCGTGTCCGGCCGGGCTCATCTGATGGAGCTGTGCTGTGCATGGCGCCGGGGTACCTCGGGGGAAGTCCCCGGCGCCGTTCCCGGCCGGTGCTGTCCTTCGGTCGTCGGCCGGGAGCCTGTGGGTTACAGGGAGGTGCGCAGGCCCTCCAGGACGCGGGTGAGGAGCGCCACGTCAGGGGTGAGTGAGCCGACGGCTGCCCGGCCCTCCTCGAACCAGCGGCCGAGGAGCTGACGCCACGTAGCCTCGGCGCGGAGGACTTCCGCACGGATCTCGCCCAATGCCAGGTCGGCCTCGGTCCGCAGCCGGACGAGGTCGGAGGGCGTCAGACGCAGGGGCGTCACAGTGATCGTGTCACCACCACGTCGGGGCACCGCCAGCTCGACGCACTGCGCCGGGTCGCCGTCCAGTTCTTCTTCGGGAAGCAGCCGGAGGGTCAGCATGTGGGGACCTCCAGCTCCGACCAGACCGTCTTGCCCCAGCGGTGCCGGTCGTAGCCCCACCGGACGCTCAGCACGTCAACGAGGAACAGGCCGCGCCCTTCTTCGGCGTCGTCGGCGGGGCTGGCCATGTCAGGGACTGTTCGTGATTTGTCGGTTACCGCGACCTTCACGCGGTTTGGTCCGGGCCGGCTGACGGTGACCCGGAGCAGACGGCACGGGGTGTGCTGGGCGGAGTTGCCGACGAGTTCGGAGACGACCAGCATGGCCGTGTCCACCAGGTTGCCTGTACCCCAGGTGTTGAGGGCGGCACTGATGAGCAGGCGCGCACGGCGTGCGGATTCCGGCTCGCACGGCATCGTCTCGCTGTAGCCGGGTGCGCCGATCGAGGCGGGTCTGGCGGCGGTCGTCGTCACGGGGTCATCCCTCCGATGGGACGGCCCAGCCCGGCTACGGGGCGTAGGGCTGGGCCTCTCCTCAACTGCCGCCGACACGGGGAGTCTGGTCTTCCGGCGACGTCAACGACCGTACGAAGAACGTGAGATCGGGCTCAACGAAATTGCGGGTTATTGCGGAACGTCATCTGAGGGCGCTGATCGCCGAGTTGATGAGGGCGCGAGCGTGGTCGCCGTAGACGGCCATCTTCGCGAGTTCGGCGAACGCCTTGCGGTAGTCCGCGATTTCGCGCGGTTGCCTGATGTTGATCTCGGCGGTCAAGGTCTCCACCACAGCATGGGTGTCGTCGAAGACGTAGAACGCCTCCAGGGGCCAGATGACGCGCTGGGCAGTGAAGGGGATGACACCGAGCGAGACCGAGGGCAGTGGCAGGACGTCAAGCAGGTGCCGGAGCTGGTTTGCCATCGTCTCCCGGTCGCCGATCCGCGAGCGCAGAACCCACTCCTCCAACAGCACGACGAAGCGGTGGCCTCCCTCGTACAGGAACCGACTACGGGCGAGGCGGGCGGTGACGGCCTCGGCGACGTCGTTGGGGGTTCCCTGGAAGTCGGTGATCGACTGCATGAGGGCGGTGGCGAAGTCGGCGGTCTGGAAGAACCCGGGAACGGCGTTGGAGCAGTACACGCGGCATACGGCCGCTTGCTCGTGGAGGGTGTAGAAGTCCTCCTGGACCTTGCGCATGCCGTTCTTGTGGATGCGCCGCCACTCCACATACATGGAGTCGACCGCCCGCGCTGTGGCGATCAGATCCTCTGTCTGGTCCTCCGCTCCACAGGCCGCGCACCAGGCTCTGATGTCCGCGTCGGAGGGTGCGGCCTCGCCCTTTTGGATGCGGGTCGTCTTCGCCGGATGCCAGCCGCACCGGGAGGAGAGCTCCTTCCCGGTGAGGCCGGCGTCCTGACGAAGGTGCTGCAAGCGCTTCGCGAGGGCTTCACGCGCCGCCTGGGCGCTGGACGAGGGGGAGGCGGGCATGGGTCGGAACGCGGGGTCAGACGGTGAACTTCTCGTGGTCGATGCCGCGTTCCCACACAGCCTCGAACGCGGCGACGACCATCTTCACCACGTCGGGGTCTTCGTTGAACTCATGTCCTGCCCAGTCGCCGTCCCCGGTGAACCAGTGGAACATCACCCGTCGGTCGTCGATCAGCCACAGGTCGTTTCCGGGAAGGGCGATGTCGGAGGCGAGACGGCGGGGGAGCCAGCGGACCTGCTCACCAACGGCGACGTTGACCGCCGTCAGGGCGTGCTCCCACCGGATGTAATCGGTCACCGGCTCGGAGACGATCCGGGCCCGGCGCATCTGGACGCCCCTGGCGACGGTTTCGCGCACCAGAGGGGTCCAGCCTTGCCAGAACGGCGAATCGGGGTCGAGGTCGGTCCGACCGGTCCGCAGGAACGCCTCGAAGCTGTCCTTCTCGTCGCCGACGCTGTAGACGTCGCGCATCTCCAGGTGGACGGCGGTGCTCTGGGCGGACCGCAGTAGCTCAGCGAAGTCCGGCACGCCGTTCTGCGACATCACACGCCTCCCTCAGAATTGGCACCATGCGGGCGGGGATGCGGATCACCGTCTCATGCGCGGGAATTCCCGTGTCGTGTCCGGCGACCCACTCCGTCTCGCTCACCTGGGCCTTCAGCAGCTTGTCGGCCTCCTCGCCCTGGAGGACGAGGTCGGCCGTCTCTTCCTCCACCCACACGGTCGGCGAGCCGCCTCCGGTGGTCTCCGGGTCGATTCCCACGAACTCTAGGGCCATGGTGCCCTCCCGTTCCAAGTCGGTTGCGGGTTCTTGCGTTGCGACGCTTCTCGAGCGGTTGTGCCGGGTCAAGGGAGCGAGGCGTACTTCGCGTCAGAATGGCTTGTTCATGCGGATTTGTAGTACGCCGGTCACTCGGCCCACGTCTGCGGTCGCGCCGCCGCGTCGTCCAGTTCCTCGTACCCGTCCACGTAGCTGTGTCCGTTCAAATGCGCCGCGATCTTCCCGATGCCCCGCTCGCACCGGTACCGGGTTGCCCTGCCCGTCACTCCTTGCAACGCGCCCGCCTCTTCGTCCGGCAGGTCCGCGCCGTAGCGGAGAACGAGGGCCTGGCGTTCGGCGGGGGTGAGCGGGGCGGTCGCCCAGCCCCGCCGGATGTCGGCGAGGTGGGCGAACAGAATGCCCGCGGCCTTCGGGTCGACCGTGCTCTTCGGCATGTCGGCGTCCGGGGCTGTCGGGTTGCGGATGCCGTACGCCGCTTCCTGGTCCCACACCGCCGGGAGTAGGTGCTTGATGAGTCGCCGGTCGTAGGCCGTCACAGGCCACTCCTCTCCGCCTTGTGCCGGGCGGCCGCGTAGGAGACGTGTGCGGTGCTTCGCCTCCGTCAGCCAGCGGTCCCGTAGGCGCTGGGACAGCCAGCGGTGCAGAAGGCCGGCCCCCGCGTCGGCGAGGATCTGCCGAACGTAGGCAGCCCGCTCGGCCACGACGATCACGGCCTCCTGGTAGGCGTCTTCGTACTCCAGCGTCAGCCCGTAGTCTCGGGCGAAGGCGCGGGCGACCGCCTGTGCGACGCTCGCGACCTGCGGTTCGGCGTGAACGGACCAGTCGGCTGCCGCGACGACCTCGGACGCGTCGAAGTCAGTGAGACGCAGACTCATCGGACCACCTCCTTCACCGGCACTTCGCCGTTCTTGGTCACGGCGACCACCAGGCCCGGCGCCCCGGTCGTGCCCTTCGCGTGCCGCCACCACGTCGATTCGCTCTCCATGGCCGGGGGCTGGATGAACGTGCGCGGGCCGTCCGTGTCCACGAACTCGTGGTGCAGGTGACCAGCGAGCAGTACATCGGCCTGGTGCAGAGCGCTCGCCTTGTTGAATGCCTGGCCCTTCCACCACTCGAAGTGCTTGCCCGGCCGCCACTGGTGCCCGTGCGCGTGCGCCACGACGGTCCCGGAGCAGTCCACGACGACGGTCAGCTCATCGGTGTCCGGGACGAAGCACAGCCGCTGTGCGAGCGGTGCGAAGGTCAGCGCGCCGTGCAGCATGACGCGCCTGGTCAGCCGGATCTGCTCGGTGAGCGTCAGCGGCGTACGTCGGACATTCGATCCGCCCTGCGACTGGAAGCCCTCTACGTGATCGCCGAGCCAGGCCAGGTGAACGTGCCCGATCGGGAAGCGTTCGCGGTAGACCTCCAGAAGGTCAGCGGCCTTGTTGAGGCATTCGATCGTGCGCCGGAGCGTGCCGGCCGGGCCGTCGCCGTCGCACTCTGCGCCCGGCTCAGCCCGCGGGCATGTCCTGTTCGGTCCAGATGGTCTTGCCGGTGGGGGTGTAGCGGCTGCCCCAGCGGTGGGCGAGCTGGGCGACCAGGAACAGGCCGCGTCCGCCCTCGTCGGAGAGGCGGGCGCGGCGCAGGTGGGGCTGGGTCTGGCTGGGGTCGGAGACCTCGCAGATCAGCCGCTGGTCCTTGATCAGGCGGATGCCGACCGGTCCGCCGGCGTAGCGGATGGCGTTGGTGACCAGTTCGCTGACGATCAGCTCGGTGGCGAAGACCATGTCGGGGAGTCCCCAGGCCGTCATCTGGGCGGAGACGCGGGAGCGGATGTCGGCCACCAGGCTGGGATCGGCGGGCAGCTCCCAGGCGACGGTGGCGTCCGCGGGGATCTCGCCCAGCCGGGCCAGCAGCACGGTCAGGTCGTGCTCGCGCGGCTCGCTGCCCAGGCTGGCCAGGATGTCGCGGGTGATGGTGCCGAGCGGCTGTGCGGCCGGCCCGGCCGCGGCGCGCTGGGCCCCGCGGCCGAGCAGGCCCAGGTCACGGTCGGTGTCCCAGTTGCGTCCGGCCGGACCGCCGGAGTGGAAGGCCAGCACATCGCCGCGGGCCAGTCGCAGCTCCACCGGCTCGAACGGCTCGCCGGCGGTGCCCAGCGGCGGCCCGGTGTGCAGCTTCACCACATCGGCGCCGGTTTCCTCCCCGGCGCGGGCCAGCACCGGCGAGGGGTGCCCGGCGCTGGCGATCAGGCACCGGCGGCTCACCGGGTCGTAGACGGCGTACAGGCAGGTGGCGCGGAGCAGTGAGGCGGCGTCGTCCCCGGAATCGCGCTGCTCCCGGTCCTCGCCGAAGCGCACCACCAGGTCGTTGAGATGGCTGAGCAGTTCGTCGGGCGGCGGGTCCAGATCGGCCAGGGTCTGCACGGCCGAGCGCAGCCGCCCGGTGGCGCCCGCCGCGTGCACCCCGCGTCCGGCGACCTTGCCCACCACGAAGGCGACCCGGGCCGAGGACAGCGGGATCACGTCGTACCAGCTTCCCCCGGTGCCGGCCGCGGAGGCCGCCGGGGCGTACACGCCGGAGGTCTCGGCCGCGGTGACCGCCACGCCGGGCCGGGGCAGCAGGCTGCGCTGCAGCGCCTCGGCGGTGCGGCGCTCGCGGGAGTAGCGGCGGGCGTTGTCCAGGCCGAGGGCCAGCCGGGAGCCGATCTGCTCGGTGAGCTCGGCGTCGTCCTGGTCGAAGGGCGCGCGGTCGCCGGACCGCCACAGGGCCAGCGCGCCCAGCACCGCGCCGCGCGCCTGGAGCGGCATGACCAGGAAGGATGTCGCCTCCCGGGTGAGGACCAGACGGGCCCGCGGGGTGCCGCCCAGCTCGGCGCGGAGCGGGGCGAGATCCGGCAGGATGCCGGCTCCGCCGCGGCGCATATGGGCGCTCTCGGTCTCGTCCAGGGTGAAGGTCTCGCCGAGCTGGTGGATGTCTCCGGGCCAGCCGCCCCGGCACGAGGCCACCGCGATCCGGCGCTGCGGGGTGCCGGCCACGTAGTCGCCGGGCTCCTCGCCCGCCAGCACCGCCTCGGTCAGGTCGACCGACCCCAGGTCGGCGAAGACCGGCACCAGCAGGCCGACCAGCTCCCGGGCGTTCTCCGTGATGTCGAGCGAGCTGCCGATCCGCACCGCGGCCGCGTGCAGCAGGTCCAGGCGCTGCTGGACCCGCGGGTCGGAGACCAGGACGCCCGAGCCACGGCTGTCCAGGGCCACGCGCAGGCCGAACTCGTCCCGGATCTCGCCGCCCGCGGCGGGCGCGATCCGTACCAGCAGCCGTGGCCGGCCGTCCGCGTCCGCGCCGAACAGCGGTGCCACGCTGACCGAGGCGTCGAGCGAGCCGCGCTGCGGGCGGCGCAGCACGGCCTGGGCGGAGTCCGGGGCGTTGTCGGCCAGCCGGGCCCACAGGGCCGGGTCGGCGAAGAACTCCCCGACCGGCCGTCCGCGGATCTCCGGCAGGGGCCGGCCCAGCAGCTCGATGGCCGGGGCGGTGCAGGCCAGGACCGTGCCGTCGGCGTCCAGCACGACCTCGGCCGACCGCGACACCCTGCGGCCGGCTCCGCTCCCATCGGCAGCAGCGCCCACCCCTCCATTGAACGCGCCGCCCCGGGAACGCGCCTCTCAGCGCCGTCGCACGGGCGAACGCGGCCGGCCGTGCGGCGGGTGTGCCCGGAGTTCATTCCCGGGCCGGATGAGGCGTGGTGTGCGCCGGTGTGGAGGTCTCGTGGGGGGCGTGAAAACCGCGGGGGGCTGTGTGGATGCCGTGGCTGTTCCCCCAACGCCGTCTTGCGCCCTTGCCGTTTTCCGTTGGCTGCACGAATCATTCAAAGGGTGTCCTGTGCACGCCAAATCGGAGGAACCTCCTCCGGTTTGGCGTGTCCGGGACGCTCCCCCGCACAACGAACCGTCAGGAGGAACACCGATGGCAGTGACCCGCCCCTCGTGGCGGCGCGGTGCCACCGTCGCGGCCACCGCCGCGGCAGTGCTCCTCGGGGCCGGGAACACCCTCCCGGCCACCGCGGCCACCGCACCCGCATCCGCTCCGGAAGGTGACATCGTCAACGCCGGTGCCCCCCACGCCATAGCCGGCAGCTACATCGTCACCCTGAAGGAGACCGCCGTGCGGGCGGGCTCGGCCGAGGCCGAGAGACTGGCCGAGGAGTACGGCGCCGAGATCGACGCGGTCTACCGGCACGCCCTGAACGGCCTCGCGGTGGAGGCCACCGAGGAGGAGGCGCGCAGGCTGGCCGCGGACCCGTCGGTGGCCGGGGTGGTGCAGAACGAGGCGGTGCGGATCACCGCCACCCAGACCGACCCGCCCTCCTGGGGGCTGGACCGGATCGACCAGCCCGACCTGCCCCTGGACCGGACGTTCAGCTATCCCGACCACGGCGGCGAGGGCGTCACGGTGTACGTGCTGGACACCGGGATCAACTACCGGCACGAGGACTTCGAGGGCCGGGCGGTCTTCGGCTTCGACGCCTTCGGCGGCGACGGCTCGGACCGCCAGGGCCATGGCACCCATGTGGCCGCCACGGCCGGCGGCGCGGACTTCGGCGTGGCCAAGAACGCCGACATCGTCTCGGTGAAGGTGCTGGACGACGCGGGCAACGGCACCACCGCCTCGGTGGTGGCCGGCATGGACTGGGTCACCCGGAACGCCTCCGGACCGTCGGTCGCCAATCTCAGCCTGGGCGGGGAGCCCAACCCGGCGCTGGACGAGGCCGTGCGGGCCGCCATCGACGCCGGGGTCACCTTCGTGGTCGCGGCCGGCAACGAGAACGAGCCCGCGGCGGGCACCTCGCCGGGCCGGGTGGCGGAGGCCATCACGGTCGGGGCCTCCACCCCCTCGGACCGGCGCTCGGCCTTCTCCAACTTCGGCGCGGCGGTGGACCTGTTCGCCCCGGGCAGCTCGATCACCTCCGCCTGGGTGGGTTCGCCGACCGCCACCAACACCATCTCCGGGACCTCCATGGCCGCGCCGCACGTGACGGGAGCGGCGGCGCTGCATCTCGCCGACCACCCGGAGGCCACCCCGGCCGAGGTGGCCGCGGCGCTGGACGAGGCCTCCGCCAAGGGCAGGCTGGACGGCCATGGGCGGCAGTCGCCGAACAAGCTGCTCCAGGTGGTGACCGGGCCGTAGCCGGGACGGGGCCGGCCCCCAAGACCGCGCGGGCCGTCGTCTGGTGTGAGCGGCGGCCCGCGCGTTCCGCTCGTTCCGCGCGTTCCGCGCGTGCGGGCCGCGTCACGCCCGGGACTGCCGCTCCGAGCTGGGGCGATGCGTTTCCGGTGGCATGTGCGGACGGCAGGAACAGTGTGTCAAGCAGTGGCCACTTCTTGCCATTGACCACGTAGTGTTGTCAAGCTGTTGCTGTTTGTCATTCGTGCATGGGAGCATGCATGGGAGCAGCCCTGGGAGGGCCTCGTGCCGTTCGGCGACCAGCCCGCGTATCTCCGCATCGCTGATGATCTACGGCAGCAGATCGCCGATGGCACGCTGCCGCCCAACGCCAAGCTCCCGTCCCAGGCCGGCATCCGGGCCCGGTACGGCGTCTCCGACACCGTGGCCCTGGAGGCCCGCAAGGTGCTGATGGCGGAAGGACTGGTGGAGGGCCGCTCCGGCTCCGGCACCTACGTGCGGGAGCGGCCGGTGCCGCTGCGGGTGTTCCGCAGCGCCTACCGCACGCTGGGCGAGCCGACGCCGTTCCGGCAGGAGCAGGCCGACGAGCGGCAGTGCGGCACCTGGGAGGCGCACAGCGAGCGCCAGTCGGCCTCCCCGCTCATCGCCGAGCGGCTGGGGCTGGAGGGGGACGAGGCGGTGATGTGCACGCGGTACGTGTTCCGCACCGGCGGGGAGCCGGTGATGCTCTCCACCTCCTGGGAGCCGCTGCGGCTCACCGGCCGGACGCCGGTGATGCTGCCGGAGGAGGGGCCGCTCGGCGGGCGCGGGGTGGTGGAGCGGATGGCCGCCATCGACGTGGTGGTGGACAACGTCCAGGAAGAGGTGTGGGCCCGGCCGGCGCTGGCGTCGGAGGCCTCGGTCCTGGGCGGCCAGCCCGGGCACCCGGTGATCGTGATCACCCGCACGTTCCGCTCCGGCGGCATGCCCGTGGAGACGGCGGACATCGTCGTCCCGGCCGACCGCTACCGCATCGCCTACCACCTCCCCGTCCGCTGACCCCGGCGGCGCGTCCGCCGCCGGCCCGCGTGCCGGGCGCTTCCCGCCTGTGGTGCCGTCCCGGTGACCGGTCCGGTGGGGTCAGGCGGCCGGGGGAAGAGGGAGTTCCAGCCAGATGGTCTTGCCGTGGGGCTCGCGGCGGGTGCCCCAGCGCTGGGCGGTGCGGGCGACCAGCGCCAGGCCGCGGCCGCCCTCGTCGTCCGGTGCGGCGTCCCGCGCCTGCGGGGGGTCGGGCAGCGAGTCGGAGACCTCCACCAGCAGCCTGGCCCCGCGGACCAGCCGTACCCCCACCGGGCCGCGGGCGTGCCGCACCGCGTTGGTGACCAGCTCGCTCACCACCAGCACCGCCGGTTCGGTGAGCTGCTCCAGCCCCCAGTCGCGCAGCGTGCGCCGGACCAGGCTGCGCGCCCGGTACGCCGAGGCATTGCGGGCCGGAAAGCTCCAGGAGGCGGAGGTCTGGCCCGGCAGCCCGCCCAGCCGGGCGGCCAGCAGCGCGATGTCGTCCTCCGCGCCCTGCTCCGGCGGGGCGGGGGCGGGCATGGCCGCGGCCCGTCCGCGGGTGGTGCCGGCGGGCTGCGGAGCGGGGTCGCCCCCGCCCGGGGCCAGTGCGGACAGCACGCGGTCGCAGAGCTCCTCCAGCGGCGGGACGTCCCCGGTGGTGCGGCCGAGCACCGTGCGCATCTGTTCCAGCCCGTCGGTGATGTCCGCGCCGCGCCGCTCGATCAGCCCGTCGGTGTAGAGGACCAGGATCGCTCCGTCCGGCACGTCGATGCGCCGTTCCTCGAACCGGGCGTCCTCCAGCCCGAGCGGCATGCCCTCCGGCAGGTGCACGGCCCGGGCCCGCCACAGCCCGGTGTGCGGACCCCGGGTGAGCAGCAGCGGCGGCAGATGCCCCGCGTTGGCCAGCACGCAGCTCCGCTCCGCCGGGTCGTAGATGGCGTAGATGCAGGTGGCCATCAGCAGCTCGTCCGGCGCGGGCGCCAGGTCGTCGCCGAGTTCGTTGAGGTGGCGCAGCAGCGCGGCGGGCGGCAGCCCCATGCCGGCCAGGGTGCGCACCGCGGTGCGCAGCCGCCCCATGGTGGCGGCGGCGTTCAGCCCGTGCCCGATGACGTCGCCGATCACGAAGGCGACCCGGCCGTCGCCGAGCGGGATGACGTCGAACCAGTCGCCGCCCGCCTCCGCCCCCGTGGCGGCCGGCACATAGCGGTAGCCGACCTGCACGCCGGGCGGCGCGGGCACCCGCTGCGGCAGCAGGCTGCGCTGGAGCATCACCGCGCTCTCCCGTTCCCGGGCGTAGAGCCGGGCGTTGTCCAGGGAGACCGAGGCGCGCGCCGCCACCTCCCCGGCCAGGGCCAGGTCCTCCCCGTTGAACGGGGCGCGCCGTCCGGACCTGCTGATCACCAGCAGGCCCAGCACGGTGCCCCGGGCGCGCAGCGGCAGCACCATCAGCGAGTGGATGCCCAGCTCGATGGCGGCCTGGACCTTGGGGTCGTCGCGGTAGGTGGTCTCGCGCAGCTCGCGCTCGGAGCCGACCAGGTACGGGAAGCCGCTGAGCAGCACCCGGCGGAAGATCGACTCGGTCCCGAACTCGACGTCCTGGCCGGAGCGCAGCATCCGCTCCACCGCGGGGGTGAACTGTTTGGCGGCCACGCCGGTCTGCCGCAGGGTGGTGGCGGCCAGGCGCTGCCGGGAGGGCAGCTCGCCGCCGCTGATCACCTCGTCCAGCAGCATCACCCCGGAGTAGTCGGCGAACCGCGGCACCAGCACCTGGGCCAGCACCTCGGAGATGCGGCGCACGTCCAGCAGGTCGGCCAGGGCGAGCCCGACGTCGTCGAGCAGGGAGAGCCGCTGCCGGGCGTGCTCGATCTTCTCCAGGGCCTCCCGCCGCTCGGTGATGTCGATGACGGTGCAGCCGACGCCCAGCGTCCGGCCGCCGCGGTCGGTGAGCCGGCCGAAGGAGAGGGAGCGGGCGCCGGTCCGGTCGGGGGAGGGCATCACCAGGTCGATCACCGACCGGCCGGTGCGCAGCACCTGCCGCTGGATCTCGTAGATCTCGCGCGCCATGTGGTCCGGCAGCACGTCCAGCACGGTCTTGCCGGCCACGTCGTCGGGGTGGACGCCGCTGAGCCGGGACAGGGCGTCGTTGATCCGCAGATAGCGCAGATCGGTGTCGAACAGGGCGATGCCCAGCGGGGAGGTGGCGAACAGGCTGTCCAGGGCCGCCAGGTCCTGTTCGATGGCGCGGATCCGGCTGGTCTCCACGAGGTTGGCGAGAATGAAGGGGGTGCGGTCCGGATCGCGCAGCAGGGTGGCCCGGCCCTCCAGCTCGACGGTGACGCCCTCCATGTGGCGCAGCGGGAGGATGCCGCGCCAGAAGCCGCGGCGCAGCAGGGCGCGGTAGATGGCGACGCCCCCGGGGTCGTGGCCCTCGGGGAAGAAGTCACTGAGGTGACGCCCGATGACCAGGCTGTCGGGCCAGCCGAGGATCTCGGTGGTGGTGGGGCTCCAGAGCACGATCCGGCCGTGGGCGTCGATCATCACGATGCCCACCCGCAGGACGTCCAGCAGGGACTCGGGCAGGGGCGGGGGACCGGCCCCGCGGGCCGCCGGGTCCGGAGGCTGGGCCGACCGGGGCGCCGCGGCGCGGGCTGCGCCGACGGCACGCCGTGCCGCCGCGGCCTCGGCCGTGGGGCCCGGGGCTTGCTCGGCACTCCCGCTCACACTGTCCACGTCCCCTGTCAGGGCCCCGGGGGGCCGGATCGGGCGGATCACTGGATCCCGGAGAATCAGGCTTCGTCCGTTTTATACCTGATTGCTCCGATATACCCGATTGTGCACGGGGTCAGCGGAGTGTGCTGTTCCGTTGCTCGACGCGCTCCACCAGATAGCGCCCCCACCCTGCGGGGCGGGCTCCGGCAGCCGCCTCCAGGCGCCGGATCAGGCGCTGCGCTTCCGCACGCGTGGCGCAGTGACCTATCCGGTAGCGGTTGCCGTTCTGGTCCTGGCGGACCACCTGCCACGGCCGCGGGTTGCGGTTGTTCATTCCTCACCCCCTGTGCGCATATGCCAGACCCTACGCCACGACCTCACCGAGCGCACGGGGGACAAGTCGGGAACTGGCCACAGCCAACCCGTAGTTGCGGTGAATCACGACACTGAGTGTCATGGTGTGTCGTGGTGAGGGTGCATGGTGAAGCGGACGGAGGGCGGGTCGCGCACAGCATGCCCGCGGCCGGACCGCCCAGGGTTTCCCGCCGGAAACCGCTGGGTGAACTCTGATCGTCAGCCGCGGCGGCGCCGGATGGTGCGGCCCAGCCAGACCAGCGGGTCGTACCTGCGGTCCGCCACCCGCTCCTTCATGGGGATCAGGGCGTTGTCGGTGATGTGGATGTTCTCCGGGCAGACCTCCGTGCAGCACTTGGTGATGTTGCAGTAGCCCAGTCCGTGCTCGTCCTGCGCGGTCGCCTGGCGGTCCACGCCCTGCTCGGCGGCGGCGTCCAGCGGGTGCATGTCCAGCTCGGCGATCCGCATCAGGAACCGCGGCCCGGCGAACGCGGGCTTGTTGTCGTCATGGTCCCGGACCACGTGACAGACGTCCTGGCACAGGAAGCACTCGATGCACTTGCGGAACTCCTGCGAGCGCGCCACGTCCTGCTGCGCCATCCGGTACTCGCCGGCCTGCAGCCCCTCCGGCGGCGCGAACGCGGGCACCTCCCGGGCCTTGCCGTAGTTGAAGCCCACGTCCGTGACCAGATCGCGGATCACCGGGAAGGTGCGCATCGGGGTCACGGTGACGGGCTCGTCGCGCGGCAGCGCGGACATCCGGGTCATGCACATCAGCCGGGGCCGCCCGTTGATCTCGGCGCTGCACGAGCCGCACTTGCCGGCCTTGCAGTTCCAGCGCACCGCCAGATCCGGGGCCTGGGTGGCCTGGAGCCGGTGGATGACGTCCAGCACCACCTCGCCCTCCTGCGCCTCCACGGTGAACTCGGCCAGGCCGCCGCCCTCGGCGTCCCCCCGCCACACCCGCAGCCGTACCCGGTAGCCGACCGCCGGCGTGCGGCCGCCGTCCGTGCCGTCCCCGTCCGTGCCGCTGCCCGTTCCGCCGCTGTCCCTCGCCGCTGTGGTCACTCGTCCGCTCCTTGTGTCGCCTCGTCCGCCTCCGGTGCCCGCCCCGGTGCCCCTCCGGTGCCCCCGCTCAGCACCTCCGACAGCTCCTCACCGGTCAGATACTTGGCCAGCTCCTCCTTCTCGAAGAGGGCCACCAGATCGGCGCGCATCGGCGGCACGGCATGCCGTGACACCCGGATCGCGCCGGCCACCCCGTCGCCGCCGTCCGCGAGAGCGCAGCGCAGCAGTACCCGCCGCCACTCCGGGTCCATTCGCGGATGGTCGTCGCGGGTATGGCCGCCGCGGGACTCGGTCCGTTCCCGTGCGGACCGGGCCACGCACTCGCCGACCAGCAGCATGTTGCGCAGGTCCAGCGCCAGGTGCCAGCCGGGGTTGTACTGCCGGTGGCCCTCCACGGCCATGCGGCGCGCGCGGGCGTTCAGCTCGCCCAGCCGCCGCAGCGCCTCGGTCATCTCGCCCTCCCGGCGGATGATGCCGACCAGGTCGTTCATGATCTGCTGAAGCTCCTGGTGCAGCGTGTACGGGTTCTCCGCCCCGTCCGCCCCGTCCGCCGCGTCCGCCCCGTCCGTTTCCGTCCCCGCCGGCGCGGCCGTGTCCACGGGGCCGCCGAACGGGCGCAGCGCCTCGGCGCGGGCCGCCTGCACCGCCTCCTCGGCGATGTCCGGCAGATCCGCCGGGCCGAGACCGGCCGCGTACTCGGCCGCGTGCAGCCCGGCGCGCCGCCCGAAGACCAGCAGGTCGGAGAGGGAATTGCCGCCCAGCCGGTTGGAGCCGTGCATGCCGCCGGCCACCTCGCCGGCCGCGTAGAGGCCCGGCACGCCGACCGCGGCGGCGGTGTCCGGATCGACCTCCACCCCGCCCATCACGTAGTGGCAGGTGGGACCGACCTCCATCGGCTCGGCGGTGATGTCCACATCGGCCAGCTCCTTGAACTGGTGGTGCATCGACGGCAGCCGCCGCCGGATCTCCTCGGCGGACAGCCGGGAGGAGACGTCCAGGAAGACCCCGCCGTGCGGGGAACCGCGGCCGGCCTTGACCTCGGCGTTGATGGCACGGGCCACCTCGTCCCGGGGCAGCAGTTCGGGCGGGCGGCGGGCGCCGGCCGGATCGGTGTACCAGCGGTCCGCCTCGGCCTCGTCCTGCGCGTACTGCGCCTTGAACACCTCGGGGATGTAGTCGAACATGAAGCGCTGGCCCTCGCTGTTGCGCAGCACCCCGCCGTCGCCCCGCACCGACTCGGTGACCAGGATGCCCTTCACCGAGGGCGGCCAGACCATGCCCGTGGGATGGAACTGCACGAACTCCATGTTGATCAGCGAGGCGCCGGCCAGCAGCGCCAGCGAGTGGCCGTCCCCGGTGTACTCCCAGGAGTTGGAGGTCACCCGGAACGCCTTGCCGATGCCGCCGGTGGCCAGCACCACCGCCGGGGCCCGGAGCACGAAGAACCGGCCGGACTCGCGCTCGTAGCCGAACACGCCGGCCACCCGGCCGGACGCGTCGGTGAGCACCCGGGTGACCGTGCACTCCTGGTAGACCTTCAGCCCGGACTCGTAGTCGCCGGTCTCCTTGTGGTCCTGCTGCTGAAGGGCCACCAGCTTCTGCTGGAGGGTGCGGATCATCTCCAGCCCGGTGCGGTCCCCGACGTGGGCGAGCCGCGGATACTCGTGGCCGCCGAAGTTGCGCTGCGAGATCCGGCCGTCCGTGGTGCGGTCGAACAGCGCGCCCCAGGTCTCCAGCTCCCACACCCGCTCCGGGGCCTCCCTGGCGTGCAGTTCGGCCATCCGCCAGTGGTTGAGGAACTTGCCGCCGCGCATGGTGTCGCGGAAGTGGACCTGCCAGTTGTCGCGGGCGTTCACATTGCCCATGCTGGCGGCGATGCCGCCCTCGGCCATCACGGTGTGCGCCTTGCCGAGCAGGGATTTGCAGACCACGGCGACCCGGCGGCCCTGCCGGCGTGCCTCGATGGCGGCACGCAGTCCGGCGCCGCCGGCACCGACGATCACCACGTCCCAGCGCTGGCGTTCGACTGTGCTCATGGGTCTGCGACTCCTCGGGTGGTTCGACGGAACGAGGGCGATGGGGGGTCGGACGGGCGGCCGGACGTGCCGGGTCCCGGCTCTGGGTCTCTCAGAACAGCACGGGATCCTCGAACACGCCGGTGGCCAGCAGATAGACGTAGAGGTCGGCCAGCGCCAGGCTGAACAGCGACGCCCAGGCCAGCTCCATGTGGCGGCCGTTCAGCCGGCTGGTCCAGGTCCACAGCCGGTAGCGCACCGGGTGGCCGGAGAAGTGCTTGAGCCGGCCGCCCATGATGTGCCGGCAGGAGTGGCAGGAGAGGGTGTACCCCCACACCAGCACGATGTTCACCAGGAAGATCAGCGTGCCCAGCCCCATGTGCCCCCACTCGTACGCGGCATTGCGGAAGCCGAGCACGGTGTCGTAGGTCAGGATCACGGCGATGGGCAGTGCCGCGTAGAAGAAGTACCGGTGGATGTTGTTGAGGACCAGCGGGAAGCGGGTCTCCCCGGTGTACCGCTTGTGCGGCTCGGCCACCGCGCAGGCGGGCGGCGCGGCCCAGAACCCCCGGTAGTACGCCTTGCGGTAGTAGTAGCAGCTCAGCCGGAAGCCCAGCGGCAGGGCGAGGAAGATCAGGGCGGGCGAGAGGGTCCACCAGTCCCCGAACAGCGCCCAGTTCGGGCCGCCCTCCATGGCCACGCAGTTCTCGGACAGGCAGGGCGAGTAGAAGGGCGAGACGTACGGCGCCGCGTAGTAGTCCGCATTGGCGAAGGCCCGCCAGGTCGCGTAGACCACGAAGGCGGCCAGCACCACGACGGTCAGGGTCGGTGCCAGCCACCAGCGGTCGGTGCGCAGCTGCCGGGCCTCGATGGCGGCCCGGCCCGCTCCGGTGACACCGGTCGCGGGACGGCTCTGCACGGTGGCCAAGGAAACCTCCGGGGTGGCGGGAAGGAGCAACTCGGAAGCGGAACGGGGGAACGGGAAGGGAACGGGAAGGGACGGGGGCGGAACGGAACGGGCAGCCGTCCCGGCCCGGGAACGGGCCGGTGCCCGGAGGGAGCCGAGCGGGGGCGGGGCCGCGGGGAACGCCGGAGCGCCGCGCTTCGGCGACGGGGTGACCCGGATGCCGGTCCCCGGGGGCGCGCGGGGCGCGCGCCCCCGGGCCGGACTCGCGCGGGCCGGGGGAGCCCGTCGTGATGGCCGCTGCCGGCGCCGGCCGGCCGCTGCGGTGTCCTGCCCGCCGGTCATGGTGCGTGGTGGTCGCGCACCCCCAGACCCTCGTCGTCCGCGTCGCTGGTCCACAGCCTGCGGTCGTACGGCGTGTCGGGGACCACGATCATCTCGGGCTCCGGCACGGAGCGCTGCTCCGGGGCGGAGCCCGCGAGCATCGACAGGCTCAGCCGCAGATGCTCGATGTCGCTGCGTATGCGGCGCACATCGAGCCGGTCGCCCAGCTCGCGTTCCAGCCGCACGGCACAGCGTTTGAGTTCGTCAAGGCTGCGCTCAGCCGTGCGGATTTCTTCGTGCAGGGACATCACGGACCACCTCGCCCTGGTGGTGGCGGCGGATTTCCGAACCCTAAGAGTGTGACCGAGCGCACAACCCAGGGGAAGAGTGCCGCGCGGATTTCCCGGACTGCGGGGCTCCGGTTCCGCACCGCCGTTCGAGTGGCGTCCGCACCGCCGCACGCCGTGTCGCCGTCCCTCCGGCGCATTTCTCCCCTTCGCTACCGGATAGGTGTGATCAGCCGTCAATCGGAGCAGAGCCGGGCGGCAGCGGGGGCCCGGCGGCGGAATCCGGAGGGAAGAGCGGATGTCTGGATGGTCGGCACTCGGCACCGCCCTGCGGCGCGGCGGGCTCTCGCGGGGCACCGCCCTGCTGGCGGCCGGCGCGCTGCTGCTGCTCCCAGCGCTGTCCGGCTGCACCGGCGGGCGTGACGGTGACGCCGTCCCGCTGCGCTCGGTGGCCGACGCGGACCGGTCGGCGCTGCGCAGCGGCGGAACCGCGACCTGGGCCGTCGACGCACTGCCGGCCACGCTCAACTCCTTCCAGCACGAAGCCGACCGGACCACGGACCTGATCGCGGGCGCGGTGCTGCCGATGCTGTTCGTGCTGGACGAACAGGGCCGTCCGCAGCTCAATCCGGACTATCTCCGGTCCGCGGAGATCACCGCCCGGGAGCCGAAGCAGACCGTGGTCTTCACCCTGAACCCCGAGGCGGAATGGAGCGACGGCCGGAAGATCGGCGCCGAGGACTTCATCGCCCAGTGGAAGGCACTGAACGGGCAGAACGCCGCGTACTGGTCGGCGCGGAACATCGGCTACGACACGATCGAGAACGTGGAGGCCGGGCCGGAGCCGGACGAGGTGCAGGTCACCTTCGACCGCCCGTACGCGGACTGGCGCTCCCTGTTCACCCCGCTGTATCCCTCCTCGGTGACCGGGAAGGCGAAGAACTTCAACGAAGGGGCGAAGCGGGAACTCCCGGTGTCCGCAGGCCCGTTCGTACTGGAATCGGTGGACGCCCGGAAGGGCGCGGTCACCCTGGCCCGGAACAAGAAGTGGTGGGGCGATCCCGCACTGCTCGACAAGCTGGTCTTCGCCGCCGTCCCGCCGGACCGGCGGGTGGAGGCGCTGGCCGCCGGGGCGGTCCAGATTGCCGAGGTCAGCCCGAGCGAGGCCGACCGCATCGACGCGGCCGGTGTCCCCGGCGGCAAGGCCGCCGGCACGTCCGGCAGCTCCGGGGACGCGGGCAGCGCCGCCGGGCCCCCCGCCCGCACCGCGGCGGAGGACGCCGCGGCGGAGGACGACGGCGAGCGCGGCGGTGAGGGCATGCATGCCGCCGAGGCGCCCGGCC
>NZ_WTLH01000093.1 GCF_011421595.1 Streptomyces sp. YIM 98790 | reverse complement strand
CGTGCGCCGCCCGGACCCGGCGGCGGCCGTTCGGGTGATGCGCGCCGGCCGCCAGGGAGTGCGCCGGGGGCGCACTCCTCTCCGCCATACGCGCCCCCACGTGCCGCAACGCGCGGGAAGCGCGCTCCCGGACGGCGCGCGCCGGCCGCCGCGCCGCAGACCGGGCATCACCGGTTCGTGATCTTTCTCTAAAGGCGCGCGGGGTTCCTGCCGAAGGACTCTATGACCCATGCATCCGGTTCATCCGGAACGCACCGACTCCTGGCAAGGAGTCGCTTCCGTCCCCACCCCCACCCCCGGGAGGCCCGGTGTCTGTTCTCCTCGAGCACCCAACAAGCCTGGTGGCCTACCGCCCGAGCAAGCCCACGGCCATGGTGGTCGTCGCCGACCCCCGTGTCCGTTCCAGCGTGACCCGCCACCTGTGGGCTCTCGGTGTGCGTGACGTGATCGAGGCGTCCTCGGTCGCGGAGGCCCGTCCCCGAGTCGCCAGCCCCCGTGACATCTGCGTCGCCGAGGTCCACCTGCCCGACGGCTCGGGCCTGAGCCTGCTGTCCGAGACCCGGGCCGCGGGCTGGCCCAACGGCCTGGCCCTGTCCGCCGCCGACGACATCGGCGCCGTCCGCAACGCCCTGGCCGGCGGCGTCAAGGGCTACGTGGTCACCGGCACCCGCACCAACCTGGGCCCGCCCAGCCGGCACGGCGCCGCCGCGATGGGGGCCGCGGCCGCCCGGCTGCACCGCCGGCACCCCGGGCAGCAGGGGCACCAGGGATACCGGGAGCTCTCCGGCCGGGAGGTGGAGGTGCTGCGGCTGGTGGCGGAGGGCCAGTCGAACAAGGCGATCGGCGTCTCCATGGGGCTGTCCGCGCTGACCGTGAAGAGTCACCTGGCACGGATCGCGCGCAAGCTGGGCACCGGCGACCGGGCCGGGATGGTCGCCGTCGCCCTGCGGACCGGCATCATCCACTGACGCCCGGGGGCCCGTGTCCCGTGTCCCGTGTCCCGCGGGGTGTGCGAGGAGCCTCGCACACCCCGCGGGACACTTCCCGTAGGGGGAACGGTCGACAATCCGCCATGCGCCGTATACACCGTGCGCACACAGTTACCCTTGACGGGTGACCGACGCCCAGCAGACCGCCGCCGCCTCCCCGCCGTCCGCCGCTGCGCAGTCCCCCGGTCCCGCTCCCGTACCGCTGCTCGCACCCCGGGAGCCGATGCCCCCGGTCACCGCCGACGCCGCGGCGTTCGCCGGGCTGACCGAGGCCTTCGCCGCCGGCTCCGGCCCGGTGGCGGTGGACGCCGAACGGGCCTCCGGCTACCGGTACGGCCAGCGGGCCTATCTGGTCCAGCTCCGCCGCAAGGGCGCCGGCACCGCGCTGGTCGACCCGGTGGGGTGCCCGGATCTCTCCGCGCTGGGCGAGGTGCTGGCCGGCACCGAGTGGGTGCTGCACGCCGCCACCCAGGATCTGCCCTGCCTGCGGGACATAGGCATGGTCCCGACCCGGCTGTTCGACACCGAACTGGCCGCCCGGCTGGCCGGTTTCTCCCGCGTGGGCCTGGGCGTGATGGTGGAGACCCTGCTGGGTTACGCGCTGGAGAAGGGCCACTCGGCCGTGGACTGGTCCACCCGCCCGCTGCCCGAGCCCTGGCTGCGCTACGCCGCGCTGGACGTGGAGCTGCTGATCGATCTCCGGGACGCGCTGGAGGACGAGCTGACCCGGCAGGGCAAGCTGGACTGGGCCCGGCAGGAGTTCGCGGCCATCGTCGCCGCCCCGCCGCCCGAGCCCCGCAAGGACCCCTGGCGGCGCACCTCGGGCATGCACAAGGTGCGCCGGCGGCGGCAGATCGCCGCGGTGCGCGAGCTGTGGCAGGCGCGCGACGAGATCGCCCGCCGCCGCGACCTGTCCCCCGGCAAGGTGCTGCCGGACGCCGCCATCGTGGCCGCCGCCCAGGCCATGCCGGCGGATGTGCGGACCCTGGCCGGGCTGCCCGGCTTCGGGCACCGGATGAGCCGCCGCCAGCTCATGCAGTGGCTGTCCGCCGTGGACCGCGCGCGGCGGCTGCCCGAGTCCGAGCTGCCGCAGCCCGGGCAGAACTCCTCCGGTCCGCCGCCGCCCCGCTCGTGGGCGGACAAGGACCCGGTGGCCGCGGCCCGGCTGGCGGCCGCGCGGGCGGCGGTGACCGCGCACGCCGAGCGGCTGAATCTGCCCCAGGAGAACCTGCTGGCGCCGGACACCGTGCGCCGGCTGTGCTGGGAACCCCCGGGCGAGCCCACCGAGGAGGCGGTCACCGGGGCGCTGCGCCGCCTGGGGGCCCGGGAGTGGCAGATCGAGCAGACCGTCCCGCTGCTCACCCAGGCGCTGGCCGCCGCCTGATCCCCGCCCCGCCGCGGCACCCGGCCGGTCCCGTCCCGGCCCCGGCTGACCCCTGCCCGGAATGGGCTTATGGTGAGGACATGGAGCGCATTGTCCGTATCTGCTGCGCCCACCGTGCCGTGTCCGGGCCGTGCGATCCGGGACCGTGATGGACGTACTGCGCAGAAACCACGTCCGGGTGACCGGCCGCCCGGACGGGCCGCCGCTGCTGCTGGCACACGGCTTCGGCTGCGACCAGAACATGTGGCGCCTGGTCACGCCCCGGCTGGCTCCCGACTTCCGGATCCTGCTGTTCGACTACGTGGGGGCCGGCGACTCGGACCTGAGCGCCTGGCGGGAGGAGCGGTACAGCTCCCTCGAGGGATACGCGCAGGACATCATCGAGGTGCTGCACGCGCTGGACCCGGGACCGGTGGTGTACGTGGGCCACTCGGTCAGCGCCATGACCGGGGTGGTGGCCGCGCTGCGCGAACCGGAGCTGTTCTCGCGGCTGGTGCTGCTCACCCCCTCCCCCCGCTACCTGGACGACACCGGGTACCGGGGCGGCTTCTCCCGGCAGGACATCGACGAACTGCTGGAGTCGCTGGAGAGCAACTACCTGGGCTGGTCCTCCCGGATGGCGCCGGTCATCATGGACACCCCCGACCGGCCGGAACTCCAGGAGGAGCTGACCAACTCCTTCTGCCGGACCGATCCGGCCGCCGCCCGGGCCTTCGCCCGGGCCACCTTCCTCTCCGACAACCGGGCCGATCTGCGGCAGGTCACGCTGCCCACGCTGGTGATCGAGGCGGCGCACGACTCCCTCGCGCCCCGCGAGGTGGGCGCCTATGTGCGGGACGCGATCCCGGACAGCACCCTGGTCACCCTGGACGCCCGCGGCCACTGCCCGCATCTGAGTGCGCCCGGGGCGACGGCGGCGGCGATCGCCGCGTTCGCCGCCCCGGGCGCCGCCGCCTAGGCCGGGGCGGGGCGGGTGTCCCGGGAAGCGGCACCGAAGGGCGGCGCCGAGGACCTGTTCCAGCGGGCGCCGTGCGGCTATCTGTGCACCCGGACGGACGGCACCGTGGTCACGGTGAACGACACCCTGCTGTCCTGGCTGGGCCGGCGGCGTGCGGACCTGGTGGGCCGGGCGCACTTCACCGACCTGCTCACGGTGGGCGGCAGGATCTACCACGAGACCCACTTCGCCCCGCTGCTGCGTCTCCAGGGCGAGGTCAGCGGCATCGCGCTGGAGCTGCGCACCGCCGCCGGCGGCCGGCTGCCGGTGCTGGTCAGCTCGGCGCTGTCGCCCGCCGACGGAGACGGGCCGGAGCTGGTCCGGACCGCGCTGCTGGCCGCCCGGGACCGCCGGGCCTACGAGACCGAGCTGCTGCACGCCCGCCGGGAGGCCGAGCGGGAGCGGGAACGGCTGGAGCGGCTGGCCGGCACGCTGCAGCGGGTGCTGCTGCCGCCCGCGCTCCCGCCGGTGCCGGGCCTGGAGGTGGCCGCGCACTACCACGTCGCCTCCGCCGACGAGGTCGGCGGCGACTTCTACGACCTCTTCCCGCTGCCCGGGGAGCGCTGGGCGGCGGTGATGGGCGACGTGTCCGGCAAGGGCGCGCCCGCCGCCGCGCTGACCTCCCTGCTCCGTCACACCGTGCGGGCCGCCACCCTGTACGACCCGGATCCGGTCGCCGTGCTCTCCCACGCCAACACGGTGCTCGCCACCGAGCAGCGGGAGGAGGACGAGCCCAGGTTCTGCACGGCGGTCTACGGGCTGCTCCGGCCGGAGCGGACGGCACAGCGGACGGCACGGGGCTGCACCGTCACCCTGGCCTCGGGCGGTCATCCCCCGGCGGTGCTGCTGCGCGCCCGGGGCGGCGCCGGTTTCGTCCCCACGCCCGGCGGGCAGCTGATCGGTGCACTGCCGTCGGCCGACATCGCGGTCACCACCGCGCACCTGGCCCCGGGAGACACCCTGCTGCTGTACACCGACGGGCTGATCGAGGCCCGGTCGGGGAACCGCCCCGGCGCCGCCCGTTACGACGAGGAGGCGCTGCTGGAGTTCCTGGGCGGGCTCGCCCCCGCCTCGGCCGCGGCCACCGTCACCGCGGTGACCGGGCTGCTGGAGGGCTTCGGTCCGGGGCTGGAGGACGACACCGCGCTGCTGGCGCTGGGCGTGCCGCTGTGAGCCGCGCCGCACCCTGCGGGGGCGGCCCTTGCCAGCGAGTTACTCGCTAGTAGCATGAAGGTGGCCCGGACCGCTTCCCGGCGCCCGGAGCACCGCAGGGACAAGCGCACCATCCGGCGCAAAGCCGCGCATCTGGAGGAGAGCCATCGTGCCTCGTACCGTCAGGGACGTCGTCTTCGTGGACGGCGTCCGCACCCCGTTCGGAAAAGCGGGCCCGAAGGGCATGTACCACGAGACCCGCGCCGACGACCTGGTCGTCAAGTGCATTCGCGAGCTGCTGCGCCGCAATCCGGGCCTGCCGCCGGAGCGGGTCGAGGAGGTGGCCATCGCCGCCACCACCCAGATCGGCGACCAGGGCCTGACCATCGGCCGGACCGCCGCCCTGCTGGCCGGACTGCCCACCACCACCCCCGGCTACGCCATCGACCGGATGTGCGCCGGCGCCATGACCGCGGTGACCACCACCGCCGGCGCCATCGCCTTCGGCTCCGCCGACATCGCCATCGCGGGCGGCGTGGAGCACATGGGCCGCCACCCGATGGGCGAGGCCGTGGACCCCAACCCGCGCTTCGTCTCGGAGAAGCTGGTCGACGAGTCCGCCCTGTTCATGGGCATGACCGCGGAGAACCTGCACGACCGCTTCCCGCGGCTGACCAAGCAGCGCGCCGACGAGTACGCGGCGCGCAGCCAGGAGAAGGCCGCCAAGGCGTACGCCGACAACAAGATCCAGCCGGATCTGGTGCCGGTCGCCGTCCGCCGCACCGACGAAGCGGGCGGGGAGACCGGCTGGGGCCTGGCCACCGCCGACGAGCCGATGCGGCCGGGCACCACGGTGGAGCAGCTGGCCGGGCTGAAGACCCCGTTCCGCGCCCACGGCCGGGTGACCGCGGGCAATGCCGCGGGCCTGAACGACGGCGCCACCGCGTCGGTCGTCGCGGCCGAGGAGACCGCCCGCGAGCTGGGCCTGCCGGTGAAGATGCGCCTGGTGGCCTACGCCTTCGCGGGCGTGGAACCGGAGGTGATGGGCGTCGGCCCGATCCCCTCCACCGAGAAGGCCCTGGCCCAGGCCGGGCTGACCATGGACGACATCGGCCTGCTGGAGATCAACGAGGCGTTCGCCGTCCAGGTGCTCTCCCTGCTGGACCACTACGGCATCGCCGACGACGACCCGCGGGTCAACCAGTACGGCGGCGCCATCGCCTTCGGGCACCCGCTGGCCTCCTCCGGTGTGCGGCTGATGACACAGCTCGCCCGGCAGTTCGAGGAGCAGCCGCACGTCCGCTACGGCCTGACCACCATGTGCGTCGGCTTCGGCATGGGCGGGACCGTCATCTGGGAGAACCCCCACTGGGAGGGCAAGTGAGCAGCACCGCAGAGCTTCTCAAGGGGGCGGCCGAGCTGTTCCCCGACGAGGTCGTCACCACCGCGCACGTCCGTCACCTGGACCTGCCGCAGGGCGCCGGGCGGTTCGCCCTGATCACCCTGGACAACGGCCTGGACCACACCAAGCCGACCACCTTCGGCCCGCAGTCGCTGGCCCGTCTCGACGCGGCGCTGGACCGGGTGGCGGCCGAGGCCGAGGCCGGCGAGATCGTCGGCGTGGGCCTGACCGGCAAGCCGTTCGTCTTCGCGGTGGGCGCCGACCTCAAGGGCGTGGCGCTGCTGAAGACCCGCGACCAGGCGCTGGCCATCGGCCGGGGCGGGCACGAGGTGTTCCGCCGGCTGGCCGCCCTGGGCGTGCCGACCTTCGCCTACTACAACGGCGCGGCCATGGGCGGCGGCGTGGAGGCGGGCCTGCACTGCACCTACCGCACGGTGGCCCGGCAGCTGCCGGCCTTCGCGCTGCCCGAGGTCTTCCTGGGCCTGGTGCCCGGCTGGGGCGGCTGTGCACTGCTGCCCAACCTGATCGGCGCCGACCGGGCCGTGCAGGTGATCGTGGAGAACGCGCTCAGCCAGAACCGGATGCTCAAGGGCCCGCAGGTCTACGAGCTCGGCATCGCGGACGCGATCTTCGACTCGGCGGACTTCCTGGAGCAGTCGCTGCTGTGGACCTCGGCGGTGCTGCGCGGCGAGATCGAGGTGGCCCGGCCGGAGCCGGACCGCGGCGAGGCGTGGGACCTGGCGGTGGAGCGCGGCCGGGCGTTCGCCGACTCCAAGGTGCACGGCGCGGCCCCGGCCGCCTACCGGGCGCTGGACATCGTCGCCCAGGCCAGGAACGGCGACCTGCGGGCCGCCTTCGACGCCGAGGACCGGGCGCTGGCCGACCTGATCATGGGCGAGGAGCTGCGCAGCGGCATCTACGCCTTCAACCTGGTGCAGAAGCGGGGCAAGCGGCCGGCCGGGGCGCCGGACACGTCGCTGGCCCGGCCGGTGACCAAGGTGGGCGTGGTCGGCGCCGGGCTGATGGCCTCGCAGCTCGCGCTGCTGTTCGTGCGCCGCCTCCAGGTGCCGGTGGTGCTCACCGACATCGACCAGGAGCGCGTGGACAAGGGCGTGGCCTGGGTGCACGAGCAGATCGACTTCCTGCTGCTCAAGGGCCGGATCACGCAGGACACGGCGAACCGGCTCAAGGCCCTGGTCACGGGCGAGCTGGACAAGGCCGCGGCCTTCTCCGACGCCGACTTCGTGATCGAGGCGGTGTTCGAGGAGATGGGCGTCAAGCGGCAGGTGTTCGCCGAGCTGGAGGCGGTGGTGCCGGAGCACGCCATCCTGGCCACCAACACCTCCTCGCTGTCGGTCACCGAGATGGCGTCGGAGCTCACCCGCCCGGAGCGGGTGGTGGGCTTCCACTTCTTCAACCCGGTGGCGGTGCTCCCGCTGCTGGAGGTGGTGCGGGCGGAGCGGACCGACGATGCCTCGCTGGCCACCGCCTTCGCCGTGGCCAAGCAGCTGAAGAAGACCGCGGTGCTGGTCAAGGACGCCCCGGCGTTCGTGGTCAACCGCATCCTGACCCGCTTCATGGGCGAGGTGCTGCGCTCCATCGACGAGGGCACCCCGGTGGAGGTCGCGGACCGGGCGCTGGCACCGCTGGGCCTGCCGATGAGCCCGATCGAGCTGCTGGAGCTGGTCGGCCCGGCCGTCGCGCACCATGTGGGCGGCACCCTGCACGCCGCCTTCCCGGAGCGGTTCTCCGTCTCGCCCAACCTGGACCGGGTGGTCAAGGCGGGCAAGAAGACCTTCTACGTGCACGACTCGGGCAAGCCGGAGCTGGACCCGGAGGTCGCCGCCCTGTTCGAGACGGGCGACACCGTGCTCAGCGAGGAGCAGGTGCGGGACCGGGCGCTGTCCGCCATCGCCGAGGAGATCGGGCTGATGCTGCGCGAGGGCGTGGTCGCCGAGGCGCAGGACATCGACCTGTGCCTGATCACCGGCGCCGGCTGGCCGTTCCACCTGGGCGGCATCACGCCGTACCTGGACCGGGAGGGCATCTCGGAGCGGACCGTCGGGGCCCGCTTCCTGCCCCGCGGGGTGGCCAGCGTGCCCGAGTCCTGATCCCGGTCCGGGAGGCTCCGTCTCCCGGCCTGCGGTCCTGGCCACGGGGCCCGTCCGCCGCGATCCGCGGCGGACGGGCCCCGTCGCGGTCGGGTACGTAACACCCGTCACAGCCGTGGCGCACTGACACCCCGGCCATTACGGACATACCATCGGTTGTCACTCCTTCCTGCGCATGTGATCATTTATCCAAGGGAGCCGGAACCGATGCCCCATCGCGAGCGCCCGCCGCTGCGCCCCCTCGGCCGCGCCGGCCGCGCCCGCCGCATCCGCCGGATCGTGCTGTGGACCGCGGCCGGGGTGGTGCTGTTCACCGCCGGGCTGGGCAGCTGGCTGTACCACCGGCTGGACACCAGCCTGAACAGCGTGGACATCGAGGCGGAGCTGGGCACCGCCCGGCCGGAGCCGGACCCGGGCTCGGCCCGGACCCTGCTGGTGGTGGGCACCGACTCGCGGACCGCGCCCGATCCGGAGGACGCGCAGACCGACGACCGCCCCGAGCCGCCCGAGTCGTCGTTCTCGACCATGGTGCTGCGCCTGCCGGACAACGGGACCCCGCCCACCGCGGTCAATCTCCCGCCCCGGCTCCGGGTGACCGCCCCGCGCTGCGCCGCCACCGCCCCGGACGCGGAGACGGACACCGCCCCGGACGCCGACGCGGACGCCGGGACGGACGCCGGGACGGAGGCCCGGACGGAGGCCCGGACGGAGGCCCGGACGGGGGACGCACCCGTGCCGCTCGCCGTGCTGCACGCCGAGGGCGGGCCGAGCTGCCTGGTCCGGGCGGTGGAGGAGCTGTCCGGCATCCGGATGGACCACTACATCGAGGTGGACTTCGCGGGAATCGGTGAACTCGCCGCCGCGCTGGACGCCCCGGCCTCCCCGCCGGACGGCGACGGGGCGGGCTCCGCGAACGGGCTGGAGCCGCAGCAGCGGGAACTGCTGCATCTGCTGGGCGAGGTGCAGCGGCAGGGCGTGCTGACCAGCCCGGCCCAGCTCTACCGGGTCGCCGACGCGGCGGCCGGCGCGCTGACCACCGACGCCGAACTGGCCTCGCTCTCCGGCCTGCTGGCGTTCGTCCGGGATCTGGAAACGGGCGGCGCGGCGGGGGTGGCCACACTGGCCCTGCCCGCCGACCCGGCGGAGGGCGAGGCCGTCTGGCAGTCGCTGCGCGCCAACCGCCCGGTCACCGCCGACGGCGCCGGCGCCGCCCGCGACAGCACGGCCCCGCCGGCCACGGACTGAGGACCGGCCCGGCGGCACGGCGGCCGGCGCCCCGGCGGCACGGCGGACGCCGGGGCGGAACCGCGGCCTTCAGGCGGTGGGGGTGACGTTCAGCTGCTTCTCCAGCCGGGAGACCAGGCCGGTGACCTCGCGGGCGATGTCCGGACCGGTGAGACCGAGGGAGGTCAGCAGTTCGCCGCGGGAGGCGTGCTCCTGGAACTCCGGCGGGATGCCGAAGTTGCGCACCGGGATGTCCACCTCGGCGTCGCGCAGCGCCTGGGCGACCGCGGCGCCCACGCCGCCGGCGCGGCAGTTGTCCTCGACGGTGACCACCACCTTGTGCCGGGCGGCCAGGCCGGGCAGCGCCGGGTCGACGGGCTTGACCCAGCGGGGGTCGACCACGGTGGTGGTGATGCCGTGCTGGTCGAGGACTTCCGCGGCCTCCAGGCAGACCGGGGCGAGCGCCCCGACGGACAGCAGCAGCACGTCCGCGGGCTCCTCCTCGGCGGCCCCGGCGGGACGGCGCAGGACGTCCATGCCGCCGACGGTGCCGACGGCCGGCACCGCGGGGCCGACCGCGCCCTTGGAGTAGCGGACCACGGTGGGGGCGTCGCGCACCTCGACGGCCTCCCGGAGCTGGAGGCGGAGCTGCTCGGCGTCGCGCGGCGCGGCCAGCCGCAGGCCGGGGACCACCTGGAGGATGGACATGTCCCACATGCCGTGGTGGGAGGGGCCGTCCGGGCCGGTGATGCCGGCCCGGTCCAGCACGAAGGTGACGCCCAGCCGGTGCAGGGCGACGTCCATCAGCAGCTGGTCGAAGGCGCGGTTGAGGAAGGTCGCGTAGACGGCGAAGACCGGGTGCAGACCGCCGAAGGCCAGTCCGGCGGCGGAGACCGCGCCGTGCTGCTCGGCGATGCCGACGTCGAAGACCCGGTCCGGGAACTCGTCGGCGAACTTCTTCAGGCCGACCGGGCGGAGCATGGCCGCGGTGATGGCGACGATGTCCTCGCGCTCGCGGGCGATCTCCACGATCTCGTCCCCGAAGACGGAGGTCCAGTCGGCGCCGCCGACGGAGACCGGGAGACCGGTGTCGGGGTGGATCACGCCGACGGCATGGAACTGGTCGGCCTCGTCGTCCCGGGCGGGCTGGTAGCCGCGGCCCTTCTCGGTGAGGCAGTGCACGATGACCGGGCCGCCGAACCGCTTGGCGCGCAGCAGGGCGGACTCCAGGGCCGGGATGTCGTGGCCGTCGATGGGGCCGACGTATTTCAGGCCGAGGTCCTCGAACATGCCCTGCGGGGCGATGATGTCCTTCAGGCCCTTCTTGGCGCCGTGCAGGGCGTCGTGCAGCGGCTTGCCCACGACCGGGGTGCGGTTGAGCAGCTCCTTGCCGCGGTTGAGGAAGCGCTCGTAGCCGTCGGTCATCCGCAGGGTGGCCAGATGGTCGGCCAGGCCGCCGATGGTGGGCGAGTAGGAGCGCTCGTTGTCGTTGACCACGATCACCAGCGGGCGGTCCTGGGCGGCGGCGATGTTGTTCATCGCTTCCCAGGCCATGCCGCCGGTCAGGGCGCCGTCGCCGGTGACCGCCACCACGTGGTGGTCCCGGCCCATGAGCTGGTTGGCCTTGGCCAGGCCGTCGGCCCAGCCGAGCACCGTCGAGGCGTGGCTGTTCTCGATGACGTCGTGCTCGGACTCGGTCTGCGAGGGGTAGCCGGCCAGCCCGCCCCGGGAGCGCAGCCGGCTGAAGTCCTGGCGGCCGGTGAGCAGTTTGTGGACGTAGGACTGGTGGCCGGTGTCCCACAGGATGCGGTCGGCCGGTGAGTCGAACACCCGGTGCAGGGCGATGGTCAGCTCCACCACGCCCAGGTTCGGGCCGAGATGGCCGCCGGTCTTGGCGACCGAGGTGATGAGGAAGGTCCGGATTTCCTCTGCGAGCTGTCCGAGCTGCTCGGGGTTGAGTCCGTCGAGATCGCGCGGTCCCGTGATGCGGGTCAGCAGCGCCACCCGTTGCCTCCTTGCTTCCACCGCGGGCCGCCGCCGTGCAGCCCGGTCGTCCGTGTGTCCGGTGTGGTCCGGCGGGTCAATCCGTCGAGTCTAATCTTCCACGGCCCTCGGCTGACGTCTCAGGATGCGAGATAGCTCACCTGTTCGCGCCGCTGCCTGCATCGTAAGTTCCGGGCCGCTTCGAACGGCCCGGAACATACGATCATTTTTTGACCGGATTTGAACGACAGACAGACCGTTCGCCCGACTTGTCCGGCGGTCCGGCCGGTTCAGGTACGGCCGGCGGTGCGCTGGGTGCGGCGGGACACCGAGTCCACCGTGACCGCGATCAGCAGCACCGCTCCGGTGATCATGAACTGGATGGCGCTCTGCATGCCCAGCAGGTCCAGGCCGATGGTGATCGACTGGATGACCAGGGTGCCCAGCAGGGCCGACCACACCCAGCCGCGCCCGCCGAACAGCGAGGTGCCGCCGATCACCGCCGCGGCGATGACGTTCATCAGCAGGTTCCCCGAGCCCAGGCTCTTGCTGGCACCGCCGGACTGGGCGGCGATGAACAGCCCGCCGAAGGCGGCCAGCGCACCCGCGATGCAGAACACCGTCAGCCGCACCATCTCCACGTTGATGCCGGCCCGGCGGGCCGCCTCGGCATTGCCGCCGACCGCGAAGATCTGCCGCCCGTAGCGGGTGCGGCGGACCATGAAGTCCACCAGGACCAGGATCACCAGGAAGATCACCAGCGCCAGCGGCAGCCCCCGGTGCTCGTTGAGCATGTAGGCCACGGCGAAGGCGGCGGCCGCCACCAGCACCACCCGCAGCACGATCTCGCTGCGCAGCCGGACCGGCAGCCCGGCCGCGGCCCGCCGCCGCTCGGACAGCACCAGCGCCAGCGCATAGCCCGCGGTGAGCAGCACGGCCAGGCCCCAGGCGAAGGCCCGGTCGCTGAAGTACTGGCCGTACAGGTCCCGCACCAGGCTGTCGCGCGGGATGTTGATGGTGCCCTCCTCGCCCATCACCCAGATCTGCAGACCGCTCCAGCCCAGGAAGCCGGCCAGGGTGACCACGAAGGCCGGCACCCCGACCTTGGCGAAGAAGAAGCCGTGCACCGCGCCGACCAGGGCCCCGGCCGCCACCGCGGCGGCGATGGCCACCAGGTCGTACACCCCGTTGGTGACGGACAGGGCGGCCCACAGCGCGGCACTGAGGCCGGCCACCGAGCCGACCGACAGATCGATCTCGCCGAGCAGCAGCACCAGCACGATGCCGACCGCCATGATGCCCGGTCCGGCGATGTAGACGGTGAGGTTGCTGAGGTTGCGCGGGGTGAGGAAGTTCCCGGTCAGCGACTGGAAGACGACCGCGATCACGATCAGGCCGAGCACCACCGGGATGGCGCCCAGCTCGCCGCCGCGGATCTTGCGCCGGAACTCCTCCAGATAGCCCAGCAGGCCGCGCTCGCGCACCAGCAGCCGCGGGTCCGGGGCGGGCACCCTGGCCGCCGGGGTCATGGGGGCGTCCGACTCCACCCCGGCCTGGTCGGCCTGGTGGGACGGGGCGCCGGGGGTGGGGCTGCTCATCGGGCCTTCTCCGTTCCGCTCTCGCCGCCGGCCGGGGCCGCACCGCCGGTGTGCCGGCGCGCCCGGCGGCGGCTGACGGCGTTGTCGGTGGCACCGGTGATGGCGGAGACGATCTCCTCCTGCGAGGTGGCCTCCATGTCGAAGAGTCCGTTGTTGCGGCCCAGCCGCAACACCGCCACCTCGTCCGCGACCGCCTGCACGTCGGCCATGTTGTGGCTGATCAGGATGACTCCGTGGCCGCGCTCGCGGAGCCGCTCGACCAGGTCGAGCACCTGGGCGGTCTGCTCCACGCCCAGCGCGGCGGTGGGCTCGTCCAGGATGACCAGGTCGGGGTCGCCGATCAGCGCCCGGGCGATGGCCACCACCTGGCGCTGGCCGCCGGAGAGCGAGGCCACCGGGATGCGCACGCTGGGGATGCGGATGGAGAGGGTGTCCAGCAGCTCCCGGGAGCGGCGTTCCATCTCCACCTCGTCCAGCGCCACGCCGTGCACGGTCTCCCGGCCGAGGAAGAGGTTGGCCACCACGTCGAGGTTGTCGCAGAGCGCGAGGTCCTGGTAGACGGTGGCGATGCCGAGGTCCTGGGCGTCGTGCGGCCGGTTGATCCGCACCGGCCTGCCCTTCCACTCGATGACGCCGGTGTCGATGGGATGGACCCCGGCGACGGTCTTGACAAGGGTCGATTTCCCGGCGCCGTTGTCACCGACCAGGGCGGTGACTCGGCCGGAGCGCAGTTCGAGATCCACATCGGTCAGTGCCTGCACGGCACCGAAGCGCTTGGATACTCCGCGCAGCGCCAGCAGGGGTGGTGCGGCGGCGGTCATGGTGGGTTCAGCTCCTTCGCCGCGCCCGGGCGGGCGCGGCGGGTGAGGGGTCGTTGCTCGGGGAGATCGCGGGGAGACACTGCGGGCCGGGGCGGCGGACGCAGACCGGGAGGGCGGCACGGGCCGGACCGGCCGTCCGGTGCCGGGAGGCACCGGACGGCCGCCGGTCCCGCGGTCGCCCCGCGTCCGCGTCCGCGCCGGGCGTCAGCCGGTCAGACCGGCCTCGGCGCACGCCTCGGCGAACTCCGGGGTGCAGATCTCGTCCACGGTGTAGAACTCGTCGGCGATGATGGTGTCCTTGATGTTGTCCTTGGTCACCGCGACGGGGGTGAGCAGCGCGGACGGGATGCCCTCGGTGGTCGGGCTGTCCACGCTCTCCGGGGCCAGGTCGTCGATGCTCTCGCCGTTCAGCAGCCGGACCGCGATCTCGGCGGTCACCTCCGCCTCGGGCACCAGGGCCTTGTAGATCGTGAACGCCTGCTGGCCGCTGACGATGCGCTGGAGCCCGGCGAGTTCGGCGTCCTGGCCGCCGACCGGGATGCCGGTGATGCCCTCGCCCTCCAGGGCGGTGACGATGCCGCCGGCCATGCCGTCGTTGGCGGAGTAGACGGCGTCGAAGCCGTCGTCGCCCAGGGACTGGATGGCGGCGGTCATGGACTGGTTGGCCAGGGCCGGGTCCCAGCCGTCGATGTCGTCCTCGTAGACGATGTCGACCACGCCGTCCAGCACGTCGTGGGCGCCGGCCTTGAACAGGGCGGCGTTGGGGTCGGTGGGCGAACCGTTGATCATGACGACCCGGGCGCCCTCGGCGTTGTCGCCCAGGCTGTCCAGGATCGCCTGGCCCTGGAGCTGGCCGACCCGGTAGTTGTCGTAGGAGACGTAGGCGTCGATGTCGCCCTCGGCCAGCCGGTCGTAGGCGACCACGGGCACGCCCTCGGCCTTGGCCTCGTCCACCCAGCCGGAGGTGGCGCCGGCGTCGAAGGGGTCGAGGATGATCACATCGACGCCCTGGGTCAGCATGGCGTCGAACTGCTGCTTCTGCCGCGAGGT
The DNA here is from genome assembly GCF_011421595.1 of Streptomyces sp. YIM 98790. GTDB lineage: Bacteria > Actinomycetota > Actinomycetes > Streptomycetales > Streptomycetaceae > Streptomyces. The sequence continues at coordinate 9,959 of NZ_WTLH01000093.1, read as the reverse complement.
GTCACCCGCGGCATTGCCGTATTCGATCTCGCAGTCCTCACAGAGCTTCTTGATGGTCTGCTCCATGACCGGGCGGTCGAACGCCTCGTAGCGCGTGGTCCAGTCGTCCGGCAGCAGGATGCCGATGGTGCCCTTGCCGTCACCGCCGTCACCGCCGTCACCGCCGCCGTCGCCTCCGTCACCCGCCTCACCGCAGGCCGCCAGGGTGGCCGCCATGGCGATGGCCGCTGTGCCGATCAGCGCACGGCGCAGATGCATCCGCATGGTTGCTCGCCTTCTTCCGCAGGGGCCGCCACGTTGCGGCCGGGTAGGGAGGAGCTAACTCCGCCGCACTGTTGCAGTCAACATCTGAAACATCCAGCTATCAAATCGAGACTGTTCGATTGATTGCCTGGATCCATACCTCCACGCAGAAAACGCTTACCCGGACCCGTAGGTGCGATAAGTCCCTTTTGTTACCCTGATGAATTAATATTGCGCATGAACAAATCCCCCGGAAAAGCCAAGTCGGACCATTCCGGGGGAGTTGATGACAGCTTTCGTCAGCGGACGCGTCCGTTTCCACCCGGTTTGCGTTCACCCAGTAAGCGTTTTCGCAAGGACTCGGCGGAGGCTCAGCCGCGGTCGGTGCGGTCGGTGCGGTCGGTGCCGTTGACCGGGCCGAGCAGCACCCGGTCTCCCATCTCGCGCAGCACCAGGGCGAGCGCGCCCAGCACCTCGGCCCGGCCGCCCAGCGCGCCCGGCACCAGGGTCAGGCCGCGGGCCGCGCCGGGAATGGCGTAGCGGCCGACCGAGTCCCGGATCGGCGCCAGCGCCAGCTCCCCGGCCTCGGCGAGGTCCCCGCCCAGCACCACCCGGCTCGGGTTGAGCAGATTGCACAGGTGGGCCACGCCGTTGCCGATGTGGCGGGCCACGTCCGCGATCACCCGGCGGCAGCCCGGGTCGCCCTCCCGGGCCAGCTGCACCACCCTGGGCATGGTCAGGTCCGTGCCGTGGCTGACCGCAAGCAGCGGCAGCACATGCCGGGCGGCGGCAAAGGTCTCCAGGCAGCCGCGGTTGCCGCAGCGGCACACCGGCCCGGACTCGTCCAGGGTGATGTGCCCGATCTCCCCGGCGGTGCCGCCCGGCCCGCGGTAGATCTGGCCGTTGATCACCAGCCCGGCGCCCACCCCGCTGGCCACCTTGATGTACGCCAGGTCGGCGGCCCCCCGGCCGGCGCCCCACACCAGCTCGCCCAGGGCGCCCAGGTTGGCGTCGTTGTCCACGTGCACCGGCACGCCCATCCGGTCGGCCAGTTCCTCGCGCGGATTGGTGCCGCGCCAGCCCGGCAGGATGGCGGTCGAGCCCAGCGTGCCGGTCTCCACGTCGATCGGGCCGGGCACGCCCAGCCCTATGCCGACGATCTTGCCCCGGTTCACCCCGGCCATCGCGACCAGCCGGGTCACCAGCTTCTCCGCGCGGTCGAAGCCCTGGTCGGCGGAGGCGTCCACATCGAACGGCTCGGCCTCCTCGGCCAGCACCTGCTGCGCCAGATTCCCCACCGCGACCCGCAGATGCGAGTGGCCGAAGTCCACGCCCACCACGATCCCGGCGTCGCTGGACAGCGACACGCTGCGGGCCCGCCGGCCGCCGGCCGAGGTGGTGCGGACGTCCACGGTGCCGAGATCCTTCAGCTCGCGAACGATGTTGGACACGGTCGCGGCGGACAGTCCGGTGGTTCTGGCGATCTCCGCCTGTGTCAGCGATCCCGCCGCCCGCACCGCGCGCACCACGCGCTCCAGGTTGGCCCGGTGCAGCGAAGACTGCGACCCCGGAGTCTCCACCACGGCTCACTCCACTCTCTGTCTCCCCGGGCGGGCACGGCTGCGTCCCCGCCGGCCGCCCCGCCTGGCGGGAGACGGCGCCGAGGCCACTATATGAACCCACGGCACGCCTGTGGATAACGGTGAATGAACCCGGGGCCCCGGAACGTCACCGGACCGGTTCCCGTCCGGGAAGGTTTCCGCTACTTGAGGGCGCCCGCGGTCAGACCGGCCTGCACCTGGCGCTGGAAGGTCAGGTAGACGACCAGGATCGGCAGCATGGCGATGGTCAGCCCGGCGTACAGGGCGCCCCAGTTGGCGTCGTAGGAGCCCTGCTGGACCATGAGCGAGGCCAGGCCCTGGGGCAGCACGAAGTTCTCCTCGTCGGCGTTGTTCAGCACCCGGGGCAGCACGAACTGGTTCCAGTGGCCGAGGAAGTTGAAGATCCCGATGGACACCAGGCCGGGCTTGGCCATGGGCAGCATGATCTGGAAGAAGATCCGGGTGTGCGAGGCGCCGTCGATGGTGGCCGCCTCGTGCACCGCGCCCGGCAGGGTACGGAAGAAGGCGGTCAGGAAGAAGATGGTGAAGGGCAGCGAATACCCGATGTAGACCAGGACCAGGCCGGGCCGGGTGTTCAGCAGGCCCAGGTTGTCCATCACGAAGTAGAGCGGCACCAGGGCCAGGAAGACGGGGAACATCAGGCCGCCGATGAAGAGGTAGTGCACCGCCCGGTTGCCGAGGAAGTCGTAACGGGCGATCACATAGGCGGCCATGGCCCCGAGCAGCATGGTGCCGGTGAGGGAGAAGGCCAGGACGATCACCGAGTTCAGCGCGTAGCGGCCGACGCTGGCCTCGGTCCAGGCGGTGGTGAAGTTCTCCCAGTGGATGCCGGTGGGCAGGCCGAAGGGGTCCCCGGTGATGTCCCCGGTCGGCCTGAGGCTGGACAGCGCGATCCACAGCACCGGACCGACCGCCATCACCACCCACAGGACCAGGAACGAGTGCGCGAAGGCGTTGAGCACCCCGCCCTCGGCGCGGCCGCCGGCCCCGCCGGGCTGCCGGGCGGAGGCGGGCGCGGCCTTGGCCGGGGCGGGGCCGCCGGCGGTGCCGGGCGACGCGGTGGCGGTCATGGTCGGCTCCTCGGGCTTCTCGCGTCTCGCTCGGAACGGGGTCAGAACTCGATCCGGTCACGGCGGCCGACCCGCATCATGACCAGCGTGAACACCAGGGTGATCAGGAACAGCACCACGCCGACGGCGGTGGCGTAGCCGGCCTGGCCCTCCCGGAAGGCCTTCAGGTAGAGGTAGGTGGGCAGCACGTCGAAACCGCCGCGCGGCACCATCACGATGACCAGGGCGAAGGCGTCCAGCGCCTGGATGCCCATGTAGATCCAGCCGGTGCGGACGGTCTCCCAGGTCAGCGGGAAGGTGACCCGGAAGAAGGTGGCGGAGCGGCCGGCCCCGTCCAGCAGTGCGGCCTCGTAGATCTCCTTGGGGATGGCGCCCATGGCGGCGGAGAACAGCACCACGTAGAAGCCGACGAAGGACCAGCACAGCACCAGCAGGATCACCCAGCGGGCCATGGAGCCGCCCAGCCAGTTGTCCTGGGTGAGGGTGTCCAGCCCGACGGCGTCCAGGGAGGTGTTGACCAGGCCGCTGCGCGGGCTGAACACCCGGGCCCAGACGATGGCGATGATGGCCACCGACAGCACCTGGGGGAAGAAGTAGACGATCTTGTAGAAGCCGGCGCCGCGCACCCCGGAGACCGACTCGCTGCGGCGGTGCCGGCCGCCCGCGTTGAGCATGTAGGCGAAGAACAGGCCCAGGGCCAGGGTGAGGACCGGCGCCAGGACCAGCAGCAGCAGGCTGTTGCCCAGGGCGTCCCAGAACCGGTCGTCCTGCCACATGCGGGTGAAGTTGCCGAACCAGATGACGTCGAATTCGGTGCCGAAGCCGGTCCAGTCGGTCAGGGCGTAGAAGAAGGCCTGGAGGAAGGGCCAGACCACCAGCCCGGCGTAGAGCAGCAGCGGCGCGGCCAGGAACCAGCAGACGAAGCGGTACTTGTCCACCGTCCGGTAGCGGCGGTCGTAGCGGACCGTCTCCGGGGTCAGGCGGGGCGGCAGCAGCAGGGACAGGGCCAGCAGCATCCGGGAGGCGGGCGGCGTCCGGCCGGCCGCGCCGCGGCGCGGAGGCGGGGTCGGCGGGTCGACCACCGGGCTGACCTGGGTGTCCATGCCGCTTTCCGTCCCTTGCTCGATAGGCGGACTGTCCGATGTACGGATGGGTCGATCTGCTGACCGGCAGATCCGCGGAGGGTCAGGGTAAGCGGAGCGGGGCGGCCGGCCGCCGGTGCACACACCGGGGGCCGGCCGGTGCCACCGGCTCGGCTCAGAGGTACTTCTCGACGGAGTCGTCGGCGGCGACCGCGTCCGCTCCGGCCTGGATCTTGTCCAGGGCCTCGGCCGCGGTGAGCTCGCCGGCCATCATCTCGCCCATGGCCACGCCCATGACGTCGGAGAAGAAGACCGGGTACCACTCGCGGAAACGGGGGGCGATGATGTTCTCGCCGGCCGCGGCCACCGCCTCCTGGGCGGAGGTCAGGCCCGGCGGCAGTTCCAGGCCGTCGGCCGCGCCCGCCACCGAGGTGAGGGAGGAGACCTTCTCGGTGAAGTTGCGGGCCGAGTCCCTGCTGAGCATGATCCGCAGGAACTCCATGCCGGCCCGGGGGTTGGCGGCGTCCGCGGGGACGATGAAGGGCTCGCCGGCGGTGGCGTAGAGGGTGCCGAAGGGCAGCGCGTCGGAGGAGTCCAGGCCGGTGGCGGCACCGACCGCGATCTGGGCGTCGGGCGCGATGTCCGCCTTGGACTCGTTCTCCAGCCAGGTGCCGCAGGGGATGAACAGGGCCTTGTTCTTGGCCCACTCGGTCTGCGACTCGGTGTGGTTGATGCCGGGGGTGCCGGGCAGCAGATAGCCCTTGGCGGCGATCTCCTCGTACGCCTCGAAGACCGCGACCACCGCGTCGTGCTTCCAGGCGTTGGGTTCCAGCCGGTCGATGGCGTCGAAGACCTCCCGGCCGCCGACCTTGGCCATCATCGGCATCATGGTGAAGGAGAGGTAGCGGGCGTGGTGCCCGGCATACGTCCAGCCGTAGATGTCCTGCTTCTTCGCCTTCTCGCAGACCGCCAGCATCTGGTCCCAGGTCTGCGGATACTCCTCCTCCAGCACCTCGTGCAGGAGTCTGCGGGAGTACCAGGTGCCGTAGACGGTGAAGGCGTAGTTGAGGACGTAGACCTCCTGGCCGCCGTACTGGCCGGACTCCACCGTGCCGGGCAGCAGGGTGTCGCGGACGGGGACCGCCGGGTCGTCCCAGGAGGGGGCGTCGAACAGCGGGCGCAGGTCGGCGACCTGGCCCTCCTTCAGCAGGGCGGGCATCGGCATCAGGTCGGCGCCGGAGTTGTTGATCATGTCCGGCGGGTTGCCGGAGACCATCCTGGCCTGCACCCGGGCGCTGATCTCCTCGGTGGCGTTGTGCTCGACGCTGCCGTAGTGCTCCTCGTAGACGGCGCCGACGTCCTTGGCGTACTGGTCCTCGAAGCCGCCGTTGAAGATGAGGACCTCGACGTCCGCGTCCTCGGCCAGCCCGAACGGGTTGCGCTCGGTGACCTCTCCGGGTTCGTTCTTCTCCTTGCCGCCCCCGCCGCCCCCGCCGCTGGCGCAGGCGGAGAGCACGGTCACGGCGGGCAGCGCGGTCAGACCTGCCGCGGCGGATCTGCGGATCAGGGTGCGGCGGTTGAGGTACGGACTCGACGTCATGCTGGATCTCGCCTTCTCACAGGACTTCTGGGCTGGGATGCCGGGCCTCGGCCGCGGGTCAGTTTCTTTCAGCCGAGCGGGGTGTGGTCCGGTTGCGGACGGCGTGTCGTGTGCGGAGGGATGCGGATGCGTGAGGAGAAAGCGCCTGTTCGGCGGGCGTGGGGGTGGGGGCTGCTCCGGTTCTGGCGAATGGTTTCCGCTTCCGGATAGGTATAGGCCACTCGGCGGGGTGCGACAAGATCGGCGGACAGCTCCGCAAGGAGGCTTTTCCGAGTTGAGACCTGAACGACATCTGCCGCCGGGCGGGCCGGAACGCGGCGAGGGCCGCACCCCCGTGAAACGGGGGTGCGGCCCTCGTCCGCTGCGCCGGGGAGACCCGGCGCGGTGCGCCGCGGCGCCGCTGCCTACCTGCGGATCAGCGAGCGCAGCACGTACTGCATGATGCCGCCGTTGCGGTAGTAGTCGGCCTCGCCCGGGGTGTCGATGCGGACGGTGGCGTCGAACTCCACCCCGGTGTCGGTGGTGACCTTGACGGTGGGCGGGATGGCCGCGTCGTTGAGCGCGGTGATGCCGGTGAGGGAGAAGGTCTCCTCGCCGGTCAGGCCCAGGGTCTCGGCGCTGTGGCCGGGCGGGAACTGCAGCGGCAGCACGCCCATGCCGATCAGGTTGGAGCGGTGGATGCGCTCGTAGGACTCGGCGATGACCGCCCGGACGCCGAGCAGCGCGGTGCCCTTGGCGGCCCAGTCGCGGGAGGAGCCGGAGCCGTACTCCTTGCCGGCCAGCACCACCAGCGGGATGCCGGCGTCCTGGTAGTTCATGGCGGCGTCGTAGATGAAGGAGACCGGCGCCTTGCCGTCCTCGCCGGGCGGCTGGGTGAAGTCGCGGGTGTAGCCGCCCTCGGTGCCGGGCGCGATCTGGTTGCGCAGCCGGATGTTGGCGAAGGTGCCGCGGATCATCACCTCGTGGTTGCCGCGCCGGGAGCCGTAGCTGTTGAAGTCGCGGCGCTCCACGCCGTGCTCCAGCAGGTACTGGCCGGCCGGGGTGTCGGCCTTGATGGCACCGGCCGGGGAGATGTGGTCGGTGGTGACCGAGTCGCCCAGCTTGGCCAGCACCCGGGCGCCGGTGATGTCCAGCACCGGGGCCGGGTCCATGGTCATGCCCTCGAAGTACGGGGGCTTGCGCACATAGGTGGACTCCGGGTCCCACTCGAAGACGGAGCCGGTGGGCACCGGCAGGGACTGCCACTGGGCGTCCCCGGCGAAGACGTCGGAGTAGGAGGAGCCGAACATCTCCTGGCCGATGGCGGAGGCCACGACCTCCTCCACCTCCTGCTCGGAGGGCCAGATGTCGGCCAGGTAGACGGCCTTGCCGTCGTTGTCCAGGCCGAGCGGCTCGCGGGTGATGTCCGTCTTCATGGTGCCGGCGATCGCGTAGGCCACCACCAGCGGCGGGGAGGCCAGGTAGTTCATCTTGACGTCCGGGTTGATCCGGCCCTCGAAGTTGCGGTTGCCGGAGAGCACGGACACCACGGCCAGGTCGTTCTCGTTGACCGCCCGGGAGACCTCGTCCGGCAGCGGGCCGGAGTTGCCGATGCAGGTGGTGCAGCCGTAGCCGACCAGGTTGAAGCCGAGCTTGTCCAGGTAGGGGGTCAGACCGGCCCGGTCGTAGTAGTCCATGACCACCTTGGAGCCCGGGGCCAGGGTGGTCTTCACCCACGGCTTGCGGGTCAGGCCCTTCTCCACCGCCTTCTTGGCCACCAGGGCCGCGCCCACCATCACATAGGGGTTGGAGGTGTTGGTGCAGGAGGTGATGGCGGCGACGGTGACCGCGCCGTGGTCCAGCTCGTAGCTGGAGCCGTCCGGGGCGGTGACGGTGACCGGCTTGCTGGGCACGCCGTTGGAGACGGCCGGGGCGTCGGAGGCCGGGAAGGATTCCTTGCCCGCCTCGTCCAGGTCGGCGTCGCTGACGTAGGCCCGCACGTCCTGGGCGAACTGGGCGGCGGCGTCGGACAGGGCGATGCGGTCCTGGGGGCGCTTGGGCCCGGCGATGGACGGCACCACGGTGGACAGGTCCAGCTCCATGTGCTCGGAGAAGTCGGGCTCGGCGGCCGGGTCCAGCCACAGGCCCTGCTCCTTGGCATAGGCCTCGACCAGGGCGAGCTGCTCCTCGGTGCGGCCGGTGAGCCGCAGGTAGTTGATGGTCTCGGCGTCGATCGGGAAGATCGCGGCGGTGGAGCCGAACTCCGGCGACATGTTGCCGATGGTGGCGCGGTTGGCCAGCGGCACCGCGCCCACGCCCTCGCCGTAGAACTCCACGAACTTGCCGACCACGCCGTGCTTGCGCAGCATCTCGGTGATGGTGAGCACCAGGTCGGTGGCGGTGGTGCCGGTGGGCAGCTCGCCGGTGAGCTTGAAGCCGACCACCCGCGGGATCAGCATGGAGACCGGCTGGCCGAGCATGGCGGCCTCGGCCTCGATGCCGCCCACGCCCCAGCCGAGCACGCCCAGGCCGTTGACCATGGTGGTGTGCGAGTCGGTGCCGACCAGGGTGTCGGGGTAGGCCCTGCCGTCGCGGACCATGACCACGCGGGCCAGGTGCTCGATGTTGACCTGGTGGACGATGCCGGTGCCGGGCGGGACCACCTTGAACTCGTCGAACGCGGTCTGCCCCCAGCGCAGGAACTGGTACCGCTCGCGGTTGCGGCCGTACTCCAGCTCGACGTTCTGCTGGAAGGCGTCGGGGGTGCCGAAGCGGTCGGCGATGACGGAGTGGTCGATGACCAGCTCGGCGGGGGCGAGCGGATTGATCCGGGCCGGGTCGCCGCCCAGCTCCCGCACGGCCTCGCGCATGGTGGCCAGATCCACCACGCAGGGCACGCCGGTGAAGTCCTGCATGATCACCCGGGCGGGGGTGAACTGGATCTCCTGGCCGGGCTGCGCGGAGGCGTCCCAGCCGCCGAGGGCCCGGATGTGATCGGCGGTGATGTTGGTCCCGTCCTCGGTGCGCAGGAGGTTCTCCAGCAGCACCTTCAGGCTGTAGGGGAGGCGGGCCGCACCCTCCACCTTGTCCAGCCGGAAGATCTCGTACGACTTGCCGCCCACCTGCAGTGTGCTGCGGGCGCCGAAGCTGTTCGCCGACACGACAGTCTCCTTCAGTGCATTCGCGTGCGGCTGCCGCTGCTGCCTCCCGGCTTCCTTCCGGCACGCCCTGGGCCGGGGTACGGCGGTCCACGGGGACAGCGGGGCAGCGCCCCTCGACAAGATATCTCGATGTCGAGATACCACCCTAGTACATCACCGCCCGCCGGGCATCCGTCCCCCACCGGGTGTCCCCGGCCCGCCCGTCCCCGGTGCGGGCAACGGCGGGCGTCAGGTGCCGGGGCCGGGGACCGGGCCGTCGGGGCGGCCGGCCAGAACGGAACGCACCAGTTCGACGATCTTCTCGTCGGCCATCCCCAGGGCCCGTCCCTCCTCGGCCACCTGCCGCGCGGCCCGGGCCAGCCGGGCGCGGGACGGCGAGGCGCCGCCCGCCACCACCGCCCCGCGGCCCCGGCGCAGCTCGATCAGGCCCTCCTCGCGGAGCTTCTGGTAGCCGCGCAGCACGGTGTGCATGTTCACGCCGAGCGATCCGGCGAGTTCGCGGGCCGGGGGCAGCCGGTCGCCGGGGGACGCGGCGCCGTCGGCCACGGCACCGCGCACGCAGGCGGCGATCTGCTCCCCGAGCGGCACCGGGGAAGCGGGGTCCACCCGGAACAGCATCAGCCGCGGCCCTCCGCCTCGTCTCGTCCGTCCGGCCGGGCGGGAGGCAGGGCGTCGCGCCCGCTGCCGCGCCGCTCCAGCAGCCCGTTGAGCAGGGCCGCGGCCGTGGCGGCGTCGTCCACGGTGACCACGAACTCGCGGCCGGTGACCAGCCGCAGGGAGAGCGCCTCGCCGGAGCGCAGCACCAGTCCGGTCGCCCCGGCCCGCAGCCGGTAACCCCAGCCGCCGAACTCGCGCAGCGCCTCCACCCGGCGGACCCGCGCGCCGCTGATCCGGGCCAGCGGCACGGAGATCCGCGGGTGCGGCAGCGGCAGGGGACGGACCCGCAGGCCGTCACGGTCCACGACGACCCGGACCGTGGTGGCCGCGGCCAGCAGCAGGGCGGAGAGCAGCAGGAGGACGGCGGCCGGCCACAGGCCGGGCCGGGAGAAGGCGGCGACGGAGCAGCCGACCGCGGCCGGCGCCGAGGACAGCGCCGCCCAGCGCAGCGAGCGGGAGCCGATCGTGCGGCTCCACACGGCCGCCTCGCCGGGCTCCAGCGGCAGCCCGGCCGGCCGCTCCCCCGCGTCCCCGGCCCCCGCCGT
>NZ_WTLH01000092.1 GCF_011421595.1 Streptomyces sp. YIM 98790 | reverse complement strand
GGCCTCGGCCAGCGCGGCCGGGTCGCCCGGCGGCACCAGCCGGCCGGTGCCCGGGTCGGCGACGGTGTCGAGCTGCCCGCCGACGGCGCTGGCGACCACCGCCCGCCCGCAGCTCATCGCCTCCAGCGGCACGATGCCGAACGGCTCGTAGTCGGCCGGGCAGAGCACCACATCGGCGCTGCGCAGCAGTGCCGGGACGGTGTCCCGGGGCACCGCGCCGGTGAACACCACCCGGCGCGCCACTCCGGCCCGGCGGGCCGCCTCGCGCAGCCGCCGCACCTCCGGGTCGGCGTCCAGCCGCTCGGGCGGCGGGCCGCCGGCGATCACCAGTTCCGTGCCGGGCAGCCGGGAGAGCGCGGCGATCGACACCGCCGCGCCCTTGCGCGGCACCAGCCGTCCCAGGTGCAGCAGCCGGAAGGGGTGGCGGGCGGAGCGCGGGGCCTGCGGCCCGTCCGGCCGGAAGGCGTCCGGGTCCACCCCGCAGGGCACCACCGTGGTCCGCTCCGCCGGAATGCCCATGGCGGTCAGCTCCCGGACCTCGTCACGGCAGGTGGCGATCACCAGGTCGCAGCGCCGGCCGAGCTTCCGTTCCAGGGCGACCCGGACCCGCGGGCTGGTGTCGGCGGTGCCCTGGTGACGCCGCTTCACCGTGCCGAGCGCGTGGAAGGTGTGGAACAGCGGGATCGGCCGGGCGCCGGGGGCGGAGGCGGTGACGGCGCCGATGGCGCGCAGCGCGGCGATGCCGGACATCCAGAAGTGCGAGTGCACCAGATCCGGCCGGCCGCCGCCTGCTGCCGCAGCGCCGTCTCCGTCGCCGTCCGCGTCGCCTTGTTCCCGCGCCCAGTCCTCGGCCAGGAAGCGGCCGAACTCCGGCATGTGCGGCAGCAGCCGGTCCTTGGGGACGGGCTCCGGCGGCCCGGCCGGCACATGACGGACCGTCACTCCGGGGCCGGCCGGCACCTCGTCGGGCAGCCGCCCGGGCGGGGCGTCGCGGCGGGTGTAGACGGTGACGCGGTGGCCGCGGGCGGCGAGCGCGGCGGCCAGCCGGGCCACATGCACGTTCTGCCCGCCCGCGTCCACGTCGCCCAGTGCGGCCAGCGGGCTGGCGTGTTCCGAGACCAGGGCTATCCGCAGCCGCGGCCCGGTGCCGTTGCCGGGCGGGAACGCCGTCCCCGCCGTCCCCGGTGTCCCCGCAGTCCCCGGTGTCTCCGCCGCCTCCGGCATCTCCGGTGTTCCGGTTCCCGGGCTCCCTGGGCTTCGCGAGGTCCACGTCATCCGCGAGTCACCTCCTCCAGCAGGCGGTTCCAGTCGGCGAGAAAGCGTTTGAGGCCGTAGCGGGCCAGGGCCGCGGCCCGTGCCCGGTCACCCGCCTCGGCCGCCGCCTCCGGCTCGTGCAGGTAGCGGCGGGCCGCCTCGGCGAGCGTCTCCGGCCGGGTGGAGAGCACGCCCGCCCCTTCCGGCACCGCCTCCACCGCCTCGGTGGTGGCCAGCGCGACCACCGGCATGCCCAGGTGCATGGCCTCGATCAGCGACAGGCCCAGCGAGGTCCAGCGGACCGGGTGCAGGTAGAGCCGGCGGCGGGCCATCTCGGCGTGCAGCGCGGCCTGCGGCAGTTCGTGGCTGCGGCACCGGTCGGGCGGCACGCCGAGCCGGCCGGCCAGGCCGTCGGTGGCCATGCCGAACACGTCCAGCGGCGCGGCTGCGGCGAGCGCGGGCAGCAGGTCGGTGCCGGTGAACCGGCCGCGCCGCAGGGGCTCGTTCACCACCACGGCGGCGCGCTCCAGCTCGCCGGTCCATCGGTGGCCGGGGTCGACCACGCCGTGCTCGATGACGGTGGTGCGGGTGCTGCCGTTGTCCCAGAACAGCCGGTTGAAGTGGGTGACATGGACCAGCACCAGATCGTCGCGGCCGGCGCACGGGTGGCGGGTGCGCGGCACCTCGCCGTCGGGCGCGTTGTGCTCCAGGTAGACGGCGGGCAGGTCGCGGCCGGGGCGGCGTCCGCCGAGCCACCTCTCGGCGAGCGCGCACTCGTGCGGGCGTTGCAGCACCACCACGTCGATGTCGGCGTCCCGCAACTGCTCCGGCGGAAGTTCGCGGACCGAGGCGGGCCAGGGGAAGGTGCGGGCCCGGCCGAGGCCGTCCGGCCCGCGGTCCGGCAGCACCGGCACCAGGTAGGTGTGCGGTCCCTGGACGAACGCCGTGGTCCAGGAGCCGTGCACGTGCCACAGCAGGATGTTCACCCAGCTCACCTCACCGTTCCGCTGTTCCGCTGTTCCGTCGTTGCGCTGCTGCGCTGTTGCGCTGCTGCGCTGTTGCGTTGTTCCGTGGCCGTCGCTCGCCTCAGCCGGTTCTCAGCGGGGCGGGGTGCGGGGCGGCGGGGGAGATCAGCGACTCCACCGCCGCGAGCACTTCGCCGTCGGTCACCGAGTCCAGGCAGGGGTGGCCGGGCACCGGGCAGACCCGGGCCCGGGTGCCCCAGCAGGGGGCGTCCTGACGGCCCAGCACCACGTGCGGCACCCGGTAGGGCAGCCAGCGGTCGGCGGGCACCACCGGGGCGAACAGGCAGGCCACCGGCGTGCCGGCGGCGGCCGACAGATGGGACGGGCCGGTGTTGCCGACCACCGTGCAGCGGGCCCGGGCCAGTACCCCGGCCAGCTCCGGCAGCCGGGTGCGCCCGCCCAGGTCCAGGGCGTGCCGCCCGGCCACGGTGGCGGTCAGCTCCTTCTCCGCCGGGCCGCCGGTGACCACCACCCGGTGCCCGGCCTCGGCCAGCGCGGCCACCGCCCGGGTGGCGCGCGCGGGCGACCAGGCACGGGCCGGCACCGAGGCGCCCGGGTGCACCACCACGTACGGCTCGGGACCGGTCAGTGCCGTGGTGTCGGGCGGTGCGGTGATGCGCAGCTCGCCCTGGTCGCCGTCGGGCAGGGCGAAACCGGCGGCCTCGGCGAGGTCGAGCGCGGCGGCGGCCTCGTGGCGCTGGTCCGCCCGGCAGTGCCGCAGGTCCAGCAGCGAGCCGGGGTAGTCCTCGCAGTCCGCCGCCACCCATGGCACCCCGGCCATCTTCAGCAGCAGCGCGGCAGGCAGCGGGCTCTGGTGGTAGGAGGCCAGCACCAGGGCCCGGTCGAAGCGGCGGGCGGCGATCCGGTCGACCAGCGCGTCGACGGTGGCGCGGCGCACCCGGGGCGGGGAGAAGCCCACCCAGGGGGCGTCGTGCACCAGGATCTCGTCCAGGCCGGGCAGCAGGTGGGCGGCGGCCTCGCCCAACGGGCCGCAGAGCATGGCGGTGTGGGCGGAGCCCGCGGTCACCGCGCGCACCGCCGGGCCGGCGAGCAGCACGTCGCCGGCGTTGTCCAGCCGGACGACCAGGGTCCGGGGGCGGCGGACGATCATCGGTGGCCCTCCGTCTCCCCGCACGCGCCCCGGTCCGGTCCCCGGGGCCGGTCCGGGACCGGCCGTTGTCCGGGGCGCGCCGGTCCGCGGCGGGCACCGGCGGAGCGGTCGTGGTCGTGTTCGCGGAGCAGGGCGCGCACCGCGGCGTGCACGGTGGGCGCGGTCTCGGGTGCCTCGGCGATCTCCCGGGGAAGCGTGACCGGGGTGGGCACCAGCACGCCCCGCGCCCCGGCCGCCCGGGCGGCGCGCACGTCCGCGCCGATGTCTCCGATCACCACGGTGTGTTCGGGCCGGACGCCGAGCCGCGCGCAGGCGGCGTGCACCAGGCCGGGGGCGGGTTTGCGGCAGCCGCAGCCCTCTTCGGGACCGTGCGGGCAGACCGCCCACACGGCGAACGGGCCGAGCAGCTCCTCCACCCGCCGCTGAACGGCCGTCAGCCGCTCCCGGGAGACCAGCCCGCGGGCGATGCCCGACTGATTGCTCACCACACCGATGGCGATGCCCCGGCCGCGCAGCATGTCCAGTGCCGCCCGCACCCCGGGGACGGGCCGCACGCGTTCCGGGGCGCCGTTGTACGGGACGTCCTCCACCAGGGTGCCGTCCCGGTCGAACAGCACCGCGCGCAGCGGCCCTTCCGCGTCCCGTGCCGGTGCCGGCGGCGCGGCGCGGGCGGGGGCCTCCCCGGCCGGGAACAGCCACGGCACCAGGGCCGGCGGCGGGGACCACGCCGACTGCGGCGACGGGGCGGCGGCGCCGGCCGGCGGTATGTCCGGGACGGTCCGCATGGCCGCCGCCGCACGGGTCCCGGGCGCCTCCGGGGCCTCCGCGGCCTCCGGGACCGCTGCGGCCCGCGGTGGCCGTGGGGCGGGAGCGCTCTGTCGCATGGGCCAGTGAGTAGCCGGAAGCCCACTGCCCAAACCGTGGCAAAGCCCGTCACCGGCTCGTATCATGCGCTTTCACCCCGATGGCGCAGCAGGCCGGCCAGCCAGTGCCCGACCGCCACCGGCGGGATGAGCAGGCTGGTGGTGACCATCCGCGCGGTCTCCTCCACGGTGCGCGGGCCGGGCGCGATCCGGGCCGCGGTGAAGTCGGCGGTGCCGGCCAGCCACAGGCCGGCGCACACCGCCGCCGTCCGCCGCCGCCCCAGGGCGGCGGCCAGCAGCGCCGCCGTGCCCGCCGCCGTGGTGGCCAGATGCCGGGGCAGCCGTCCGCGCGGAGCCTGCGCCCGGGACCACCAGTCGCGGCCGTGGATGCGGGTCATCAGCACGTCGTCGGCGTTGCCGGCCTGGGCGCGCACCGACACCCACCAGTCGGCAGGCCGCACCGGGTGTTCGGTGCGACGGCGTCCGGGCTGCAGTGTCCATCCGGTGTCCTGCACCCGCAGCGCCAGGTCGGCGTCCTCCCGGAAGGCGCGCGGGAAGCGTTCGTCGAAGCCGCCGACCGCCTCCAGGGCGGCCCGGCGGTAGGCCATGTCCGCGGTGATCCAGCGGGCCGTGGCCAGTCCCGCGGTGACCCGCTCCCAGTCGGTGGCCGGACGGTCGGGCGGCAGCGGGACGCTGATCCGGCCCTGGATCCCGGCGGTGCCGGGGGCGGCCGCGGCCAGATCGGCGGCCAGGTCCGCGGCCCAGTCGGGGGACGGGACCACGTCGTCGTCCAGGAAGGCGATCCAGCGTTCCGGGACGGTGCGCCAGCCGGCGTTGCGGGCGGCGGCCGGACCGGCGGCCGGACCGGTGATGATCTCCACCAGCCCGCGCAGCGGTCCGGGGATGTCCACCGGCAGCGGTTCGGGGTCGTGCGGCGGGCGGTCGTCCACCAGCACGATCCGCCGCGGCAGGGGGCCGCGGCCGTCGGCCAGTGCCCGCAGGGTCCGGCTCAGGCTGGGCCGGCCGAGGGTGGGGATGACGACGGCGTAGGCGAGTTCCTCGGGCAGGCTCCGCTCCCGGCGGCCGGCCCGGCCGGTGCCGCGGTCCGGTCCGGCCTCCTCCGGGGGCGGATGCCAGGACGCGGCATCGGTCCAGTCGCCCGAGGCGTACCACTCCGGGGCGCCGCCCGCGGTGTCCCGGTCCGCTTCGTCGTGACGCCCGTACCCGGACGGGCGGGAGGGCTCGGCGGTCATCCTCGGCACCCCTTTCCCGGTGTACCCGGTTTCCTGGTTGTCCGGTTCCTGACCGGCTGGTGGCTGTCCTGGGGCGGGCCCGGAGGCCGGGCACGCCGTCAGGCGCTCACCGCCGGTCCGGCCGGCCCGGCCGGAGCGGCGAAGAACGCGCCGCGCCGCACCGCGAACGGCCCGATGGCCAGCAGGTCGACCGGCGAGGAGCCGAAGCACTCCAGGGCGTCCCGGGGGTCGTCCACCATCGGCCGTCCGGCCGTGTTGAGGCTGGTGTTGACGACCACCGGCAGTCCGGTCAGCCGCTCGAAGGCGGTCAGCATCCGGGCCGCCAGCGGCTCCGCGGCGGGATCGACGGTCTGGATGCGGGCCGTGCCGTCCACGTGCACCACCGCCGGGATGCGGTCCCGCCACTCCTCGTCCACCCGGTGCACGAAGAGCATGTACGGGCTGGGCAGCGGCCCGTCGTGGAAGATGGCCTCCGCCCGGTCGGCCAGCACCATGGGCGCCACCGGCCGGAACTGCTCGCGCCCCTTGACGTCGTTGAGCCGCTCCAGATTGCCGGACTTGCCGGGGTGGGCCAGCAGCGAGCGGTGGCCCAGTGCCCGTGGGCCGTACTCCGAACGCCCCTGGAACCAGGCCACGATGGCATCGTCCGCCAGCGCCTGGGCGACCGTGACGGCGATGTCCGGGGGGCGTTCGTAGGGCACGGCGGCGGTCTTCAGCCACGCCTCCAGTTCCGCCTCGGACCAGCCGCGCCCCAGATCCGCGCCGGGCATCGGCACGGTGGGCACCCCGCCCCGGGCGGAGAGCAGCAGTGCCGCGCCCAGCGCGGTGCCGGCGTCGCCCGCGGCCGGCTGCACCCAGACCCGGGAGAACGGCCCCTCGCGCGCGATGCGGGAGTTGGCCACGCAGTTCAGCGCCACCCCGCCGGCCATGGTGAGCACCTGGTCGTGGGTCCGGCCGTGCAGCCAGCGGACCAGCTCCAGCAGCGTCTCCTCCAGGCACAGCTGGGCGCTGGCGGCCAGGTCGGCGTGCTCCTGGCCCCATGCCTGGCCGGGTCGGCGGGGCGGGCACAGCTCCGCCCAGGGCACCCCGGTGGCGCGGAAGCCGCCGTCGTCGGTGGCGTGCACGTGGCGGCGCAGCTCGGGCAGCATGCGCGGGCGGCCGTGGGAGGCCAGGGCCATCACCTTGTACTCGTCGCTGGAGCGCAGGAACCCGAGGTGCTCGGTGAGTTCCTCGTAGACCAGGCCGAGGGAGTGGGGCAGCTGCTGGGCGTGCAGCGGTTCCAGGTCGCCGGCGCCGTTGCGGCGGGCGGCCAGGTGGGAGGCGGACTCGCCGCGGCCGTCGAGCACCAGCACCGAGCAGTGTTCGGCGTCCGGGGCGGCGAAGGCACCGGAGGCGGCGTGCGCGAGGTGGTGCGGCACGAAGCGGACGGCCGCGGGGTCCAGGCCGGGCAGCGCCTCGGCGATGAAGCCCGGTGCCTCGCGGGCGTAGAGCTGGCGCAGATGGTCCCAGGGGTCGTCCAGGCCCAGTTCTCCGGCCGGGCGGGCCAGCGCCGGGTCGTAGGAGTAGGCGACGGCGTCCAGGTCCTGCGGGCGCAGTCCGGCCTGTTCCAGGCACCAGGCGGCGGATTTCTCCGGCAGTTCCCAGGCGGAGAAGGGGAGCGGCCGTTTGCCGTGCTTGCGCCGGGAGAAACGTTCCTCCTCGGCGGCGGCGACCACTCGGCCGTCGATGACCAGGGCGGCGGCCGGATCGTGGAACAGGGCATTGATTCCGAGAACGCGCATGAGGCGGCCCCTTCGGCGTTGCCGCTGCCGCTTCGGGGACAGCGGACGGTGAGCGGGGGAGAGCGGACGGCGGACCGCGCGCGGGGTCGGGCGGGAGCCGCCGGGAGAGGGGAGGGAAGGGCAGGGGCGGAAGGCCGTGAGGGGCCCGGGGCCTCCCGGAGACGTCACCGGAAACCGGCCGCCGGCCCGGCCCGGCCCGGTCAGGCCGGCCCGGCCCCCGCCGCGCTGCCGGTATCTGCCGCGGCGCCGTCCGGAACGTGCGCGCGGAACCAGGCGATGGTGCGTGCCAGCCCCTCGTCCGCGCCGATCTGCGGCTCCCACTGGAGCTTGCCGCGCGCCAGGGTGATGTCCGGGCAGCGCACCGCCGGGTCGTCCGCCGGCCGCTCGATGAATCTGATGGTGGAGGACGAGCCCGCCAGGCTGATGATCTTGCGGGCCAGGCCGACCATGGTGATCTCGTCCGGATTGCCGATGTTGACCGGCCCGCGCAGGTCCGAGGCGGCCATGGCCAGGATGCCGCGCACCGTGTCGTCCACATAGGCCAGCGAGCGGGTCTGAAGGCCGTCACCGGTGACGGTCAGCGGCGCCCCGGCCAGCGCCTGGCGGATGAAGGTGGGCACGGCCCGGCCGTCATGCCCGCGCATCCGCGGGCCGTAGGTGTTGAACAGCCGGACGATGCCCGTGTCGGTGCCGTGTGATTCGGCTTCCGCGCAGGTCAGCGCCTCGGCGAAGCGCTTGGCCTCGTCATAGACGCTGCGCGGGCCCACCGGGTTGACGTTCCCCCAGTAGGTCTCGCTCTGCGGATGCTGCTGCGGATCGCCGTACGCCTCGGAGGTGGAGGCCAGCACGAAGCGGGCCTCCTTGCGCCGGGCCAGCCGGAGAGCGTTCCGGGTGCCCAGGCTGCCGGTGTCCAGGGTGTGCAGCGGCAGCCGCAGATAGTCGGCCGGCGAGGCGGGAGAGGCGAAGTGCAGCACCAGATCCACCTCGCCGGGCACGTCGAACGGCTCGGAGACGTCCGCGTGCAGCAGCGTGAAGCCGGGCCGGCCGGTCAGGTGGGCGGTGTTCTCGGGGCGCCCGGTGCAGAAGTCGTCCACGCAGCAGACCTCGGTGCCCCGGTCCAGCAGGGCGGTGCACAGGTGCGAACCGAGGAATCCCGCGCCGCCGGTGACCACGGCGCGCCGGAAGCGCGCCGGACGTCCGGCCGTGGCCCGGCGGTCCTGTCCTTCGTCCATGATCTTCCGTCCTGTCGTGTGTCTGCTCTGCCGTCGCAAGGCCGTGGGCAGCCGCCCCCCGGCACCGTGCGGGGCAGGGGTCAGTACGGCCCCGGAGCGCGCCGTGGCAGGAAGATCCCGAGCGCCACCATGCCCAGCCCCAGACCGAAGTGCAGCCAGTCGTCCGCGGTGTTGAGCGGTACGAAGTTGGCGTCACTGTCCTTGTCCACGACCAGGCCGTAGATCCACAGCACCAGATAGATCACCCCGCCGCCGAGGAGGAAGGAGCGGGCCAGCGTGGCGGTGCGGGCCATCAGCACGCCGGCCACGCCGAAGGCCAGATGGACCAGGTTGTGCAGCACCGACACCTGGAAAAGCCCGAACAGTTCGGCACCCGATTCGTGTCCGGCGAACTCCATGTCGGAGAAGTCGGTGGTGATGCCGGGGATGAACCCCAGCACGCCCACCAGCAGGAAGACCAGTCCGACCAGTGAGGCGGCGATGGAGACCGGCGCACCACGGGCGACCGGCGTTCGGTAGCGGCTCGTCATGGCGGTTCCTCCCGGTGACTCGTCGCTCGGCTCTTCAGCCGTGCACAGGTCGGAAGTGAGTACCCGCGCTCTGTCATTGAAAACCACCCAAACTGGACGAAATGCCAAGAAATGACAAAAACTCTTCACTGACGGTGACAAGGTGTGCGTAATACCAGGCCGGAGGGGTACTGCGGAGAGCGCACGCAGTGCACCGGAAAACCACGGAAGTCCACCGGGAGTCCACCGGAACCGGCAGACGGCGAGGTGAAGCCATGAACCACGGTTCTCCGCCACCCGACACGCCCACCGACCTCAGCGGCCGGTCCTGGCGACAGGTGCTCAAACGCACCCTGAAGAAATTCAAGGCCGCCCACCTCATCGACTGGGCCGCCGCCCTGACCTACTACGGCGTGCTGTCGATCTTCCCCGCCCTGCTGGCCCTGGTCTCCCTGCTGGGCCTGATGGGCTCGGACGCCATCGACCCGCTGATGGAGAACGTCGAGGACCTGGCACCCGGCGCCGTGCAGGAAGTGCTCTCCAGCGCCCTGGAGCAGTTGCAGGGCAGCCAGACCACGGCGGGGTTCGCGCTGATCGCCGGTCTGGCGGTGGCACTGTGGTCGGCCTCCGGCTACGTGGCGGCCTTCATGCGGGCCTCGAACATCGTGTACGAGGTCCCGGAGGGACGGCCGATGTGGAAGAAGCTGCCGGTCCGGGTCGGCGTCACCCTGGCGCTGCTGGTCGGGATGGCCGTCACCGCGGTGGGCATCGCCGTCACCGGCACCGTCGCCCAGGAAGCCGGCGACCTCATCGGGCTGGGCGACACCGCGATCCTGGTCTGGGACATCGCCAAATGGCCGGTGCTGCTGCTGGTGGTCAGTCTGATGATCGCACTGCTGTACTGGGCCTCGCCCAACGCCAGGCAGCCCGGCTTCCGCTGGATCACCCCCGGCAGCCTGCTGGCCGTCATCGTCTGGGTCATCGCCTCGGCCGCCTTCGCCTTCTACGTCGCCAACTTCGGCAACTACAACCAGACCTACGGCTCCATCGCGGCCGTGATCATCTTCCTGATCTGGCTCTGGCTCACCAACACCGTGATCCTGCTGGGCCACAAGCTCAACGCCGAACTCGACCGCGGCCGCGCCATCGAGGCCGGCATGCCGCCGGAGCGGGAACCCTTCGTCGAACTCCGCGACTCGCGCAAGGCCCGCACCGAGACCAAACCGGAGCGGCGCCCGGAACCCGCCCCCGAGGAACGGACTCCCGGGGAACGCGCCACCACGTCACGCCGCGGCCCCGCAGGAGCGAGCACCGCCGAGTCACCCCGCGCCACGGCAGGCGCCTCCAGAACACGCCCGCCCGAAGAAGGCGCGCCCGAAAAGCACGCGCGCGAGGAGCAGGAGCCCCGCGAGCGCGGCGGCCCGGAGTCCGAATCCGAACGCATTTCGCGCCGCGGCCGGCGCCCGGGCGCCACACCGTTCTGACACCCTCCCCACGAGACGTCGCCGGACGCCGCCGGATGTGGGACCGGCGAGGTCCGGGACGTGCCGGACCCGCCGGGCCTCGCATGGGCCTTCGCTACCCACGGGCCCTGACGCGGAGTCAGGAAATGCCGCGGAAGAAGGTGCGGATGTCGTCCGCGAGCAGCTCCGTCTCCTCCATTGCGGGGAAGTGACCGCCCTCGGTGAACTCGCTCCAGTGGCCGATGGCCTTCCACGGGTCCACCACGCGGCGCATGAGCGGGTGGGTGTCGAACACGGCCCATCCGGACGGCACGCCGGAGGCCATGACCACGTCGATTCCGGAGTGCTCGGACTCGTAGTAGAACTGCGCGCTCGACGCGCCGCTGCGGGTGAACCAGTACAGGCTGATGTTCGTGAGGAGCTGGTCGCGGTCGACCGACTCGTCCGGCGTCCGGTGGGCGCCGCGGCGGTTCCTGGGCCTGAACTTCTCGGCGATCCACGCGAGCTGACCGACCGGCGAGTCGGTGAGCGCCGCGCCGATCGTGTCGGGACGGTGGTTCTGCATCTCGAGATACCCGCGCTCGGCCGCATCCTCGGTGCGCACTGCCTCGATCTGGGCGATCTCGTCATCGGACAGACCGTCGGGCCAGGGGAACTTGTAGCCGACCAGGCCGAGCCACCGGGGGTCGCCGCCGATGTGCGTGCCGATGACGCGCTCCGGGTGGATCGCCGCGAGGCGGCCGGTGGTGCCCGCACCGATGTCGGTGCCGTGGGCCGCGAACCTCTCGTAGCCGAGACGCGTCATGATCTCGGCGTAGGCATCCGTCGTCCGCGCCAGCTCCCAGCCGGTCCCGGACAGCGGGGTGGAGAAACCGAAGCCGGGCAGCGACGGGATGACCACGTGGAACTCATCGGTCAGCAGCGGGATGAGCCGCTGGTACTCGACGAACGAGCCCGGCCAGCCGTGGTTCAGGATCAGCGGGACGGCCTCCGGGTTCGTCGACCGCGCGTGGACGACGTGGAACGTCTGGCCGTCGACGACCGTCGTGAACTGTGCGTACGCGTTGAGCTTCGCCTCCTGCGCACGCCAGTCGAACCCGTCGCACCAGTACGCGGCGAGCTCCTTCAGGTACACCAGCGGGATACCGCGGCTGAAGTCGGTGCGGTCGTCCCGGCCCGGCACGGGGATCGGCCAGCGCGTGTGCGCCAGCCGGTGACGCAGGTCGTCGATGTCGGCCTGCGGGATGTCGATGCGGAACGGTGTGAGTGCGTCGTTCTCGTTCATGACACCGACGCTCCCAGGCAATGCGGCAGGCCGGCTTCCGTAATTGCGGAAATGATGGAGAACATGTTGCAGACCTCGGCCCGCCTGCTCGAACTGCTGTCATTGCTCCAGCTCAAGCGCGACTGGACGAGCTCCGAACTCGCCGGCCGGCTCCAGGTGAGCACGAGGACTGTGCGCACCGACATCGGCAAGCTGCGGTCGCTCGGCTATCCCGTGGACGCGCGCCCCGGCGTCGCGGGCGGGTACCGGCTGGCCGCCGGGACGGCGATGCCCCCTCTGCTGCTCGACGACGACGAGGCCGTCGCCGTCGCGGTCGGACTGGGTGCGGTCGCGACCCAAAGGCTCGGCGTCGAGGAGACATCGCTCACCGCGCTCGCGAAGCTGGAGCAAGTGCTGCCCTCGCGCCTGCGTCGGCGCGTCGAGGCGGTACGCGAGGCGACGAGCGTCGTTCCGGGGGCCCAACCCCTGCTCGACCTCTCGGTTCTCGGCGCGGTAGCCGCCGCGATCCGCGGCCGTGAACGGCTCCGGTTCGGATACACGAAGCCCGGGGGCAGCGAAGAGGCCCGCCACACCGAACCGCAACGGCTGGTGAGCTGGGGGCCGCTCTGGTACCTGCTCGCGTGGGATCTCGACCGTGACGACTGGCGGGTCTTCCGTGTCGACCGCATGGTTCCGCACGCTCCGACGGGTGTGCGGTTCACGCCGCGCGTGATCCCGGAGGACAATGCCGTCGCGTACGTCGTCGGACGCGTCAGCAAGGCGGGCTGGACGTACCGCGCCCGGGTACTGGTGCATGCTCCCGCCGCCAAGGTGGCCGCGAAGATCCCCATCCCGGTCGATATCGAGGTGGTCGACGAGTCCACGTGCCATGTCGAGCTGGGTTCCGACGACCCGGACCGGCTCGCGCTGTGGATGACACAGCTCGACGTCGACATCGAGGTGATCGACGGAGACGAGCTCGCGGTGGCGTTCGAACGCCTCGCGACGAGGTTCCGCCGCGCGGCGGGCGGCGCATCCGCGACATGAATCCCGGCCGCCGGTCGTTCGACGGTGTCGCCGCGGGCCGGCGGCCGGTGTCCGGGGCCCTTGAGCACCTTGCCGCCGGCTCGGCGCAGGACTCGGCCGTCCCCGCCCCGCGTGCTCACGGCGGACCGCGGACCTCGGCGAAGACGGCCGGCAGGACGCCCCCCAGCGGGTACCAGGACTGTTCCGCCGCCTTCAAGGAGGGCCATACACCTCTAACGGACCGGCGGGTGTTCGGTGCGAGGCGGGTGGGGCAGATGGCGGATCGCCGATCGCGCGCGGCGGCTCCTGCGGTTCGGGGCGTTGATCATCGATGGTGTGCTGTTCCACACCGCGGCCCGGCCGCTCACCTGACCGGCCGGCGGCTGCCCGCCCGGCCCGATGAGGCGTCGGCCGCCGCTCCGGTGCGGCGGCGCCCGGTGCGGCGGTGCTGGTCCGGGGAGCTGTACTGCGAGGCGGTCAGGGGCGGGCGTCCTCGCCCCTCTCCGCCGGGGGCGCCCGCATCTCGTGTTACATGAGGATGACGCTCCGCTCCCTGCAGTTGCGCCGTCATCGGGCAGGTGCGGCCTGCTTGGGCGTGAGCAGGGCCCCGCTTCTGCCTCCGAGCCGGGCAGAAGACAGGCACCGGCCGGCCGTTCCCCGGGAGCTTCCGACTCGCCGCCGGAGGCATCCCCGGGGTCCCGGACCTGGGCGGTTGCCCGCGCGCCGGGCCCCGGACGCGCGTGCGCAACACCCCGGAAACGGTGTGGTGGAATGCTCATGTGCCCCGGTAGGTCGGCACCCTGGGAGCAGAGCGTCTGACCAGCGAGGATTGGTGGAAATGGATAAGCAGCAGGAGTTTGTGCTCCGGACGCTGGAGGAGCGGGACATCCGCTTCGTCCGGCTGTGGTTCACCGATGTGCTGGGCTTCCTGAAGTCTGTTGCCGTGGCCCCCGCCGAACTGGAGCAGGCCTTCGAGGAGGGCATCGGCTTCGACGGCTCCGCCATTCAGGGCTTCGCCCGGGTGCACGAATCCGACATGATCGCCAAGCCGGCGCCCAGCACCTTCCAGATCCTGCCCTGGCGGGCCGAGGCCCCGGGCACCGCCCGGATGTTCTGCGACATCCTGATGCCCGACGGCTCCCCGTCCTTCGCCGACCCCCGCTACGTGCTCAAGCGGATGCTGGCCCGCGCCTCGGACCTGGGCTTCACCTTCTACATCCACCCCGAGATCGAGTTCTTCCTGCTCCAGAAGCGCCCGGTGGACGGCTCCCGCCCCACTCCGGCGGACTCCTCGGGCTACTTCGACCACACTCCGCAGCACGTCGGCATGGACTTCCGCCGCCAGGCCATCACCATGCTGGAGTCGATGGGCATCTCGGTGGAGTTCTCCCACCACGAAGGGGCGCCCGGCCAGCAGGAGATCGACCTCCGCTACGCCGACGCCCTCACCACGGCCGACAACATCATGACCTTCCGGCTGGTGATCAAGCAGGTCGCCCTGGAGCAGGGCCTGAACGCCACCTTCATGCCCAAGCCCTTCTCCGAGTACCCGGGCTCCGGCATGCACAGCCACCTCTCCCTCTTCGAGGGGGACCGCAACGCCTTCCACGAGACCGGCGCCGAGTACCAGCTCTCCAAGGTGGGCCGTTCCTTCATCGCGGGCCTGCTCCGGCACGCCGGGGAGATCTGCGCGGTCACCAACCAGTGGGTCAACTCCTACAAGCGGATCTGGGGCGGGGCGGAGCGCCCGGCCGGCCAGGGCGGCGAGGCACCCTCCTACATCTGCTGGGGCCACAACAACCGCTCCGCACTCATCCGGGTGCCGATGTACAAGCCGGGCAAGACCGCCTCCACCCGGGTCGAGGTCCGCTCCCTGGACTCCGGCGCCAACCCCTACCTGGCCTACGCGGTGCTGCTGGCCGCCGGCCTGAAGGGCGTCGAGGAGGGCTACGATCTCCCGCCGGGCGCCGAGGACGACGTCTGGGCCCTCACCGACGGGGAACGCCGTGCCCTGGGCATCCGCCCCCTCCCGCAGAACCTCGGCGAGGCCATCGATCTGATGGAGCACAGCGAACTCGTCGCCGAAACCCTCGGCGAACACGTCTTCGACTTCTTCCTGCGCAACAAGAAGCAGGAGTGGGAGGAGTACCGCTCCCAGGTCACCCCCTTCGAACTGATGAAGAACCTCCCCGTGCTGTAGTGCCGGCCCGGCCCGCCGCCGCCGGAAGGTCCGGTGCCGGTGCGGGAAGGGGGTCGTTAGGGTGTCCGGAGGAGGGGCGGGGCGACGTGGTGGCCGGCGGGGGAGAGCACAGCGAAGGGTAGAACCGTGTCGCTAGGCGGGCGGCGGGACAGCCGGTTCGGGAGGCTGCTGAGGCACGGGTTCACCGACCCCGGTGCGGCGGAGCGGCTGCTGGACTCACCGGCGCTGCGGCCGGCCGGGTCGGACGGGGCCCTGCTGGACAGCCTGGCCGCGGCGGCCGACCCGGATCTGGCGCTGCGCGGGCTGGTCCGGATCGCCGAGGCGCAGTCGCCCGCCGAGCGTGCGGTGTTCGTGGACACCCTGGTGGCCGGGAAGCCGCTGCGGGACCGGCTGGTGGCCGTGCTGGGGGCCTCCGAGGCGCTCGGGGACCACCTCGCCCGGCGGCCGGGGGAGTGGCGGGAGCTGGCGTCCTTCGACACCGTCGCGGATCTGCACCCCGGAGTGGCGGAGTTCGAGGCGGCGCTGGCCGGGGCGGCCGATGCCGACGGGCTGCGGCTGGCCTACCGCCGTGCGCTGCTGCTGATCGCCGCCCGCGACATGACCGGCACCACCGGTTTCGCCGAGGCCGCGGCCGAACTGGCCGATCTGGCCACCGCCACGCTGCGCGCCGCGCTGCGCATCGCCTGTGCCGAGGCGCCGCAGGACGCCTCGCGCTGCCGGCTGGCCGTCATCGGCATGGGCAAGTGCGGCGGCCGGGAGCTGAACTACGTCTCGGACGTCGATGTGATCTTCGTGGCGGAGCCGGCGGAGGGAGAGGCGGAGGGCACGGCCATGCAGGCCGCCACCCGCCTGGCGTCGCGGATGATGCGGCTGTGCTCGGACACCACGGCGGAGGGCACCATCTGGCCGGTCGACCCCAATCTGCGGCCGGAGGGGCGCAACGGCCCGCTGGTGCGGACGCTCGCCAGCCATCTGGCCTACTACCGCCGCTGGGCCAAGACCTGGGAGTTCCAGGCCCTGCTCAAGGCCCGCCCGGTGGCCGGGGACGCGGCGCTCGGCGAGGAGTACGCGACGGCGGTGGCCCCCATGGTGTGGCAGGCCGCCGCCCGCGAGAACTTCGTGCCCGATGTGCAGGAGATGCGCCGCCGGGTCGAGGAGTCCATCCCCGCCGCGCACGCCGGACGGGAGCTGAAGCTCGGGCCCGGCGGGCTGCGGGACGTCGAGTTCGCGGTGCAGCTGCTCCAGCTGGTGCACGGCCGCAGCGACACCGAACTGCGCAGCGGCAATACGCTCCGGGCCCTGGCGGCGCTGTCCGCGGGCGGGTACATCGGGCGGCGGGACGCCGGCGCGCTGGACGCCTCCTACCGTTTCCTGCGCACCGTGGAGCACCGCATCCAGCTGTTCCGGCTGCGCCGCACCCATCTGATGCCGGAGGCCGAGCCCGAGCTGCGGCGGCTGGGGCGTTCCCTGGGCTTCCACCGCGACCCGGTCACCGAACTGACCACCGCCTGGCGCCAGCACGCCTCGGTGGTCCGCCGCCTGCACGAGAAGCTGTTCTACCGCCCGCTGCTGGACGCCGTGGCCCAGCTGGAGGCGGGCCAGGCCCGGCTCAGCATCGAGGCTGCCGAGGAGCGGCTGGTCGCCCTCGGCTACGCCGACCCCGCCGCCGCCCTGCGCCATCTGCGCGCCCTGGCCTCCGGGGTCAGCCGCAAGGCCGCCATCCAGCGCACCCTGCTGCCGGTGCTGCTGGACCGGTTCGCCGACTCCGCCGACCCGGACGCCGGACTGCTCAACTTCCGCAAGGTCTCGGACGCGCTGGGCTCCACCCCCTGGTATCTGCGGCTGCTGCGCGACGAGGGCGCGGCGGCCGAGAATCTCGCCCGGGTGCTGTCCGCCGGGCGGCTCGCCCCGGACCTGCTGCTGCGCGCACCCGAGGCGGTGGCACTGCTGGGCAACCCCGAGGCGCTGCTGCCGCGCGGGCGCGAGGCCCTGGAACAGGAGATCCTGGCCGCGGTCGGCCGCTACGGCACCGACGCCGAGGCCGCCGTCACGGCCGCCCGCGGCATCCGCCGCCGGGAACTGTTCCGCACCGCCGCCGCCGACCTGATCGGCGCCTATGCGGGCGGCGCCGCCGGGCCCGGGGAGCAGGCGGCCGGAGCGGGGGAGGACGGCGAAGCGGCGGTGGACCGGGTCGGCGCGGCCATCTCCGACATCAATGCCGCCACCCTGGCCGGTGCGCTGCGCGCCGCCGTCCAGGCCACCTGGGGCGGCACCCTGCCCACCCGTTTCACCGTGATCGGCATGGGCCGCTTCGGCGGTCACGAGCTGAGCTACGGCTCCGACGCCGATGTGATCTTCGTGCACCAGCCCCGGGACGGCGTCGGCGAGGAGGAGGCCGCACGGGCCGCCTTCGCCGTGGCCAACGAGATGCGCCGGCTGCTCCAGATCCCGGCCACCGACCCGCCGCTGCTGATCGACGCCGATCTGCGGCCGGAGGGCAAGTCCGGCCCGCTGGTCCGCTCCCTGTCCTCCTACCGCGCCTACTACGGGCGCTGGTCGCTGGTGTGGGAGAGCCAGGCCCTGCTGCGCGCCCAGCCGATGGCCGGCGACGCGGAGCTGGGGCGCCGCTTCACCGAGCTGATCGATCCGCTGCGCTATCCCGAGGGCGGCCTGGACGACCGGGCGGTGCGCGAGATCCGGCGGCTCAAGGCCAGGATGGAGGCGGAACGCCTGCCGCGCGGCGCCGATCCCACCCTGCACACCAAACTGGGCCGGGGCGGCCTGTCCGACGTGGAGTGGACCGTGCAGCTGCTCCAGATGCGGCACGGCCACCGGGAGCCGGGGCTGCGCACCACCGGGACCCGGGCCGCACTGGCCGCGGCCGCCGGGGCCGGTCTGCTCGACCCGGAGGACGCCCGGGTACTGGACGAGGCGTGGCGGCTGGCCGGCCGGGTGCGCAACGCGGTGATGCTGGTACGCGGCCGGCCGGGCGACACGTTTCCCTCCGAGACCCGCGAACTGGCCGCGGTGGCCCGCTACTTCGGCTACCCGCCGGGCCACGCCGGGGAACTGCTCGACGACTACCGCCGCACCACCCGCCGGGCCCGCGCGATCATGGAACGCCTCTTCTACGGCGCCTGACCCGAGGACGTGGCCCGGCCCGCGGCGACCGGGCCGCCCGCGCCCTGAGCGGTGATCCGGAGGGGGCCGGGCGCCGCGCCCGGCAGTGCGCGGGTCAGGCGGTGCGGTCCCGCTCCCGCTCCCGGTCCGGGCGGGCGGCGGGGTCCGGGCGGGCGGCGGCCGTGGCGCCGGAGCGGGCGGCGAACGGCGCGAAGGGGAGGGCGAGGGTCCGGCGGGGCGGGAAGTCGGGGTACCGGGGCAGGCGGTAGCAGAGGGCGCCGTACCAGACACCTGCCACCAGGAAGCCGAAGGCCAGGCAGATCAGCCCGCCCACCGCGTCCAGCCAGAAGTGGTTGGCGGTGGCCACGATCACGAAGAGCGTGAGCACCGGGTAGAGCACGCCCAGCGCCCTCATCCAGCGGGCCCGGGCGAGCATCACGATGGTGATGCCGCACCACACCGACCAGCCCACGTGCATGGACGGCATGGCGGCGTACTGGTTGGAGACGGTCTGCATGCTCTCCGAGGACAGCGAGCCCCAGGTGTTGTGCACCAGGCCGGTGTCGATGAAGTCCATGCCGTCCATCAGCCGGGGCGGCGCCAGCGGATACAGGTAGTAGCCGAGCAGGGCGACACCCGTGGTGGCGAAGAGCACCGTCCTGGTCGCGCCGTAGCGGCCGGGATGGCTGCGGAACAGCCACACCAGTACCGCGATGGTCACCAGGAAGTGGAGCGTGGCGTAGAAGTAGTTCAGCGTCACGATCAGCCAGGTGACGTCGTTGGCCGCGTGGTTGACCGCGCGCTCGAAGGCCAGGCCGAGGGCGCGCTCGGCGTCCCAGATCCACTGGGCGTGCCGCTGCGCGGCCTCCTCCTGCTCGGGCACGGCATTGCGGATCAGCGAGTAGGTGCCGTAGCTGACCGCGATCAGCAGCAGCTCGAACCAGATCAGGGGGCGGCGGGGGAGACGCTGCCGGGCCAGCAGGCCCTGCGGGCCGGGCGACGGGGCGGCGCCGCTGACCGTCCGTACGGCGGTGGTGCCTGCCATGGCTGGAGACTTCACCCGGTGTTCTTCCCTGTTCCCGTTGTGCCCGCTGGGCCCGTTGTTCCTGCTGTGGCCGGTGCCGTGCCCGGATCTGCGCCCGCTGCCGCGGCCCGCCGCGGCTGCGCCCGTACTCCCCATCCTGCGCGCACCCGCCCGGGGACCGGAACCGGAACCGGAACCGGGGCCGGAGCCGAGGCCGGGACCGGCCGTCACGCTGGTGTCCCCCATGACCCGACAGTCTGCCAGAGTGCACGGACAGTGCGATCATCCCCCGGTCTGGTCTTCGGCCCGGCGCCCTCCTCCCGGCGGTGGAGACCCGTCCCGGATCAGCCCGGGGAAGGCTCGGCCGGCGCGGTGGCGGTGGAGCCGCGCACCACCAGCTCCGGCATGAAGACGAACTCGCTGTGCGGGGCCGGAGTGCCGCCGATCTCCTCCAGCAGCGCCCGCACCGCCGCCTGCCCCATGGCCTGCACCGGCTGCCGGATGGTGGTGAGCGGCGGATCGGTGAACGCGATCAGCGGGGAGTCGTCGAAGCCGATCACGGAGATCCCGCCGGGTACCTCCAGGCCGTGCTGGCGGGCGGCCCGGATGGCGCCCAGGGCCATCAGGTCGCTGGCGCAGATCACCGCCGTGCAGCCGCGCTCTATCAGCGCGGAGGCCGCGGCCTGGCCGCCCTCCAGGGTGTAGAGCGAGTGCTGCACGAACGGCGCGCACCGCTCCTCGTCCAGCCCGAGTTCGTCCCGCATGCCGTGCAGAAAGCCCTCCTTCTTGCGCTGCACCGGCACGAACCGGGCGGGGCCCAGGGCCAGCCCGATCCGCCGGTGGCCCAGCGACACCAGGTGCGTCACGGCCAGCCGCATGGCCGCCCGGTCGTCCGGCGAGACGAAGGGCGCCCTCACCCTCGGGGAGAACCCGTTGATCAGCACGAACGGCACGCCCTTGGCGCGCAGCCGGTCGTAGCGCTCCATGTCGGCGGTGGTGTCCGCGTGCAGGCCGGAGACGAAGATGATGCCGGCCACGCCGCGTTCCACCAGCATCCCGGTGAGCTCGTCCTCGGTGGAGCCGCCCGGGGTCTGGGTGGCGAGCACCGGGGTGTAGCCCTGGCGGGTCAGCCCCTGCGCGATGACCTGGGCGAAC
Organism: Streptomyces sp. YIM 98790; assembly: GCF_011421595.1. Classification (GTDB taxonomy): domain Bacteria; phylum Actinomycetota; class Actinomycetes; order Streptomycetales; family Streptomycetaceae; genus Streptomyces. The sequence continues at coordinate 4,608 of NZ_WTLH01000092.1, read as the reverse complement.
GCCGGGAAGATGGGATTCTCCAGCTCGGGGGTGATCAGCCCGACCAGACCGGCGCTGCGCTGGCGCAGCCGCGCGGGACGCTCGTAGCCGAGGAGGTCGAGCGCGGTCAGGACAGCCTCGCGGGTGGCCGCGGCGACGCCTGGCTTGCCGTTCAGGACTCGGCTGACCGTGGCTTCACTGACCCCCGCCTGGGCTGCGATGTCGGCAAGCCGTGCGGTCACGCTTGTGGACTGTACCGGGCAGGTGTCGGCCTTGCCCACCGGGTGTGCCGATTCCGGCCGTATGCGGCCTTTCGGCCTTCGCTGTCGTGCACCTGCCGCACCGCGCCGCTGGTCCGCCGTCCCGGTACGCCGGGCGGCCCGTGCCGGGCGCCCGCGCCGGGCGGGGTCAGGAGGCGGGGATGATCCAGCCGGTGAGGAGCTCGTCGCGCCAGGTCCGGGCGGTGGCGTCCAGCCCCGCCTCGGGCGAGGTCTCGCCGCGCAGCACCGCGGTGTAATGCTCCTGGAAGATGCCGAACATCCGGGCGGTCTCCGCCAGCGGCGGCCTGGCCACCGATTTGGTGTGGGCGAAATAGAAGGCGTTGCGCACCGGGTCGGCGAGCACGGTCTCGCTGTAGGCGGCCTTGCGGGCGGGCAGCAGGTCCAGGGCGACGGCGGCCTTCTCCTGCTGCTCGGTGGCGGTCATGAAGGCGGTGAACAGCGCGGCGGCGGCCGGGTGGCGGCTGTCCGCGGAGATCACCAGGCTGTGGCCGCCGGTGGGGGAGCCGGCGATGCCCGTGGAGCCGGCCGGGACGGGCGCGATGCCCAGGTTGCCGGTGCCGCGGAAGGCGGTGCCGTCCTGGGCGTCGGCCACCGACCAGGGGCCGTTGATCATCATGGCGGCCTCTCCCTTCTTGAAGGCGCTCTGCATCGCGGAGTAGGCGTCCTCGGCGGGCGGCACCGGGGCGGCACCGGAGGAGACCAGCCCGGCCGCGGTGGTGACGCCGCGGACCGCGGGACCGCCCGCGACGGTGATGGTCCGGCTCGCCGGGTCGACCAGGTCGGTGCCCTCGCCGTAGAGGAACGGCAGCGCGTAGTAGGCGTCGGTGTTGAGCACGATGCCCTCGGCGCCGGTCTCCTCCTTGACGGTGAGGGCGTAGTCGCGCAGCTCGGTCCAGTCGCGCGGCGGGCGGGTCAGCCCGGCCTCCTCGAACAGCGCCTTGTTGTACAGCAGCGCCAGCGTGTCGGTGACCTGCGGCACCCCGTGGACCGCGCCGTCGAAGGTCACCCCGGCGACGGTGTTCTCCAGGAAGTCCTGCGGGTCCGGCTCGGCCACCGTGCCGGTGAGGTCGGCGAGCAGCCCGTCGGCCACGAAACCGGCCGTCCAGCCGACGTCGGCCCGCAGCACGTCCGGCGCCCGGCCGTCGGCGGCGGCGTCCAGGAAGCGCTGCCGGGCCTCGAAGAAGGGCACATTGACGTAGGTCACGTCGATCTCGGGATACTCCTTCTCGAAGGCCGCGACAAGCTGGTTGAAGAACGGGGCCTCGGTCTCGTTGGAGGTGTCCCAGAAGGTGACCGTGCCGGTCACCGGGGGCTCCTCGTCGCCGGACAGGGCGGAGCAGCCGGTGCCCGCGGCGGTCACCGCACCGGCCAGGAGCAGGCCCGCCAGCCGCCGCACGCGTCTGCTTGCGGGGCGTCGGGGGCCCGCTCCGGCGCCGCGTGCCCGGCTGTGCGGTCCGGCCGCTCCGGCCGCTGTGCCACGTCGCATGGGTCCCTCCGCCTGCCGCTTGTTCCCGCTGTGCGTGCCCGGCCGGGGTCCGTGCGCGTACGCGCATCCCGGCGAGTGGCGGGAACCTAGCAGCTTGGAAACCCTTGCGGAAGCTCTTGCGAGCGGGCTTGCAGAAATTTGCCGCAAGGTCTTTCCAAACGATTGCCCCCCTGTTACGTTCCTGGACAGCCCAGCGGCGCAGTGGTGCGACGCTTCAGGTGCCTTCAGGCGCACCCATAGTCGGGCATATCGGTTAAGAGGAGTGTTCACATGCGGCGCAGCATAGGGACGACCGCTGTCATCGCGGCTCTGGCGCTTGCGGCAACGGCTTGCGGTGGCAGTGATGACGACGGCGGCAACGGAGGGTCCGGAAACGGGGGCACCAGCGGCGGAGAGCTGTCCGGCACGGTGACGTTCTGGGACACCTCCAACGAGACCGAGGCCAAGGTCTTCAAGGCCGTCGCCGAGGAGTTCGGCGATCAGCACCCCGGCGTCACGGTCGAGTACGTCAACATCGGCTGGGACGGCGCACAGGACCGCTTCAAGAACGCGGCCGGCGCCAACGAGGCCCCCGACGTGATGCGCACCGAGGTGGCCTGGGTCTCCGACTTCGCCAACCTGGGCTACCTGGCCCCGCTGGAGGACACCCCGGCGGTGGACAACCAGGAGGACTACCTGGAGCAGGCGTGGGCCTCCACCCAGTTCGACGGCCACACCTATGCCGTGCCGCAGGTGATCGACACCCTGGCGCTGTTCTACAACAAGTCCCTGCTGGACGAGGCCGGCGTCGAGGTGCCCGGGACGCTGGAGGACATCAAGAACTCCAAGGACGCCTTCTCCGGTCTGGAGGCCCCGTTCTACCTGCGCGGTGACGACGCCTACTGGATGCTGCCGTACCTGTACGGCGAGGGCGCCGACCTGGTCGACGCCGGGAACCAGAAGGTCACCGTGGACGAGCCGGCCGGTGTCGCGGCCTTCGAGGCGGTCCAGGACCTGCTGGACTCCGGCGCCGCCATCACCGACACCGTCGACGGGTGGGAGGCCATGATGAGCTCCTTCGCCGAGGGCAAGGTGGCCATGATGATCAACGGTCCCTGGGCGATCGCCGACGCCACCGCCGCCATCGGCGAGGAGAACCTGGGCGTGGCCCCGGTCCCGGCCGGCGGCGCCTCCCAGGGCGCCCCGCAGGGCGGCTGGAACTACGGCGTGTACGCCGGCTCCGACGCCCTGGACGCCTCCTACGCATTCGTCAAGTACATGAGCTCCGCCGAGGTCCAGCAGAAGATCACCGAGGAGCTCAGCCTGCTGCCGACCCGCAAGTCGGTCTACGAGGTGGAGTCCGTCGCCTCCAACGAGATGGTCCAGTTCTTCGCCCCGGCCGTCGAGGTGGCCCACGAGCGCGCCTGGATCCCGGAGGCCAACTCCCTCTTCGACCCGCTGAAGGAGGAGTTCGAGGCCATGCTGCTGGGGCAGTCCACCCCGGAGGAGGCCGCCAGGAAGACCGGCGACCGCTACCGGGACCTGCTCGGCTGGGAGTGACCCGGCAGCCGGCCACCGCCGCCGCGTCCCGCCCGCGCCCGCCGCGGGCGGACCGGCGGCGGTGGCCGGCCCCGCACCGCTTCCCGCGGGCGGAGCGCCGCAGCAGCGGGACGGCACGGCAGCGGCACGAGCAACGGCACGGCATCGGACGACGGACGGACAAGACGAGGGGCTGACGGGCACCATGCCTGACGCGAGCAGCCAGTCGGTGGTCACGGCCCGGGACACCAGCACCGCGGGTGCCCCCGGCCCGGGCCGCCGGACTGAGAAGACACCCGGGCGGCTGAGGCGAGCGCTCGCCACCCACTGGTACGCCTGGACCATGATCACCCCGGTGGTCGTGGTGATCGCCGTGATCATCGGCTATCCGCTGGTGCGCGGCGTCTATCTGACGTTCACCGATGCCAACGAGGCGAATGTCGAGCGCCGGATCGGCGTCAACCACATCCCGGCCACCTACGAGTACGTCGGGCTGGACAACTACACCGACGTGCTCACCGGCGGCGAGTTCTGGGACCGGCTCGGCTGGACGGTGATCTGGACCGTCGCCTGCGTCAGCATCACCTTCACCCTGGGCCTGGCCCTGGCGGTGCTGCTCAACCGCAAGCTGCGCGGGCGCGGCCTGTACCGGATGGCGCTCATCCTGCCCTGGGCCATCCCCGCCTTCGTCTCGGTCTTCGCCTGGCGGATGCTGTTCAACGACCGCAACGGCATCCTCAACGCCGCCCTGGAGGGCGGCGGGCTGGAGGGGCTGCACTGGCTGACCGACCCGCTGTGGGCCAAGGTCGCGGTGATCGCCGTCAACGTCTGGCTGGGCGTGCCGTTCATGCTGGTCGCCATGCTGGGCGCACTCCAGGCCATCCCCGGCGAGCAGTACGAGGCCGCCGAGATGGACGGTGCCAACCCCTGGCAGCGGTTCTGGAACATCACCCTGCCCGGGGTGCGCTCGGTCAGCGCCACGGTGATCCTGCTGAGCTGCATCTGGACCTTCAACATGTTCCCGGTGATCTTCCTGCTCACCGGCGGCGGCCCGGTCGGCTCCACCGACATCCTGGTCACCGAGGCCTACGAACTCGCCTTCCAGCGCAGCCCCCGCGACTTCGCCGGCTCCGCCACCTGGGGCGTGCTGATTCTGCTGCTGCTCATCGCGTTCGCCATGGTCTACCGCCGGGCGCTGCGCAAGCAGGGAGAGGTGTGGTGACGATGACTTCCCAGTCCGCCCAGTCCGCCCAGTCCGCCCCCGGCACGGGCGAGGCCGCCCCCGGCACCGACGGCCGGGAGCGCGGCACGGTCCCGGCCGGCCGCGCCGCCCCGCTCGCCCCC
>NZ_WTLH01000091.1 GCF_011421595.1 Streptomyces sp. YIM 98790 | reverse complement strand
CGGGGCCCCGCGCTACGCGCGAAGCGGAGGCCGCCGAGGAGAGCGGGACCGGCACCCGGCGCACCCGCCGCCGTGCCGTCGCACCGCAGGTCCCGGCGTTCGCCGAGCCGGACACCGGCGAGGCCGGGAGCGAGCCGGCGGCCGCGCCGCCGATGGGAGGCCCGGTGGCCGGCCCGCCGGCCGCGTTGTTCCAGGCGCCCGTGTTCCAGGCGCCCATGTTCCAGACCCCGGAGCGGGCCGCCGAGGAGGCCGCGCTCGCCCGCGAGGAGGAGCCCGAGCCCGAGCCGGAGCCCGAGGCGGAGGAGGCCGAGGCCGGGGCCGGGGCCGAGCCGGAGGAGGGCGCCGGGCAGGCCGCCGAGGAGCCCGCGGAGCGCGGTGGCCGTCGCCGCCGCCGCGGTGGCCGCCGCCGTCGTCGCAGTGAGACCGCCGAGCGTGCCGCCGAGCGTTTTGCCGAGGAAGAGGCCCAGGCCGGGGCCGGGGCACGGGCCGCGGACGAAACCGCCGAGCGGGAGGAGGGCGCCGGGCAGGCCGCCGCGGAGGAGCCGGGGACCCCCGCGACCGGGGCGGCGGACGAGGGCGGCGAGGCCGACGAGGCCGACGAGGCCGACGAGGAGGCCGGCGGTTCCCGCCGCCGCCGTCGCCGTCGCCGCCGCCGCGGTGAGGCCGCCGCCGAGGGGGAGCCGTCCACGGACGACCCCGAGCGCACGGTGATCAAGGTCCGCGAACCCCGCCGCAAGGAGGAGGCCGCGGAAGCCCACGACGGGGTGCAGTCGATCAAGGGCTCCACCCGGCTGGAAGCCAAGAAGCAGCGCCGCCGGGAAGGCCGCGAGCAGGGCCGCCGCCGGGTCCCCATCCTCACCGAGGCGGAGTTCCTGGCCCGCCGCGAATCGGTGGAGCGGGTCATGGTGGTCCGCCAGAGCGGGGAGCGCACCCAGATCGGCGTGCTGGAGGACAGCGTCCTCGTCGAGCACTACGTCAACAAGGAGCAGGCGCACAGCTACGTCGGCAACGTCTACCTGGGCAAGGTGCAGAACGTCCTGCCGTCCATGGAGGCCGCGTTCGTGGACATCGGCAAGGGCCGCAACGCCGTGCTCTACGCCGGTGAGGTGAACTTCGAGGCGCTGGGCCTCTCCGGCGGCCCGCGCCGCATCGAGACCGCCCTGAAGTCCGGCCAGTCGGTGCTGGTGCAGGTCACCAAGGACCCGATGGGCCACAAGGGTGCCCGGCTGACCAGCCAGATCTCCCTGCCCGGCCGCTACCTGGTGTACGTGCCCGAGGGCTCGATGACGGGCATCAGCCGGAAGCTGCCGGACACCGAGCGGACCCGGCTGAAGCAGATTCTGAAGAAGATCGTGCCGGACAACGCGGGGGTGATCGTCCGTACCGCGGCCGAGGGCGCCAGCGAGGAGGAGCTGACCCGCGATGTCGCCCGGCTCCAGAAGCTGTGGGAGGACATCCGGAAGAAGGCCAGGAAGGGCAACGCGCCCAGCCTGCTCTACGGCGAGCCGGACATGACCGTCCGGGTGGTCCGGGACATCTTCAACGAGGACTTCTCCAAGGTCATCGTCAGCGGTGACACCGCCTGGGAGACCGTGCACGGCTATGTCTCGCAGGTCGCCCCGGACCTGGCCGACCGCCTGCAGCGCTGGACCTCGGAGGTGGACGTGTTCGCCACCTACCGGATCGACGAGCAGCTGATGAAGGCGCTGGACCGGAAGGTCTGGCTGCCCAGCGGCGGCTCCCTGGTGATCGACCGGACCGAGGCCATGGTGGTGATCGACGTCAACACCGGGCGCTTCACCGGCCAGGGCGGCAATCTGGAGGAGACGGTCACCAGGAACAACCTGGAGGCCGCCGAGGAGATCGTGCGCCAGCTCCGGCTGCGCGACCTGGGCGGCATCATCGTGATCGACTTCATCGACATGGTGCTGGAGTCCAACCGCGAACTGGTGCTGCGGCGGCTGCTGGAGTGCCTGGGCCGGGACCGCACCAAGCACCAGGTCGCCGAGGTGACCTCGCTGGGCCTGGTGCAGATGACCCGCAAGCGGGTGGGCCAGGGACTGCTGGAGTCCTTCTCCGAGCCGTGCGTGCACTGCAACGGCCGGGGCGTGATCGTCCACATGGACCAGCTGCATGCGGCACCGGCCGGCAAGAAGGCGCGGAAGAAGCAGCGCCAGGCCGAGCAGCGGGCCGCCGAGGAGGCCGCCGCCCAGGCCGCGGCGGAGGCCGCCGAGGAGGAGGCCGGCGCCGAGGAGGCGGTGGAGGAGGCCGAAGAGGCGCCCGAGGCGGCGGAGCCGGCACCGGTGGAGGCCGCTGCCGAGGAGGCGGCCGAAGCGGCGCTGGAGTTCGCCCCGGACGAGGAGCTGTACAGCAGTGTGGCCGAGGCGGAGGAGTCCATCCGCCGGGGCGGGCGCCGCCGGCGCCGGGTGACCCGCAAGGTGACCGCGCCGGCCGGGGCGCCGCGCGGCGGTGCGGAGGCGGCGGTGGTCGTGGTCACCCCCGAGCCGGTGCCCGAGGCCCGTCCGGAACCGGTGACCGGACCGGAGACCGAACCGGTGAGGGAACCGGAGGCCGGGCCGGAGACCGGGGCCGGGGAGGAGGCGCCGGAGCCGGCGGCACCGCGCCGCCGCCGGGTGGTGCGCCGGGTCTCGGCACCGGCCGCCGAGGAGCCCGCCGAGGAGCCCGCCGAGCCCGCCGAGCCCCCGGCCGAAGCCGGGGCGGAGGCGGAACCGGAGGAGCCGGAGGCGGCCCGCAAGGCGGCCAGGAGCACCGCCAAGAAGGCCGCCAAGAAGGCGGCGGCCAAGAAGACCGCGGCGAAGAAGACGGCCGCGAAGAAGACGGCGGCGAAGAAGACCGCGAAGAAGGCGGCGGCCAAGAAGAGCACGAAGAAGGCCACGGCAGCGGCCGAGCAGCAGGCCCTGCCCTCGGTCACCGCCTCCGCGGAGGACTGACCGCGCCGGTCGGTACGGCCCGGGGACCCGGGCCGTACCGACCGGGCCGATTTGACCTGGTCGGCAAGGCTTTCCTATTCTTGCCAGTCGGCGTGTTGCCACGCCTGGCTCCCGAGCAACTTCCTCCCGGCCGACGGGAGAGGGCGGGCCGCGCGGCCGGATTCCGGCCGGCCCAGTCTGGCATCGGTGGCCCCGTATCGAGACGAGAGAGAGTTCCGCGTGTACGCGATCGTGCGCACTGGCGGCCGCCAGCAGAAGGTTGCTGTCGGCGATGTCATCGAAGTCGACCGGATGGCCGGCAGCAAGACGGGCGACACCGTCGAGCTCTCCTGCCTGCTCGTGGTGGACGGCGAGACCGTCACCAGCGATCCGTGGGTGCTCGCCGGTGTGAAGGTCCGGGCCGAGGTCCTGGACCACACCAAGGGCGACAAGATCCGGATCCAGAAGTACAAGAACAAGACGGGCTACCGCAGGCGTCTCGGTCACCGTCAGCTCCACACGCAGCTCAAGGTCACGGACATTCCCGCTCCGGCCGCGAAGTAAGGGACTGAAGAGAAATGGCACACAAGAAGGGCGCGTCCTCCACCCGGAACGGCCGTGACTCCAACCCCCAGTTTCTGGGCGTGAAGCGCTTCGGCGGCCAGGTGGTGAACGCCGGCGAGATCCTGGTCCGCCAGCGCGGCACCCACTTCCACCCCGGCAAGGGTGTGGGCCGCGGCGGCGACGACACGCTGTTCGCGCTGCGCGCGGGTGTGGTCGAGTTCGGCCGGCTGCGGGACCGCAAGGTCGTCAACGTCGTCGTGACCGAGGGCTGAGCCCCACCCGGTCTCACCGGCGTTCCTCGCAGGTCGTCGAGGGCGGATGCGCGCGCGCATCCGCCCTCGACGCGTTGCGGCGCGCCGGGGCCCCGGGCGCGCCCCGGCTCCCCGGCCGGGAGAGGGTCCGGGAATCCCTCCCGCTTTCCGGTTGTTTCCGCTTTTCGTTTCGGTTTCCTTTTCGTCCCAGTGCCCTGGAGGCTCCTCATGACCACCTTCGTCGACCGCGTCGAACTGCATGTCGCCGCGGGCAACGGCGGTCACGGCTGTGCCTCGGTGCACCGGGAGAAGTTCAAGCCGCTGGGCGGGCCCAACGGCGGCAACGGCGGCCGGGGCGGTGATGTGGTCCTGGTCGTCGACCGCGACGTCACCACGCTGCTGGAGTACCACCACCGCCCGCACCGCCGGGCCGGCAACGGCCGCCCCGGCGAGGGCGACCACCGCACCGGCAAGGACGGCGAGAGCCTGGTGCTGCCGGTGCCGGACGGCACGGTCGTCACCGACCGGACGGGCACGGTGCTGGCCGACCTGGTCGGCGAGGGAACCCGCTATGTGGCGGCCCGCGGCGGGCGCGGCGGCCTGGGCAATGCGGCACTGGCCTCGCCGCGCCGCAAGGCGCCCGGTTTCGCCCTGCTGGGCGAGCCGGGCGAGCAGGGCGACATCGTCCTGGAGCTGAAGACCGTCGCGGATGTCGCCCTGGTCGGCTATCCCAGCGCCGGCAAGTCCTCGCTGATCTCGGTGCTCTCCGCCGCCCGCCCCAAGATCGCGGACTATCCGTTCACCACCCTGGTGCCCAATCTCGGCGTGGTCACCGCCGGGGAGACGGTCTACACCGTGGCGGACGTGCCCGGGCTGATTCCCGGGGCCAGCGAGGGGCGGGGGCTGGGGCTGGAGTTCCTGCGCCACGTGGAGCGCTGCAAGGTGCTGGTGCATGTGCTGGACTGCGCCACCCTGGAGACCGAGCGCGACCCGCTCACCGACCTGGAGGTGATCGAGGCCGAGCTGGACGCCTACGGCGGCGGCCTGAAGGACCGCCCCCGGGTGGTGGCGCTGAACAAGACCGACATTCCGGACGGCCAGGAGCTGGCCGACCTGGTGCGGCCCGGCCTGGAGGAGCGCGGCTACCGGGTGTTCGACGTCTCGGCGGTGTCCCGCAAGGGTCTGCGCGAGCTGTCCTTCGCGCTGGCCGGGATCGTCGCCGAGGCGCGCGCGGCGCAGCCGAAGCGGGAGGCCACCCGGATCGTGATCCGCCCGCAGGCGGTGGACGACGCCGGCTTCACCGTGACCCGCGAGGGGGAGGGGATGTTCCGGGTGCGGGGCAGCAAGCCGGAGCGCTGGGTGCGGCAGACCGACTTCACCAACAACGAGGCCGTGGGCTATCTGGCCGACCGGCTGAACCGGCTGGGCGTGGAGGACGAGCTGTTCCGGCTCGGTGCCCGGGAGGGCGACGGCGTGGCGATCGGCCCGGAGGACAACGCCGTGGTGTTCGACTGGGAGCCGTCGATCAGCACCGGGGCGGAGATGCTGGGCCGGCGTGGCGAGGATCACCGTCTGGACCAGCTCCGGCCGGCCGTCCAGCGCCGCCGCGACCGGGAGGCGGAGCGCGAGGAGACCGGGACCGCATACCGCGATGCGGCCGACCCGTTCACCGGGCCCTAGGTTCCGGCCCCCGCCGGCGGCCACCACGCGCAGAGGCGTTGCGGGCGGGGGTTCCGGACGGCCGGCGGGCCGGAGCGGGCCGCCGCACCGACCGCGGGCGTGGTGAGGATCACTCTCCTGGGACGGGTGTGGCATTGCGCCCTCCGCGGGGAGGGGATCGCCGGTCCGGGCCCGGAGACCGCGCGATTCCACCGCATTTGCCTGTGCGTCGCCTGGTGTTCGTCTTTTGGTGTCACAAGTCAGTAACGGAAACCAACGGTTCACCTTCCGTACGAGTCAGCGTTTCTGCGGGGTTACTCTTTCCCCTGCGCACGTGTATCGATCCGGAACCGGCAGGAGCGGTGTTGTCCAACCAGACCAGCGGAACTCGCCCACACACCACGGCGGTCGTGCTAGCGGGCGGTACCGGCCAGCGAGTGGGGCTGTCGATACCGAAACAGCTCATAAAGATCGCTGGTAAGGCAGTCATCGAGCACACCTTGAGCATCTTCGAGGCGGCCGAGGACATCGACGATGTCCTGGTGCTGATGGCTCCTGGATATGTGCCGGACGTGGAAAAGATCATCGCCAGAGCCGGGTTTGCCAAGGTGTCCGGAGTGCTGGAGGGCGGCGCCACCCGGAACGAGACCACCGAGCGGGCCATCGCAGCGCTCAGCGAGGGACTGGCCGAGGGGGAGGAGCGCAACATCCTCTTCCACGACGCGGTCCGTCCGCTGCTCTCCCAGCGGGTGATCAAGGACTGCGTCGCCGCTCTGGACCGGTACCACGCGGTGGATGTGGCCATCCCCTCCGCGGACACCATCATCGTCACCCGCACCCACGGCGATGAGGGCGAATTCATCACGGACGTGCCGGACCGCTCCCGGCTCCGCCGTGGCCAGACGCCGCAGGCCTTCCGCCTCTCCACCATCCGCCGCGCCTACGAGATCGCCTCCGCCGACCCGAACTTCCAGGCCACCGACGACTGCACCGTGGTGCTGAAGTACCTGCCGCACGTGCCGATCCACGTGGTGCACGGTGACGAGTGGAACATGAAGGTCACCCAGCCCGTCGACGTGTACATCGCGGACAAGCTCTTCCAGCTCGCCTCCACCGCCGCCCCCCAGCAGTCCTCCGAGGAGGACTACCGGGAGCGGCTCGCCGGCCGGACCATGGTGGTCTTCGGCGGCTCCTACGGCATCGGCAAGGACATCGCCGACATGGCCGAGCGCTACGGCGCCACCGTGTACGCCCTGGGCCGGTCCACCACCGGCACCCATGTGGAGAACCCCGAGCACGTCGACGACGCCCTCTCCACCGCCTACGCCGAGACCGGCCGCATCGACTACGTGGTCAACACCGCCGGCGTGCTCCGCATCGGCAAGCTCGCCGAGACCGACAACGCCACCATCGACGAGGCCCTCCGGGTCAACTACCTGGCACCGGTCCAGATCGCCCGCGCCGCCCACAAGTACCTCGTCGAGACCGGCGGCCAGCTCCTGCTCTACACCTCCAGCAGCTACACCCGCGGACGGGCCGAATACAGCCTGTACTCCTCCACCAAGGCCGCCATGGTGAACCTGACCCAGGCGCTGGCCGACGAGTGGGCCGCCGACGGCGTCCGGGTGAACTGCGTCAACCCCGAGCGCACCGCCACCCCCATGCGCACCAGAGCCTTCGGCCAGGAGCCGGCCGGCACCCTGCTGTCCTCCGAGGCGGTGGCCCGCACCTCGCTCGATGTCCTGCTCTCCCCGCTGACCGGGCACGTCATCGACGTCCGCCAGCAGGATCCCACTGCCGGAGCGAGCAGCGCCGGGGGCTTCGAGCACGCCCTGGCCGCGGCCCTCGCCGCCGAGTCCGGCGAAGCCGCCGAGGAGGCCGTGTGACCGCCCCGGAAGAGTCGGCACCGGACGCACCACCCGCCGAGGTGCCGTCCGCCGATCTCCCCCCGCTTCCGCTGAGGACGTGGCAGGCCTTCGCCGCCGCCACGGGCGTCCGGTCGGGCGCCGAGGCGGCCGCCGCCGTGCTGATGTGGCTCAGCTACCCGCTGCTGCTGGTCGCCGCCGTGCTGCCCAGCCTGCCCGCCTTCCTCGCGGCGGCCGTGCTGAGCTACGGCTCCGACCACTACCTGCACCGTGCCGGCGCCCCGCTGCTGGCCCGCATGGCCAAGGCGCGGGCCGGCCTGTCGATCCGTTTCCTGGCCCGCCAGATGCTGGTCCTCCTGCTGCTCCTGCGCATGGATCTGCCCGGCGCCAATGAGGAGGTGCTGCGGGCCGCGGTGATCGGTTTCGTGGTGTTCTACGGAATCCAGGTGCCGCACGCCGGGCTGATCATGGCGCTGCGCCGCAAGCGCCGGCTGCCGATAGCCACCCGCAACATCGACATGTCCGCGCTGGGCGTGCCGGACGGCGCCCCGCGCTGGCTGACCCGCCGGGCCTCCGAGAAGATCCTCCACACCGAGCTGGCCATGCTCGCCAGCCTGCTGGCCGCCGCCGCGACCCGGGAGCCGCGGTACGCCTACGCGGGCGCCGTGGTCACCCTGGGTCTGGCCTTCCTCTATCTGCTGGTCCTGCTGCCCTTCCTGCGTCCGTCCAGACTCGCCCCCTCCGACGAGCGCACCCTGGAGTGGTTCGACGAGTGGCTGCGGGAGCACCGGCCCACGGTGGCCCTCTACTTCTCCGGCTCCCGTGATTCCGCCTACCAGGTCAACATGTGGCTGGACACCATGGAGCAGCTCGCCCGCCGCGGGCACCGGCCGATCGTGATCCTGCGGGAGCGCTACATGCTGCCGCTGCTGGCCACCACCACGGTTCCGGTGCTGTGCGTGCCGCGCGCGGTGGACCTGATGAACATGGACGTCTCCTCGCTGCGGGTCGGCCTCTACCCGGCGAACGTCGGCAAGAACCTGCACCTGCTCAGGGTGCCGACCATGAAGCACGTCTTCATAGGGCACGGGGACAGCGACAAGATCGCCAGCATCAACCCGTACGCCAAGGCGTACGACGAGGTCTGGGCCGCCGGCCGGGCCGGCCGGGACCGCTACGCGCTGGCCGACGTGGGCGTGCGGGACGAGGACATCGTCGAGGTCGGGCGCCCGCAGCTGGCGCCCGTGCGGCCCGCCGAGGCGGTGCCCGACGGACGCATACCCACCGTCCTCTACGCCCCCACCTGGGAGGGCTGGACCGACGACCCCGGCAACACCTCGCTGATCGCCGCCGGCGAGCAGATCGTCACCCGCCTGCTGGCCGCCGATCCGCCGGTCCGCCTCCTCTACAAGCCGCATCCGTTCACCGGCATCCGCAGCCCTCAGGCCCGTGCCGCACACCAGCGGATCGTCGCGCTCATCGAGGAGGCCACGGCGCGCCGCGCCGCGGAGCCGCGCTGGGCCGACGAGGCCCGACGCGCCGCCGCGGACCGGGCCCGGGCACAGGCCACGCTGCGGTCGATCGAAAAGACCCGCGCGAAGGAGGCGGTCGAGGACCCCTACGACTTCTGGACCGATGCCGTGGTCTCGCGCGACGGGCAGACCCCGCCGGACATCGCGGCGGCTGAGGAGCGGCAGCGTGCCGAGTGGAACGAGGCCTTCTGGCGCTCCTTCGGCTGGTGGGAGCACCGCGTGGTGACCGGGGCCGAGCCGCGGCTGTTCGACTGCTTCAACGAGGCGCACGCCCTCGTCTCGGACATCTCCAGCGTGGTTTCCGACTTCATTGCCAGCGGCAAGCCCTACGCGGTCACCGACTCCGCCGGTCTGGGCGCGGAAGAGTTCAAGCGGCAGAACACCGCGGTGCGCGCCGCGGTGATCCTGGACAACGAGGCCCGGGGAATCGACATCCTGCTCGCCGCGGTGCGGGAGCCGGAGAAGGACCCGCTGGCCGAGGCCCGCCAGGAACTGAAGGAGTACCTGCTGGGCCCGGACGAGCCGCCCTCGATCGACCGGTTCGGCGCCGCCGTGCACGCGCTGGCGGCCAAGGCCGAGGCGCGGAACCAGGCCCAGGCCCAGGCGCAGCTCCAGGCCACGGTGCCGCACCAGCGGGATGCGCGGAACGAGGACGCCCGGAACGGAGTCGGCACCCGCGGCGCCGTCTGACCGGGGGCCGGCGGAGCCGGCACCGGGAGGGGCCCGCACCACGGAAGACGGTGCGGGCCCCTCCCGGTGCCGGCTCCGCCGCGCGGGAGACCGCCGGGTGCGGGCCTCGCGCGCGGGACGCGTTCACCGCCGCGGGCGGCCCATCCTGCGCAGCACCGCCCGCNCGCGGGAGACCGCCGGGTGCGGGCCTCGCGCGCGGGACGCGTTCACCGCCGCGGGCGGCCCATCCTGCGCAGCACCGCCCGCAGCGGGCGCACCCGGTCGATCCGCAGCCGCAGGCCCGGGCCCCGGCCGTGCGGCACCGCGTACTGCAGGCGTCCGCCCCGGCGCCAGCGCGTGCCCTCGGCGAGGACGGTGCGGGGCAGCGGGTACTGTGCCCCCGGAACTCCGGTCAGCGCCACCGAAAGCTGCCAGACACCCGGCCCGGGCAGCGGAAGCCCGGCCACCAGGCCGCGGCCGTCGGCCGCACCGTCGTCCTGGTCCAGCGGTGCCCGCACCGGTTCCGGCGCCCCGCCGCCCGGTCCGCCGGGCCCGTCCACCGGCGCTGCCAGGATGTCCAGCCCGGGGCCGGCCCGGCGGGTGCGGCGGGCCCGGAGCCGGAGCACCGGCGGCCGGGAACGGGTCCACTCGGCCTGCCACGAGCCGGCGTCGACAAAGGTCCTGGGCGTGACCTCGTCGGTGATGTCGAAGGCGCTGTCCGGCAGGCCGAGCGCGGGCACCCGGAAGAACGGGTAACGTGCGTAGACCCGCCCGCCGTCCACGGTCACCCGGGACGGCACGAAGCCGTTGCCGGACGGCGGGCGGCGCTCGCCGAGTTCGCGGGGCGCCTCGTCCAGGTACTGCAGCACGGTTGTCAGCTCGCCCGGCAGGCCGCGGCGCACCAGCTCGTACTGGAGCCGGACGATGGCGGGCAGTCCCCGTACGGCGCCCTCGCTGTGCCAGTCGCCGATGGTCCTGCGCAGCACCTCGAACTGCTCCGCGCGCACTGCCTCGTCGCGCTCCCGGTGCAGCCAGCCCAGGGCGCGGGCGAACTCCAGCTGCAGATGCCGGTTCAGCAGCACGTCGCGCTGTCCGCCCGGGGGGACGAGCCGTCCCACCAGCGGGAGCATCTCGGTGAGGATGCGCACCCGGGGTTCGGCGCCGCCGGTGGACTTGGTGGTGTTGCCGCCGTCGTCCCGGTTGACCCAGTAGATGCAGTCGTAGGAGGACAGCACCGAGATCCCGTCCGCGCGGATCATCGCCTCACCGACGAACGGCTGGTCCTCGCCCGTCTTCATGTCGGTCCTGAAGCGCAGGCCGTGGCGCGCGATCAGCTCGCGGCGGAAGAGCTTCATCGGGTTCAGCGTCCGGTAGACGCGGGAGGAGAAGACGTCGGTCCGGGGCTGGTCGGAGCGGAACATGGACTGCGGCGCCTTGCGCCCGCCGGTGCCGACCATCTTGCCCAGCACCACGTCGGTGCCGTTCTCCTCGGCCATGGCGACCATGCGTTCCAGGGCTTCCGGCCCCAGGTAGTCGTCGGCGTCCAGGAAGAACAGGTAGCGGCCGCGGGCCAGCTCGATGCCGGCGTTGCGCGGCGCCGCCGGGCCCCCGGAGTTCGGCTGGTGCGCCACCCGGATGATGTCCGGATGGCGACGGGCGAAGCGGTCCAGTTCCTCGCCGGTGCCGTCGGTGGAACCGTCGTCGACGGCGATCAGTTCGATTCTGTCGTGCCCGAGGCTCTGATCGAGTACCGACTGGACACAGCGGGTGAGGTAGGGCATGGCGTTGTAGGCGCCGATGACCACACTGACGCTGGGCTCGGNGGTGCCGTCGGTGGAACCGTCGTCGACGGCGATCAGTTCGATTCTGTCGTGCCCGAGGCTCTGATCGAGTACCGACTGGACACAGCGGGTGAGGTAGGGCATGGCGTTGTAGGCGCCGATGACCACACTGACGCTGGGCTCGGTGAGGGGCATCGCGGCATTCTCCTGTGGCGGGGCCCGCGCTCGGCTCGGTCCTCAGCGGCCGAGCCGACGGCGCAGACCGGCGGTGAGGGCGATCCGCCCGACGCGCACGGTGAGCACACCGCGGCGGCTGAGCGGCTTGGCGTACCAGGGCAGGCCGCCCCGCAGCCAGCGCACCGCCGGCGGTACGGAGGGGGCCTTGACGGGGATCTCCGCGTAGTGCCCGTCCCGCTCCGTGCGCAGCGCGACCGTCCATTCCCCGGGGGTGTCCAGGGTCAGCCGGCCGGTGAAGGACGAACCCGCCGGGTCGGCGCCGCCGTCGCCGGTGCCGGGCGTGACCGGGGCGGAGCGCACCGCGCCCCGGGTGTCGGCGGCCCGCAGGAGGACGGTTTCCGGGGACAGGCCGGGCGGCAGGGTGCCGGCCACCTCCAGGGTGGCCGTGGCCCCGGCGCGCCAGCCGACCGCGTCGACCGTGCTGCCGGCCAGCGCGGGGCGGGGGCAGGGCCGGGGCGGGTTGGCACTCAGTACGACCGACGCCTGACCGGACAGCCGGACCTCGCTGCCCTTGAGGTGGGCGGCGGTGGCCCGGGGGGCCTCGGGCAGTTCGGCGGTGACGTCGAAGAGGCGGTCCGGCAGCGGCAGCGCGGGATCGCGGAAGTACGGGAACCCCGCGTAGGCCCGGCCCTTCTCCACGGTGAGCCCGGCGGGCATCAGGCTGAGCCAGCCGGCCCCTCCGGGCCGGCCCAGTTCGGCCAGCCGCTCGCGCACGTACTGGTGGACCGCCATCANCAGCGCGGGATCGCGGAAGTACGGGAACCCCGCGTAGGCCCGGCCCTTCTCCACGGTGAGCCCGGCGGGCATCAGGCTGAGCCAGCCGGCCCCTCCGGGCCGGCCCAGTTCGGCCAGCCGCTCGCGCACGTACTGGTGGACCGCCATCAGTTCGTCGAACCGGCCGATGCGCAGCAAGTGGTAGCGCACCCGGACCACGGCGGGAATCCGCTCCATCAGGTTCTCGCTGTGGTACTCGTTGACCAGATCCCGCAGCTCGGTGAGGAACTTCTCCCGCCGGACCGGGTCCGCATCCCGGTGGATGTGCTGCAGGGCGTAGTGCAGTTCCTGGGTGAGATGCCGGTTCAGCAGCACGTCGCGCTGTCCGCCCGGGGGGACGAGCCGTCCCACCAGCGGGAGCATCTCGGTGAGGATGCGCACCCGGGGTTCGGCGCCGCCGGTGGACTTGGTGGTGTTGCCGCCGTCGTCGCGGTTGACCCAGTAGATGCAGTCGTAGGAGGACAGCACCGAGATCCCGTTGGCGTGCAGATAGGCCTGCGCGACGAAGACCTGGTCCTCGCCGACCTTCATGTCGGTCTTGAAGCGCAGGCCGTGGCGCACCACCAGCTCACGGCGGAAGAGCTTCATCGGGTTCAGCGTCCAGTAGACGCGGGAGGAGAAGACGTCGGTCCGGGGCTGGTCGGAGCGGAACATGGACTGCGGCGCCCCGCGTCCCCCGACGCCGACCATCTTGCCCAGCACCACGTCGGTGCCGTTCTCCTCGGCCATGGCGACCATGCGTTCCAGGGCTTCCGGCCCCAGGTAGTCGTCGGCGTCCAGGAAGAACAGGTAGCGGCCGCGGGCCAGCTCGATGCCGGCGTTGCGCGGCGCCGCCGGGCCCCCGGNGCCGACCATCTTGCCCAGCACCACGTCGGTGCCGTTCTCCTCGGCCATGGCGACCATGCGTTCCAGGGCTTCCGGCCCCAGGTAGTCGTCGGCGTCCAGGAAGAACAGGTAGCGGCCGCGGGCCAGCTCGATGCCGGCGTTGCGCGGCGCCGCCGGGCCCCCGGAGTTCGGCTGGTGCACCGCCCGGATCAGCTCCGGGTGCTCGGCGGCCAGCCGGTCCAGTTCCTCGCCGGTGCCGTCGGTGGAACCGTCGTCGACGACCACGACCTCCAGCCGGTCCCGGCCGATGCTCTGCTCCAGCACCGAGGTGACGCACCGGGTGAAGTAGGGCATGGCGTTGTAGGCCCCGATGATCACGGAGACCACGGGGGTGCCGCGCTCGCTGCGCTCAGTCATGACGTGTTCCGCTCTGTTCTGTTCCGCTCACCGCCGCTGCCCCCGGCCCGTGTGGCGGCCGTGCGCGGGTACGGCGGCGCAAGGGTCAGCCCGCCACCCGTCGGCGCAGGCCCTGCAGGACGTTCACCCGGTCCACGCGCACCGCCAGACCCGCGCCCTTGCGGTGGTACGGCTTGGCGTACCAGGGAGTGAGCGCGCGCCGCCAGCGGCGGGTGGCCGGCTTGGAGGAGGCCGGCAGCGGATGTTCGGTGACCTCGCCGTCCCGCCGCACGCACAGCACGATCTGCCAGTCGCCGCCGCCCTCCAGCGGGAGGCGGGCGGTCAGGGTCCTGTCCCGTACGGAGGCGGTGGCGGAGATCCGCCGGCCGCTGGTGCGTTCCACCGCCTCGTAGGACACCGCATCGGGGTCCGCCGGGGCCCGGGTGGTGAGTTCGAGAGTGGCGGGGGCGTCCCGGAGCCACCGGACGCCGGTGCCGCGGACCAGTACGGGCCCGGGGTGCGCGACGCCGCCGATGTCCAGGGAGTAGCCGCCGTCCTCCGGCGCGAAGAAGCCCGTCACCACCGTCTGGGTCCGGCCGGCGGCGACGGTGTGGGTCAGCGGCTCGGTGGGGGCGCCGGAGCCCCGCTCCGTCCCGATCCGCACGGTGGCGGTCTCCTCCGCGGTCTCGACGGTCAGCCACAGGTCCCACAGGCCGTCCGGCAGCGGGGAGCCGTCGGCGAGCTCGGCCGGGTTGAGCAGGATGTCGAAGCCGGAGTCCGGACAGGGAACGCCGCCGTCCTCGGTGACGAGGCCGGGGGTGGCGGTCCTGCTGACCGAGAACCGGTACTCCCGGGAACCGTCCCGGTCCCGTACCGCCGCCTGGAACCCGGGGCGGTCGTTGGAACGACCGTCGAGGTAGGCGTGGCCGCTCACCCGGAGGGCGTTCTTGACCGGCTCCACCGAGGTGACCAGGTGGCGTACGACCGGCCGGGCGGAGGTGACGGGAAGGTTCATCGAAGGTTTCTCCAGGGCAAGGCTGCGGTGACAGGAGCCTGTCGCGCTTGTAGAGGATACGTTGCGGCCAGGAGCCGTTCGTACGGTGGGATGCCAGTACGATATACGGCTGGCCGGTGGGCAGCGTCCGGTCACAGCAACACCACAGAGGATGGGACGATGGCGGACACTGAGCTGGCAACGTGGAACTGGCGCTCGGAGACGAGTGGCAAGACCAACTTCGGGGACGAACTCGGCCCCCTGATCCTGGAGCGCCTCGGCCACCGCGTCCGTCTGGTGGCTCTTGAGGACGCGGAGATCGTCACGATCGGTTCCGTGCTGCGGGCGGTGTGCGAGCGGGCGAAGGACGGGCTGATCGTCTGGGGCACCGGCCTGACCAAGGAGTCCGACCTGCCGAAGCGCGATTTCCGCGTGCACGCGGTGCGCGGCCGCCGCTCCGCCGCCGCCCTCGGCGTGGACGTCCCGCTCGGCGATCCCGGTCTGCTGGTCTCCCGGCTGTGGAAGCGGCCCCCGGTGCGGCACCGGGTCGGCTTCGTGCCGCACTACCTCGACCACCGCGGGTTCGGCTGGGCCGACAAGATCATCGACGTGTCCAAGCCGGTGGACGAGGTGCTCGCGGACATCGGTTCCTGCGCGGCCATCGCCACCTCCTCGCTGCACGGCCTGATCGTCGCCCAGTCCTGGGACATCCCGGTCATGCGCATCCCGCACGGCAAGGTCCCCGGCGGTGACTTCAAGTGGTCCGACCACATCACCGCCATGGACCGGCCCCTCGCGCAGGTGCAGGACGATCTGCTGACCGCGCTGGAGAAGGCGCTCGCCTGATCCCGCGCGTCCCGCCCCCCCCCGCCGGAGTGACCGGACCGGTCCGATGGAGTGACATCACGGCGAGTCGGTCGTTCCTGATGGCATGAGGCTTTCCGAGGGACGGGACGCCGAGCCGCGACACCGTGATCACCGGGGCAGCCGCGGTTCCCCGCGGCGCTCCACGGCGCCTTTCCGCCACCCGTCCCCCGGCCGGGCGGCAGGAAGGGAACGACAGTGACGGTACGTGCAGCGGTCAGGCGCCTGGCTCCGCGGGCCATCCGGAAGGGCACCGACCAGGTGTGGCGGCTCCGCACCACCCGGCGGCGGCTGGTCCGGCGCCGGGCGGCGGCGGCCGACCCCCGGATGCGCCGGATCGTGGTCGGCGGCCAGGAGCTGTACGGGCTGGCCGTCGACCGCTTCTCCTCGGCCGAGGCCGCCGGCACCAATCTGGGCATCGTGCTCTCCGCCCTGGAACGCGCCGGGGCCGCATCCTTCCTGGTGCCCGGCATGAACCGGCTGCGCCACACGGTCGGCGTGCACCTGGCCGACCGGGATCGGTTCTTCGACGCCCTGCAGGCGGCCCCGGCCGCCGACGGCCCGGTCTTCGTCGCGCAGCCCCGGTTCGGCGGGCGGCTCCAGCGTCCGGCGCTGTGCCTGGACGGCAGACTGCCGGTGCCGCTGCGCTCCGCCCCCGTGGTCCGGGTGGGGGTGCTGTACCTGGGGCCGGGCGGGCAACTGCTGGGCGGGCCGGAACTCGGCTGCGACGTGGAGTTCTGGTCCGACGGCGCGGACCTGCTGGCCGGGCCGCAGGGGGAACGGGAGCTGGCCCGGGTCCAGCCGCAGGCGTCCCGGGAGATCTTCGCGGAGGCCCTGGTGGCGCCGCGCCGCAACCGGATCGCCGATGTGCTGCCGTCCGCCGAGCAGACCCCCGCGGTGGTCCGGGCCGGCGGCCGGGACGTCACCACGTTCGCCCCGTTCACCGTGCCGACCGTGGACCAGGTCACNGCCGGCGGCCGGGACGTCACCACGTTCGCCCCGTTCACCGTGCCGACCGTGGACCAGGTCACCTTCCCGGTGGACGTCGTCTACACCTGGGTGGACGGCAACGAGCCCGGGATGCGCGCCAAGCGCGCCCGCTACCAGGGGCGGGGCACGGCGGACATCCTGGACAAGGAGATCAACGAATCCCGCTACACCAGCCACGACGAGCTGCGCTACTCGCTGCGCTCGCTGCACATGTACGCGGGCTTCGTGCGGCACATCTACCTGGTCACCGACGGCCAGCGGCCCGCCTGGCTGGACGAGGACGCCGCGGGCATCACCGTTGTCGACCACCGGGAGATCTTCCCCGGCGGGACGCTTCCGGTGTTCAACTCGCATGCGATCGAGACCCGGCTGCACCACATCCCCGGCCTGTCCGACCACTACCTCTACTTCAACGACGACGTCTTCGTCGGCCGGCCGGTGCTGCCCGAGCACTTCTTCCTGGGCAGCGGTGTGATGAAGGTCCCGGTCTCCCCGCTGAAGATCGGCGCCGGCAAGCCGCACGCCGAGGAGACCGCCACCAACTCGGCCAGCAAGAACGTCCGCCGGCTGCTGCTGGACCGGTTCGGCCGGCTGACCACCAACAACTTCATGCACACCCCGCTGCCCCAGCAGCGCGCCACCCTGGCCGAGCTGGAGGAGATGTTCCCGGAGGAGATCCGGCGCACCACCGCCTCGCGGTTCCGCTCGCCGCAGGACGTGGCCCTGACCTCCCCGCTGCTCTACCAGTACGCGCTGCTCACCGGGCGCGGCGTGCCCGGCCGGTTCTCCTTCCGGTACGTCAACATCAGCCGCGAGGACGCCGGGCAGCGGCTGGACGACCTGCTGAGCGGCCGGCGCTACGACTTCTTCTGCCTCAACGACGTGGACGTCCCGCCGGACCGGCGGGAGGAGGTGACCGCCCGGGTGGCCGCCTTCCTGGCGGACTACTTCCCCTGCCCCAGCCCCTACGAGAAGGCCTGAGCCGGCCCGCCGCCGAGCGCCCCGCCCGTGCCACCCATGCCGCACCACCTCACCGACCGTGTCCGCCGGCTGCCGCTCTCCCGGGCCCTGGGCCGGCTGCGGCGGCTGCTCACCACCCTGTGGTGGCGGCTGCCCCTCCCGGCCGCCGGCCCGCTGCAGCCGTCCGTCCGCCGCCGGCGCCGGGCCCTGTGCGCGGCCGATCCGCTGATCCGCCCCGTCACCGCCGGCCGGTCCCGGCTGTGCGGCCGGGTGGTGGACCGCTGGTCCGCCGCCGGGGCCGCCGCCGAGGATCTCGCCCTGCTCACCGGGCTGCTGGAGCAGGCCGCCGTCCCCTGTTTCCTGGTCCCCGGCGAGGCACCCGAGCGGCATGTGCTCGGCGTGGAGGAATGCCACCGGCGCGCGCTGCTGGAGGCGCTCGCGGACGGCCTGCGGCACGGCTGCGCCTATGCGGCGCGGGTCGAGCACGGCACGGTCCGCCGCGCCGTGCTCTGGGCGGACGGCCGCCTGCCCCGCTCCCTGCGGCGGGCCCCGGTGCTGCGCGTGGGCGTGGTCCGGCTGGCCCCCGGCGGCCGGCCGGTGCCCCTGGACCCGCTGCTCACCGGCTGCGAGATCGAGTTCTGGCGGCGCGGCACGGACCTCGGCGGCCGGGCCGGGAACGACAGGCTGTGGCTGACCGTGCCCGGCCGCCAGCTGGGCGAGGTCTTCGACGAGGCGCTCGCCGCCCCGCGCCGCAACCGGGTGGCCGAGGTGGTGCCGGCGGAGGCGCAGAAACCGGCCCGGGTGCGCGTCCGCGGCCGGGAGACCACCACCTTTCCCGCCTTCGCCCAGCCCCGGGTGGAGGAGGCACGCTTCCCGGTGGACGTCGTCTACACCTGGGTGGACGGCGACGATCCCGCGCTGGCCGCCCGCCGCAGCGCCTACCGGGCGGACGGGTGCCGCGGCACCATCGCGGGCCGGGAGACCGGTGCCTCCCGGTACACCAGCCATGACGAACTGCGCTACTCGCTGCGCTCGCTCGCCATGTACGCGGGGTTCGTCCGGCACGTGTACCTGGTCACCGACCAGCAGGTGCCGTGCTGGCTGGACCGCGACGCCCCGGGCCTGACCGTGGTCGACCACCGGGAGATCCTGCCCGGCTCGGCACTGCCCGTCTTCAACTCGCACGCCATCGAGAGCCGGCTGCACCACATCCCCGGCCTGGCCGACCACTACCTGTACTTCAACGACGACGTCTTCCTCAACCGCCCGGTCACCGCGGAGCACTTCTTCCACGGCAGCGGGCTGGCCCGCATCCCGCTCTCGCCCTACAAGATCGGACTGGGCCTGCCGCGTCCGGAGGAGCCGGCCCCCAACTCCGCCGGGAAGAACGTGCGGGAGCTGCTGCTGCGCACCCACGGCCGGCTGATCTGCTCCAAGTGCCTGCACACCCCGCACCCGCAGCTCAGGCCGGTGATAAGGGAGATCGAACGGGAGAGCGGTGCGGAGCTGGCCCGCACCACGCACAGCCGGTTCCGCGCCACCACCGACCTGGCCCCGGCGGCCACCCTGCACCACCACTGGGCGCTGCTGACCGGGCGCGGCGTGCCGGGGGAGTACAAGTTCCGCTACCTCGACGTCAGCCGCCCCGGCCTGGGCGGCCGGCTGGCCCGGCTGTGCCGGGAGGACGTCGACTTCTTCTGCCTCAACGACGTGGACACCCCGCCGGCCGCCCGCCCCGCCATCCGCGCCGCCATCCAGCGCTTCCTCACCACCGCCTACCCGTTCCCCAGCCCCTACGAGCTTCCGGCCACCCCCGCGCACCGGCGGACCGGCCCCTCGCCCGGGAGCGCCGGGAGCGGGTCCGCAGGGCGGAATCCGGGTGAGGCGGCCGGCGGGGCTGGCGTAGATTGGTCTGGTCCGTGAGGGCTGCTCGGCTGGCTGAACAGGGGAAAGACGCAGTGTCTGGCGTACGGCAGGACGTGGTGGACGCCCGCAGGGTCGTCGTCAAGATCGGCTCCTCATCGCTGACCACGGCGGCCGGCGGGCTGGACGCCGACCGGGTGGACGCCCTGGTCGATGTGCTGGCCAAGCACGAGGACCGGGAGATCGTGCTGGTCAGCTCGGGCGCCATCGCCGCCGGGCTGGCACCGCTGGGCCTGGTGCGGCGGCCCACCGACCTGGCCCGGCAGCAGGCCGCGGCCAGCGTGGGCCAGGGCCTGCTGCTGGCCCGCTACACCGCCTCCTTCGCCCGCTACGGCCGCAGGGTCGGGCAGGTGCTGCTGACCACCTACGACACCAGCCACCGGGTGCACTTCCGCAACGCGCGGCGGACCCTGGAGCAGCTGCTGGCCATGGGCGCGGTGCCGGTGGTCAACGAGAACGACGCGGTGGCCACCGACGAGATCCGGTTCGGCGACAACGACCGGCTGGCCGCACTGGTCGCCCACGTCGTCCGGGCCGATCTGCTGGTGCTGCTGTCCGACGTGGACGGGCTGTACGACGGCGATCCGCGGCGGCCGGGGGCGCGGCGGCTGGAGACGGTCGGCGGCCCGGAGGACCTGGCGGGCGTGGAACTGGGCAGCGCCGGACGGGCCGGTGTCGGCACCGGCGGCATGGTCACCAAGGTGGAGGCCGCCCGGATCGCCACCGGGGACGGCATCCCGGCGGTGCTCACCTCCGCGGTGCATGCCGCCGACGCACTGGCCGGCCGCCCCACCGGGACGTACTTCCGGGCCACCGGCCCGCGCTCGGCCGGCCGCCTGCTGTGGCTGGCGCACGCCTCCTCGCCGCGCGGCGGGGTCACCCTGGACCCCGGCGCGGTCAAGGCCATCACCGAGGGCGGCGGCTCCCTGCTGCCCGCCGGAATCACCGCGGTGGACGGCGACTTCGCGGCGGGCGAGCCGATCGAGCTGCGCGACGAGACGGGACGCACCGTGGCCCGCGGACTCGTCAATTTCGACGCCCGGGAGATTCCCCTGCTGATCGGCCGTTCGACCCGGGAACTGGCCCGGGAGCTCGGCCCGGACTACGAACGCGAAGTGGTGCACCGCGACGACCTCGTGCTGATGCGGGCGTGACCCGGCCCGGCGCGGCACGGGACCGGACCGTGCCCGGTGCCGGCGCCGCCGGACAAACGGCACATCGGCGGGTATCCGGACGCGCAGCGGAGCATCCGATCCACGGAAGGTTGCGGAAACGGCCACATCTCCTGCTGGGAGATGGCAGCGTGGATGCGGGCCCGTGGGAGGAGAGCGGGCGGTGCCGTGTGCGCACCGGAAAGCACCACAACAGCACCAGGTCAGGAGGCCGCCGGTGAGACGACTGGCCAGTGTCGAGGGGGGCCAGGGGTCCCGGTTCGGGGAGGAGAGCGGAAGCGCCGGACGCGAGGAGTCCCGGTTGTGGCACGTCACGCTCAGCGTCGCCGGCACGGAGACGCCGCTCCAGGATGTGCGCCGAGCCCTGGAGCAGCTCGCCCACGACCACCCCTTCCTGCTCACCAGCCGCTATGCCGCCGACCACGCCGAGATTCGCTACTGGGAAGAGGCCCGCGATCTGCGGGACGCCGCGGCGGTGGCGCTGCGGCTGTGGGGAGAGCACCGGCGGACGGCACAGCTTCCGCCGTGGGAGATCGTCGGCCTGGAGGTGATCGGCCGGGAGACCTACCACCAGCGGCTGGCCGAGGGCTACGGGGCGCCGCCGGCCGTCCCGGTGGGCGTGCATCCCTTCTGAGCGGCACCGGGGCGAGCGCTCCGCGGCTCCCCCGCCGTCCGGCGGGGGCGCTTGTGCGAGCGCCGGGCGGGTGCCGGGCGGGCGACGGCCGCGGGGCTGCGGGCTGCGGGCTTCGGGCTGCGGGCGGTGGGGCGGTGCTCGGGATGCGGACCATGGGCCGGTGTGCCCTGCCGCGGCATTACCCTTGGCGGGCATGAGCCGTAGTGAGGTTTCCGCCGAGCCCGCCGTGTCCGCCTCCGCCACCGAGCCGGCCGAGTCGCCGGTGCTCGCGACCGCCCGCCGGGCGCGGGTGGCCGCCACCGAGCTGGCCCCGCTGCCGCGCACCGCCCGGGACAGCGCCCTGCTGGCCATCGCCGACGCGCTGCTCGCCCGCACCGCGGAGATCGTCGAGGCCAACGCCCGGGACATCGAGCGGGCCCGTGCCGCCGGCACCCCGGACGCCATCGTGGACCGCCTCACCCTCACCCCGGAGCGGGTCGCCGCCATCGCCTCGGACGTGCGTGACGTCGTCGGTCTGCCCGATCCGGTGGGCGAGGTGGTGCGCGGTTCCACCCTGCCCAACGGGCTGGAGCTGCGCCAGGTCCGGGTGCCGCTGGGTGTGGTGGGCATCATCTACGAGGCCCGCCCCAATGTCACCGTGGACGCCGCCGCCCTGTGCCTGAAGTCGGGCAACGCGGTGCTGCTGCGCGGCTCCTCCTCGGCCTACGCCTCCAACACCGCCCTGGTCGCCGTGGTGCGGGACGCGGTGGCCGCGGCCGGTCTGCCGGCCGATGCGGTGCAGCTGGTGCCCGGCGAGAGCCGCGAGTCGGTGCGCGAGCTGATGCGTGCCCGCGGCCTGGTGGACGTGCTCATCCCGCGCGGCGGCGCCTCGCTGATCCAGACCGTGGTCAACGAGTCGACCGTGCCGGTGATCGAGACCGGTGTCGGCAACGTCCACGTCTATGTGGACGAGCTCGCCGACCTCGACATGGCGGTGGAGATCCTGGTCAACTCCAAGGCCCAGCGGCCCAGCGTGTGCAACGCCGCCGAGACGGTCCTGGTCCACCAGGGCATCGCCGAGGCGTTCCTGCCCCGCGCGCTGGCCGCACTGGCCGAGGCCGGCGTCACCGTGCACGGCGACGAGAGCTGGCAGAAGGCCGGCGCCGCCACCGGGGCCGAGGTGCTCCCCGTGACCGACGAGGACTGGGCGACGGAGTATCTGAGCTACGACATCGCGGCCGGCGTGGTGCCGGACCTGGACGCCGCGGTGGCGCACATCCGCCGCTGGTCCTCCGGCCACACCGAGGCCATCGTCACCCGGGACGCCGCCGCGGCCCGCCGCTTCGTCTCCCGGGTGGACTCCACGGCCGTGATGGTGAACGCCTCCACCCGCTTCACCGACGGCGGCCAGTTCGGCTTCGGCGCGGAGATCGGCATCTCCACCCAGAAGCTGCACGCGCGCGGCCCCATGGGCCTGCCCGAACTGACCTCCACCAAGTACGTGGTCACCGGAGACGGCCACACCCGGGGGTGATTTCCCGTCGGCCCTCCCGTCCGGCACGCGATCGGCCTAGTCTGGTGGCGTGCCGGAGGAGGTGGGGGGCCAGCCGTTCCCGGACGGCGAGCGGCCCGACGACCACGACCACGACCATGACCACGGGGCAGCGGACGACGCATTCGCCGCCGTGGTGTTCGACGAGGCTTTCGTGGCGGCGGCAGCCGTTCGGGAACCCAGTGCCGCCGAGCGGATAGCCAGGGCGGTGCTGGACCGGGCGGCCGAGGAGGCCGCCGCCGCCGAGGGCGCGGCCGAGGCCGAGGAGCGGGCCGGGCAGCCCGGTTTCTTTCTCGATCCGCCGCCCGGCCCCGGCGATGCCGCAGATCCCACGGTGTTCCGCCCGCTGGACGGCACCGGCCAGGGCCGCGGGGACGGCGATCCGGACGGCCTGCTGGACAGCGGCCCGGGTTCCTGGTTCCCCGACGCGGATCTCGACGGCCTGGGACTGCGCGACACCGCCCCCGGCATCGCCGGGCCCTACGACCGCCCCGACTACGCCCGCTACCTGCCGGATCTGCCGGACGACCCCGGTGCCCTGGCGGGCGTGGTCTCCGACGCCATGGCGGGCGGCGGACACGGCGAGCGGGGTGTCCCCGGCGGCCGGCGCCCGGCAGGCAGTCCGCCGCCCGGTCGCAGGCCGGCCCGCTGGCAGCGTCCGGTGGCCTGCGTGCTGGCCGTGATGATGGGCCTGAGCATGATCGCCATCGCGCTGATCGCGGTGCAGCGGGCCGGGGCTTGGCAGCGCGGCGTGCCCACTCCGGTGCCGCCGCCCAGCAGCGAGCCCGGCGGTTCCGGCTCCACCACCGGCACCGCCGAGGAGGCCGCCGCCTCCGGAAACCGCCCGCGTGACGCCACCGGGTCCTCCGGCGGCACGGACGGGGCGGACGGCACGGACGGCACGGCGGGCGGGGACGGCGGGCAGCGGGACGGGACGCACGAGGCCGAGGCCCGCAGCCCGGCCGGCGCCGATGGCGTGGCCCCGGGCAGCACCGGCCAGGAGGGCACGGAGCACGAGGGAGACGCCGCCGGCCAGCAGTCCGGCAGCCCCGGCGGAATGGCGGACGCGGCCGGGACCGAGGCCGCCGCCGAGAACGGGACGGAGATCGTGGCGAACGGCCTCGGGCCGTTCCCCACGCCCTGAGCAGGGCCGGCCGGAGCCACCGGGCACGCCGCGCCGTGCGCCCCGGCGGATCTCCGTGCGGCCGTGCGATCCGCCGTGGACCGGGCAGGACGAGGACTGTCACCCCTCCCGATCCGCGCCTACGCTGGAAGGGTGGCCGGACGTGCGGAACCTCCGGAGGGTTTTCCGGGCGACCTCTCAGGAGGCGAGGAAGAGTTTCGATCGACCGTCTTCGACGAGTCGTTCGTCAAGGCTGCGCAGCTGGAGGAGTACTCGGCGCAGCAGCGCATCGAGGACCACACCTCACCCGTCCGGCGGCGCGACCCCGGCCCGGTCGGATCTCTGTTCGCCTCGCTGCCCAAGCAGGGCCTGGCGCTTGCCGTGATCATCCTGGTGGCCCTGGCCACCGCCGTCTACCTGGGCAACTCCATGCCCTACAGCGGGCGGCCGGCCGGCTCCGCGCCGCCGGCGCAGATCAGCGTGGTGCCGCTGGCCCCGGACGGCTCCGTGCCGGGGGGCGAGCCGGACGAGCTCTACTCCGGCTCGGCCGCGGCGGACTTCGGCAGCGGCGCGGCCGGCCTGGACCTGCCCGAGGCGCGCGCCACCGAGAACTACAGCCAGGGCCAGGTGGCGGACGCCCTGGCGCTGGCCAAGGAGTATGTGGTGGCCAGCGGCATCACCCCGGAGGTGCTGACCGGCGCCACCGCCCTCCCGGTGCGTGCCCTGCTCCGGCCCGAGCAGCAGCGCCGGCTCGACCGCAGTCTGGCCGGCGGCACCGGCGAGGCGCCCGCCACCGGCTGGCTGGTGCGCTTCGACACCTCCGAGGCGGAGCCGGCCGACGCGCCGGTCCGGGTGGACGGCGTGTTCTCGGTGACCGAGGCGGACGGCGCGCTGGAGGTGTCCACCACACACGTGCTGGTCTACGCGCTGCGTCCGGCGGCCGACCCGCAGGCGCCCGCCTCGCTGTTCTTTGTGCGCCGAGAGCTGCGGATGTCCTTCACCGACGAGGATCTGCGCGGCCGGACCACGGTGCTGCTCGGCTCGCGGGTGCTGGCCGGGCCCGCGGACTGCACGGGCTCGTCGGCGCGCAGTCTGCGCCCGCTGCTGGCCGGGGAGTCCGGTCCCGGGCCGGGGGAGCGGCACACGGACCTGTTCGACCTGACCGGCGAGGCCCGCCTGTGCGGCGGGACCCTGGGGACGGGCTGACCCCTGGGCCCGCACCCGCCGGGCGCGGCGGCGGGCGGCCGGCCCCGGCATTCCGGGACCGGCCGCCC
>NZ_WTLH01000090.1 GCF_011421595.1 Streptomyces sp. YIM 98790 | reverse complement strand
CGCGGGCCGCGCCGCCCGGCACGCCGCCGCCCGCCGCCGGTGTCCCGTCCGCGCCCGCGTCGTCGTCCGCCGTGCCCCGGGGCGGCGTCGCCGCGACATCCGGGCACGGCAGGAGCGCCAGCAGCTCCAGCACCTCGGCCGCGCTCTCCGGCCGCTCCTCCGGCTGCTTGGCCAGCAGCCGCATGATCAGCGCGTCCCACTCGTTGGGCACACCCGGGCGCACGATGCTCGGCGCGTCCGGGATCCGGGTCATCTGCTGCCGCATCAGGGTGTACAGGCTGTCCGACTCGAATGGCG
This sequence comes from Streptomyces sp. YIM 98790, assembly GCF_011421595.1. Classification (GTDB taxonomy): domain Bacteria; phylum Actinomycetota; class Actinomycetes; order Streptomycetales; family Streptomycetaceae; genus Streptomyces. The sequence goes on along the minus strand of NZ_WTLH01000090.1, from coordinate 24,805 downwards.
GACGCCCCGTCACCAGCGCGTAGAGGATGCAGCCCAGGGCGTAGAGGTCGGTCCGCTTCTCGAACCGCGCGCCCTCGATCTGTTCCGGCGCCATATAGGCCGGGGTGCCCACCACCAGGCCGGTGGAGGTGAGGCGGTGGTTGTCCGGGGAGTCGGCCACCACGGAGGCGATGCCGAAGTCCAGCACCCGCACCAGTCCGTCCGTGCCGACCATGACGTTGGCCGGTTTCAGGTCCCGGTGGATGACCCCGCCGTCATGGGCCGCGCCCAGTGCCCGGCAGATCTGTTCGCCCCACTGCGCCAGCAGCCGCAGCGAGGGCAGGTCGCCCGCGGAGAGCACCTCGTCCAGCGAGCGGCCGTGCAGCCGCTCCATCACCAGGTACAGCATCCGCTGGCCGCCGTCCGAGGTGGCGGGAGCCTCGCCGGCATCGTGCACGGTGACGATGAAGGGGCTGGTCAGGCCGGCGAGGAGTTTTGCCTCCCGCTCGAAGCGCTGACGCGCCCGGGGATCGCGGCGCAGCGAGACCCCGTGCAGGACCTTCACCGCCACCACGCGTTCCAGCCGCAGGTCCTGGGCCTCGTACACGGCGCCCATGCCGCCCTCGCCGAGCTGCTGCCCGATTCTGTACCGGCCGTCCAGCACCAGCCCGTCCATCCGCACCCCGTCCACACACACATTCTGCTGGTTGTCCCGCCAAGCCGCTGCCCATCCTTCTGACCTCGCCCTCCCGCGTCAACGCGGGAGGGCGGGGCGGGCCGTCCGTCGGCGCGCATGCGCGGCCGGGGCCGCCGGGCTAGCGTGAAAGTCGGACAAGCCCCTGGAGGCTGGAGGCCCTCATGGACGTCCTGGTGCTGATCGGGCGCATCCTGTTCGTGCTGATCTTTCTCGGTTCGGGCGTCAACCATTTCGCCAGGACCTCGGCGATGGCGGACTACGCGGCGTCCAAAGGCGTACCGATGCCCGCTCAGATCACCCGGGTGACCGGCGCTGTGCAGCTGGCCGGTGCGCTGATGGTGCTGCTGGGCATCTGGGCGGATCTCGGGGCGCTGCTGCTGGCCGCCTTCGTCCTCTCCACCGCGGTGGTGATGCACCGCTTCTGGGCGGAGACCGATCCCATGACGCGGCAGAACGACATGCTGCACTTCCTCAAGGATCTGGGACTCGGCGGCGCGGCGCTGATGCTCGTGGCCTTCTTCTCGTACGCGGGCGACGACCTCGGAATGACCCTCACCGGGCCGCTGTTCGACGTCCGCTGAGGCCCTGGAGGCCCTGCGAGGCCCTGCGAGGCCCTGCCGGCGGCCGGCCGGCGGGGCCGGAACGCGCTCGTCCCCGCCCGGGTCCGGCGGGACCCGGGCGGGGACCAGGGGGCGCCACGTGGGGCTCGCGCCCCACGCAGTGGGTGCACCGGACGCGGCCGGCGTCGTCTCCCGGACGCGCGGTGCACGTTCCCGGGGCGGCGGCGGGGCGGTATCGCGCCGCGCCGCCGCGGTGGGGTGGTGCCATGTCACGACGTGCGGAGGCTTACGGGGACCCGCCGGCTTGCGGCGGGCGCCGGTGGCCGTCGGTGGGCGCCGGAGCGAACCGGCCGGCGGCCGGGGCCGGAGGCGGCCGTCGCCCTCGTGACGACGGCCGCCCGGTCGTCCGCCCCCGCTTGCGCATGCCTCGCCGTCCGCGGCCCGGCTGAACGGATCAGCCGAGCAGCGGCGGGTTGGCCAACCGGACGAGTTCGAGTGCCTGCTCCGGGAACCAGGCGCCGGCGGGCGGGTCCACCATGCCGCGGGCCGGGTCTTCCGGTCCCTCGGTGCCGCGCAGGCACTGGCCGTCCGACTCACCCGGGATCTTGATCCACAGGTGGGCGTCGATCAGCGGGTGGCCGGTCTCGGTGGTGGGGCGCTTGCCGGCTCCGCGGTCCGGCGGGTTGCACCAGTCCTGCGGGTCCGGGTAGGTGTCCGCGGGCGGGGTCCACGGGCCCTGGCCGTTGCGGCTGGTGTCGGTGACGAATCCGGGCCAGTCGGACTGGTCGGCGGTCACGTTGCCGGCCAGCCAGCCCAGGGCGTCCTCCCGCGGCCACCACTGGTTGGGGCAGGAGGCCGGGTCGCCGCCCTCGGCGGCGTAGGCCAGGCAGCCGGAGATCAGCGTGCCGTAGTGGGCCAGGTCGTCGTCCGACTGGTAGTTGGAGGGGTTCAGGTAGAAGCCGCGGGCGTCCGCGACGTCGGCCTCCAGCAGGCGCGGCACGATGGAGTTGACGCTGTGCCAGTTGCTGTGGCCGGCGTCGAGGTAGACGGTGGTGTTCGGCAGGGAGCCGAGCTTGGCCACCGCGTAGCGGACCTCCGCGAAGCGGGCCGCGGTGAGGGTGCCCTCCTCGTCGTCCTGGCCGCAGTCGCCGGGCATCAGGGCCAGGGAGTCGGGCTCCAGGACGATCACGGCATGGTGCTTGCCGATGCCCTTGGCCACGTCCTTGACCCACTTCTGGTACTCGGCGGTGTCGGAGGCGCCGCCGGCGGAGTACTGGGCGCAGTCGCGGCCCGGGACGTTGTAGAGCGCCAGCACCGGCATGGCGCGCTGGCGCGCCGCGTCCTTGACCACCCGGCGGGCATCGTGCTTGACGTTGCTGCCCTCCTGGCCGGTGAGCCACACGGCCTGGGGGGTGCTGATCAGGGCACGGAGGCCGTCGGCGTCCTCCTGCTGGCCCGCCGCCTCCAGTTCGGCGATCTGGTCCAGGGCTCCCGGGTTGGCGGGCGGCACGTAGAAGCGGTTCTCGACGGGCTTCTTCACACCGCCGTGGTGGCCGTGGCCGCCTCCGGCCACGGCGACGGACGCCGTGGTGGCCGCCAGCAGCAGGCCGGCCGTGGCGGCGGCGGCCGCCAGCAGCGCTGAGGATCTGCGGTTTTTACGTCTGTGCACATCGGCTCCTGATGGCTGAGCGGGGGCATGCGGAGGGCCGTCCCGGTGGGAGCGCTCCCAGATTGGGGCGGTCGGTATTGGGAGCGCTCCCAGCCCTGGCCAGGCACTTTCCACCGACAGCGGCGACCGAGTCAAGACTCCGAACACGACCTGACGCATTCAGATCATTTTTGATCGAATTCGTTTGTATGGGCTGGTTGGTCGCGATCGGTGTGCGGCCCGTGGCGCCCGGTCAGCAGGGCGGCGACCGCCGAGGGCGTCCAGTGGCCGGCCGCCCCGGGGCAGGCGGCCAGATAGCGGCCGGTGCGCTCGGCGTCCCAGCCGTGCGCCTCCGCCACGCCGTGGCCCAGATGGCGCAGATACGCGGCGGCGGGCGGCACGGGTTCGGCCTCGGCGGCCGGCCAGGGGGCGGTGAAGGTCAGCACCGGGTGGCCGTCCGCCTCGCCGGCCGCCACCAGGGTCTCGTAGCGGCCGGGGCCGAGCCGGGCGCGGCCGTGCGCCAGCACCCGGCGCAGGTCCAGATCAGTGCCGGGCTCCCGGTACATCTCCTGGGCGGCGATGTCGGAGAACTGCGCGAGGGTGATCAGGTGGGCGCGTGCAGCGGTGGGCCGCCCGGTGTGGTCCGGGTCGTAGAAGGCCCGTCCGCCGCCCCAGACCGGGGAGCGGGTGGCGAAGTAGAGCCCGCCGGGCAGCAGCAGCGGGCGGGAGCACCGGGGCGGGCGGGGATCGCGGCAGCCGGGGCAGGACCGGCCGGGGCCGTCCCCGCCGCGCAGGTAGTGGCCCAGCCGGGCCAGGTCCATGTTCGAGCCGTACGCCGCGTACCAGACGAGCGGGCCGGTCCCGTCCGTGGTGGTGGTCATCGCTCACCTGTCCCTTCGTCCCCGGGGGCCTCCCCCGCCGGTGCCCGGGCCGCGTGCCGGCGGGGCGGAAACCGCTACCGCACGGTCTGCGTACCCCGTACATTGCCAGCTCCGGCCCCGTCCGCCGGCCCGGACCACGCCCGCCCGAGGAGAGACCACGATGAGCGAGACCGGCACCGGAACCGCACTGCCCGCCCGCGCCCGGGCGGTGGCCCGCGCCCTGGCCGAGGCCGGGGTGCCCGGCCGCATCCGCACCCTCCCGGCGGCGGTGCGCACCGCCGCCGCGGCGGCCGAGGCGCTGGGCTGCGAGACCGGCGCGATCGCCAACAGCCTCGTCTTCCTGGGCGACGGCCGGCCGCTGCTGGTGATGACCAGCGGCCGGCACCGGGTGGACACCGCCGCGCTCGCCGCCCGCCTGGGGCTGTCGGTGATCGAGCGGGCCGACCCGGACCAGGTGCGGGCCGCCACCGGCCAGCCCATCGGCGGCGTCGCCCCGGTCGGCCACCCCGCTCCGCTGCGCACCGTGGTGGACACCGCCCTGGCCGACTACCCGGAGATCTGGGCGGCCGGCGGGCACCCCAGCACCGTCTTCCCCACCACCTACGAGGAGCTGGTCCGCCTCACCGGCGGCGAGCCGCACCCCGTGCACGCCTGACGCCCGGCCCGCCCGGAGCCGCCAGGCCATCCGGTGCCATCCGGTGCCATCCGGTGCCGCCCGCTCCCGCGGCGGCTGTCCCTGCCGGGCCGGGCGCAGGGCCGCCGGAGCCCGGCCTCACGGCCGGGGCTTCCCGGCTGAGCCGGGGAGGGGGCCGCCCCGGCCGCCGCGCCGGTCAGCGGTCCATCAGCACGAAGACGCCCCAGCCGAGGTATTCGCGCTGGTAACGGGCGTACTGGACGGGGGCGGCGGTGAGTTCGGAGCGCATCCGGGCGGCGAGTTCGTCCTCCGGTGCGGCATCCAGCCAGCGGCGGATGTTGAGCCACTGGGCGGCCACATAGCGGTCCCAGCTGTCCTGGTCCGCCAGCACCATCTCGACCACGTCGCAGCCCAGGCGGGCGAAGTGCTCCAGCAGCTCCGGCAGGCCGAGGAAGTCGTCCTTGCGGCCGGCCAGGCAGCCCTCCACGGCGGCCTGGTCCGGGGGATCGCGCCGCCAGTAGGGCTCGCCGATCAGCATCATCCCGCCGGGGGCCAGGCTGCGCCGGAGGAGCTCCACGGTGCCCGGCACGCCGTCGCCGATCCAGGTGGCGCCGATGCATGCGGCGATGCCCACCGGCTCCGGGGCCACGTGGCCCGAGGCGTCGCCGTGCCGGAACGCGACCCGGCCGGCGACGCCCAGTTCCGCCGCACGGGCCCGGGCGGCGTCGAGGAAGGTGCTGCTGATGTCCACCCCGGTGCCGGTGATGCCGTGGTCGCGGGCCCAGGTGCACAGCATCTCGCCCTTGCCGCAGGCGAGATCGAGCACGCGGGTGCCGGGCCGCGGGCCGATCGCCCGGCCCAGGGTTGCCAGCTTCTCGCTGGTGAAGGGGTTGGAGATCCGGTGACTGCTTTCGCGGATGGTGAAGCTGCGCGGCAGTTCCACTGCTCGGGACTCCTCCGGTTCCGGGACGTGCGGAAAAGAGGCGACATGACGACTGCGGGAGGCGGCCGGCGCGGCGGCCGCGACGGCCTGGACCGTCAGGGAAAGCACCTCTTCGGACGCGGGTCTCCCGGGACCGGGTGAGGCTATGGGCGTCCCGGCCGCGCTGTCCACCGAATTGGCCCAGGGGCACGCCCGGCCGGGCCCGGCCGGGCCCGGAAAAGGCTTTGTGGAGGGCGGGACGGGGCCGGGACAATCACGGTCCATGGGACACCTTGAGGCCGCGCACGTGGACTACTACCTGCCGGACGGGCGACTGCTGCTCAACGACGCCTCGTTCCGGGTCGGAGAGGGCGCTGCGGTCGCGCTGGCGGGGGCGAACGGCGCGGGCAAGACCACGCTGCTGCGGCTGCTCGCCGGGGAGCTCCAGCCCCACGGCGGCACCGTCACGGTCAGCGGCGGCCTCGGTGTGATGCCGCAGTTCGTCGGCTCGGTGCGGGACGAGCGGACCGTGCGCGACCTGCTGGTGTCGGTGGCGCCGCCGCAGATCCGCCGGGCCGCGCAGGCCGTGGACGCCGCCGAGCTGGCGATCATGGAACGGGACGACGAGGCCGCGCAGATGGCCTACGCCCAGGCGCTCAGCGACTGGGCCGAGGTGCGGGGCTACGAGGCCGAGACGCTGTGGGACATCTGCACCATGGCCGCGCTCGGCGTCCCCTACGAGAAGGCGCAGTGGCGGCAGGTGCGGAGCCTCTCCGGCGGGGAGCAGAAGCGGCTGGTGCTGGAGGCCCTGCTGCGCGGCCCGGACGAGGTGCTGCTGCTCGACGAGCCGGACAACTACCTCGACGTCCCCGGCAAGCGGTGGCTGGAGGAGCAGCTGGCCGCCACGCGCAAGACCGTGCTGTTCGTCTCGCACGACCGGGAGCTGCTGGCGCGCGCCGCGCAGAAGATCGTCAGCGTCGAGCCGGGTGCGGGCGGCTCCGAGGTGTGGGTGCACGGCGGCGGCTTCGCCACCTACCACCAGGCCCGCGAGGAGCGCTTCGCGCGCTTCGAGGAGCTGCGCCGCCGCTGGGACGAGAAGCACGCGCAGCTGAAGAAGCTGGTGCTGGATCTGCGGCAGTTCGCCTCCCGCAGCGACGACATGGCCTCCCGCTACCGGGCCGCGCAGACCCGGCTGCGGAAGTTCGAGGAGGCCGGACCGCCGCCCGAGCCCCCGCGCAAGCAGGAGATCCGCATGCGGCTGCGCGGCGGCCGTACCGGCGTGCGGGCGCTCACCTGCGAAAACCTGGAGCTGACCGGGCTGATGAAGCCCTTCGACCTGGAGGTCTTCTACGGCGAGCGGGTGGCGGTGCTGGGCTCCAACGGCTCGGGCAAGTCGCACTTCCTGCGGCTGCTGGCCGGGGAGGAGGTGGCACACAGCGGGGCCTTCCGGCTCGGGGCGCGGGTGGTGCCGGGGCACTTCGCGCAGACCCACGCCCATCCGGAGCTGGCCGGCCGCACCCTGGTCGACATCCTGTGGACGGAGCACGCCCGGGACCGGGGCGGGGCGATGAGCGTGCTGCGCCGCTACGAGCTGTCCCGCCAGGGCGACCAGCCCTTCGACCAGCTCTCCGGCGGCCAGCAGGCCCGCTTCCAGATCCTGCTGCTGGAGCTCGCCGGGGCCACGGCCCTGCTGCTGGACGAGCCCACCGACAACCTCGACCTGGAGAGCGCCGAGGCGCTCCAGGAGGGCCTGGAGGCGTACGAGGGGACGGTGCTGGCGGTGACCCACGACCGCTGGTTCGCCCGCTCCTTCGACCGCTTCCTGGTCTTCGGCTCCGACGGCCGGGTCCGCGAGACCGACGCGCCCGTCTGGGACGAGCGCCGCGTCGAGCGGGCACGGTGAGGAACGCGGCACGCCGACGGCCGAGCCGGGCGCCCCGCGCCGCGGGAGCGGCGCGTCAGGCCAGCCGGCCGGTGTCGAGGCTCAGGTCGAAGGGGGCCGGAAGCCGTACCGGCGTGCCGAAGGGGTGCGGCCCCTCGATGCGGGTGTAGCCGATCTCGCCCGGCTCGCCGAACAGCGTGCAGCACTTCTCCTGCCGGTCGGCCAGCAGGTAGAGCGGCGCACGGTATTCCGCGTAGCGGCGGCGCTTGACGATCCGGGCGGTGTCGCCGTTGGACTCGGAGGTGATCTCGACGATCAGCAGCGTCTGATGGGGCAGCAGGGCACCGGCCCCCTTGGCGGGATCCCGGGGGACGACCGCGAGGTCCGGCACGTACCAGTTGCTGGACCCGGGAAGGTCCAGATTGCCCGCGCCGGCCACGCAGCCGAGACGCCGCAGCGCGGGAACGAGCTGGTCACGGATCGTGTCCGGCGGCGGTCTCGTGGTCCCAGCTCGGCGGCACCTGCTCGATGACCCCTTCGATGAGTTCGGCCCGGTCGCCCCGAATGTGCTGAACGGCGTACTTCAGCGCCTTCTCGGGATCGTCCACGACGCCATACGAACCCGCCGAGCGGGGCGGCACAGGCACGGCGCTCATCGGTCCCCTCCGGATTCTGCGGGTATCGACCAGCATGAGCTCCCCGGCGGTGACGCGGCAAGCCGAGGAGGGGAGGAGCACCCGATGGGGTGAGGGAGCGGCCCGCCGCCGGGTCAGGGGGTGGGCGGGCGGACGGTGACGACGGGCTCGTGGTCGACGGGGAAGGTGACCGAGTTGGCGATGTAGCAGGCCTGGCGGGCGTCCTTGTGCAGGGCCAGGGCGCGCTCGGTCATGGCGGGGTCCGCGATCTCCACCTGCGGGCGGAGCACGACGCGGGTGAACCGGCCGCCCCTGGCCCCCTCCTCCTCCATGGAGCCCTCGGCCGGGTCCCGGTAGGCCGTGACCTCGACGCCGTTCACCGAGCAGAAGTGCAGGTACCAGAGCATGTGGCACTGGGAGAGGGAGGCCACCAGGAGCAGTTCGGGGTTCCACCGGGAGGTGTCGGCACGGGTCGACACCGCGGGGTCGGCGCTGGCCTCCAGGACCGGCCGCCCGGGCGCGGTGGTGTCCCCCAGCCGGTCGAAGGACCGGTAGGTGCGGGTGCCCTCGCCCGCGTTGCCGGTCCAGACCGTCTCGGTCGTGTACGTGTGCACGCGTGCCGCTGCCATGCCGCCACACTCCCCTCGCGCCTCGCGCCCCAGCGCCCCAGCGCCTGAGCGCCTGAGCGCCTGAGCGCTCGCTCAGCGTTCCCGACCGCCGTATCGTCCCGCAGGAGGCGGTGCGGGGGAATGCCGTTCCGCGGTGGGGTCGGTCACAGACCGAGGAGCGGGGGCGCGGGCGGCGGGAGGCAGGGACGAGGACCCCGGCAGCGGCGGCGGCATGGCCCGTCGTCACGTCCGGCCCCCGGCCGGGCGAACGGTGTCAGTGCGCGCCCTCTTCCGGGGAACGGTGGCGGCGCAGACGCATGGCACGGGTGGCCCTGCGGCGGCGGTGGGTCAGGTTACGGGGGTTCAGCCGGTCGGCGAGACGGTTGACGTCGTCGTTCAGCTTGTCGAGCGTCGCGTCGATGTCGGCCTTGATCCGACGGGATGACGGGCCCATTGCGCGTCCTCCTTCAAACTCTCCAGGGTCTGCTGCGGCTTGGGCGAGAAGGACCGCATGGTGGAGCGTCCCACCAGGAACAGCACGGCCCCGATCAGTGCCCACACGCCGGTGACGATCAGTGCGGACCAGGCCAGGCCCAGAACGTTGTCCAGCGCGAAGACCGCGGTGAAGGAGAGCAGCACGGCGACCATGTAACCGGCGAAACCCGCCCCGCCGTACATGCCGGCGGCCTTGCCGGCGCGGCTGGTCTCCTCGCGGATCTCCGCCTTGGCGAGCTCCACCTCCTGGCGCAGCAGGGTCTGCACGTCGGTGATCACTTCGGAGACCAGGTCGCCCAGCGGCGGCTCACCTTCCGAAGGCCTCGGCGTCGCCATGCGTTCGGTCTTCCGGGTCCGGACCGGTGCGGCGGTCGAAAAGATGCCCACGGCTTCTCCTCCCTTGCTTCCTGTCGAGTGGAGCACGAACCCGCCTGCCTCGCAGCCCGGGCGGGCCGTTCGGCCGCGGGCCGGCCCCGGCGGGAGGGGGCGGCCCGCGCTCAAGGAGGCTGCGAGGCGCGCCCGGCAGCCTGGCCGGGGCGCCGCGGCACGCCGTACCGCCGTACGCCGGGCCGCCGGGACGCCGCTGCCGGACATCGCCGAGGAGGGGTCATGCGCTGGGAGAACGTCTACATCGCCGGGCTGGGGGCCTACCTGCCCGAGGAGGAACTCACCGCAGCGGAGGCGGTGGCCCAGGGCCGGTACGACCCGGACGCCGCCGCCGCCAACGGCGTGCGCGCGGTCCGCGTGGCGGGCCCGGAGGAGACCGGCCCGGTGATGGCCGCCGAGGCGGGGCGCCAGGCCCTGGCCCGCTCCGGGCACGCCCCCGGGGACATCGACCTGGTGCTGCACGCCTGCACCAGCCACCAGGGCCGGGACCTGTGGACGCCCGCCCACTACGTGCAGCGCGAGGTACTCGGCGGCGCCCACCCCTCGGCCGCCGTGGAACTGCGGCAGGGCTGCAACGGCGTGCTCAGCGGCCTGGAACTGGCCGCCTCCTGGACCACCTCCCGGCCCGGCGCCGGCGCCGCCCTGGTGACCTGCGGCGACGCCTGGCACCTGCCGTACGTGGACCGCTGGACCAGCGACGACCAGACGGTCTTCGGCGACGGCGGCTGCGCCGCGGTGCTCTCCGCCCGCGGCGGCTTCGCCCGGGTGCTGGCCACGGTCAGCCGTTCCGACGCCGGCCTGGAACCGCTCTACCGGGGCATGGGCCCCTGGGACCCGGCCCCGTTCCCCGGCGGCGCGCCGGTCATGCTCGGGGACCGTCCCGGCGAGTGGCTGCGGCGCGAGAAGGTCGCCTACGACGACGTGCTGGCGGCCGTCGCCGGCAATTTCGACGAGGCGCTGAAGCAGGTGCTGTCCGAGGCCGGGACCGATCTGGAGGACGCCCGCTGGTTCGTCCACGCCACCATGATCCGGCCCATCGCCGAGTGGGGCTTCGCCAGGCGGCTCGGTCTGGACCCGACCCGCACCACCTACGAGTGGGGCCTGGACTACGGGCACGTCGGCAGCAGCGACCAGTTCCTGGGCCTGAACCACCTGGTGGAGACCGGGCAGGTCTCCCCCGGCGACAGGATCGTCGTGGTGGGCGCCGGCACCGGGTTCATGTGGACCGCCGCCGTCCTGGAGATCCTCTCCACCCCCGTCTGGGCCTGATCGCAGCGGCCTCGGCGGCCACGGCGGGCGCAGCGGCCACGGGGCCGCCGCCCGGAGCACCCCTCCGGGCGGCGGCCCCGTGGCCGCTGCGGTCAGGCCCAGGCGATGAGGTGGTGGGGGGACTCCAGGACGTCCGCGGTGTCGCCCAGGACCAGGGCGCCGAGTTCGCCGTCGACCAGGCGGTGGTCGAAGGAGAGGGCCAGGGTGGTGACGTGCCGGGGGACGACCCGGCCCTCGTGCACCCAGGGCTGCTGCCGGATGGCGCCCAGCGCCAGGATCGCGGACTCGCCGGGGTTGAGCAGCGGCGAACCGGTGTCGGCGCCCAGCACGCCGATGTTGGTGAGCGTGAGGGTGCCGCCGCGCAGGGCCTCCGGGGTGGTGCGGCCCTCCCGGGCGGCGGACACCAGCTCGCCCAGCTCCCGGGCCAGCCCGGCCAGGGACAGCGCTCCGGCGTTCTTGATGTTGGGCACCACCAGCCCGCGCGGGGTGGCCGCGGCGATGCCCAGGTTGACCGCGGAGCGGTGCACGATCTCCTGGTTCTCCTCGTCCCAGGCGGCGTTGATGTCCGGGTGCCGGGAGACGGCGGCGAGCAGCGCCCTGACGGTGAGCAGGAGCGGGTTGACGCGCAGCCCGTCGAGCGCCGGGACACCGCGGAGCCGGGCGACCAGCTCGACGGTGGCGGTGACGTCCACGGTGCGGAACAGGGTGGCCTGCGGCACGGCGGCGCTGCGCACCATGGCCCGGGCGGTGGCCCGCCGCACCCCGCGCGCCGGTTCCCGCCGGTCCCCCGCGGCGGGCGCGGGCGAGGGCTCGGGCGCGGGCGCCGGGGCCGCGGCGGCGTGCACGTCGTCACGGGTGACGGTGCCGTGCGGGCCCGTGGGCCGGACGGCGGCCAGGTCCACCCCGAGCTGCCGGGCCAGCTTCCGCACGGGGGGCTTGGCCAGGACGTCCGGAGCGGAAGCGCCGGGCGGGGCGGCCGGGGCAGCAGCCGGGGGCGGGGTGCGGCGCGGGCGGCGGCGCGGGGCCTCGGCCGCCACGCCGTAGCCGACCAGGACGGGCCGGCGGGCGGGCACCGCACAGGTGGAGCCGTCGCCGGAGCCCTCCACCGACGACGGCTCCGGCTCCGTGGTCCCGGCGGCGGCCGGGGCGGTGATGCGGATGAGGGGGGTGCCGACGGGGACCGTGGCGCCCTCCGGCTGGAGGAGGGACTCGACGGTGCCGTCGAACGGGATGGGGAGTTCGACCGAAGCCTTGGCGGTCTCCACCTCCACCACGGTCTGTCCGTCGCTCACCGGATCACCCGGACGGACGTGCCAGGCGAGGATCTCCGCCTCGGTCAGTCCCTCGCCCAGGTCGGGCAGCCGGAACTCCTTCGGGCGCTGGGCTGTCGCGGTGCTCACCGGATCTCTCCCTCACAACGGGCGGACGGTCAGTGGGCCAGGGCCCGGTCGACCGCGTCCAGGACGCGGTCCAGGCCCGGCAGATAGGCGTGCTCCACCCGGGCCGGCGGGTAGGGGGCGTGGAAGCCGCCCACCCGCAGCACCGGCGCCTGGAGCGAGTAGAAGCACGACTCGGTGACGGCGGCGGCCAGTTCGGCGCCGGGGCCGAAGAAGGACGGTGCCTCGTGGACGACGACGAGCCGGCCGGTGCGCACGACCGAGTCCGCGACCGTGCCGGTGTCCAGCGGGGAGAGGGAACGCAGGTCGACCACTTCCAGGGACCGGCCCTCCTCCTCGGCCGCCCGGGCGGCGGCCAGGCAGACCGCGACCATCGGGCCGTAGGCGGCCAGGGTGAGATCGGTGCCCGGACGGACGACCCGCGCCCGGTGCGGGGAGGACGGCGGGGCGTCCGTCTCCACCGGACCCTTGTCCCAGTAGCGGCGCTTGGGCTCGAAGAAGATCACCGGGTCGGGGCCGGCGACGGCCTGCCGCAGCATGCCGTAGGCGTCGGCCGGGGTCGCCGGGGAGATCACCTTCAGGCCGCCGGTGTGCGCGAAGTACGCCTCCGGCGATTCGCTGTGGTGCTCCACCGCGCCGATGCCGCCGCCGTACGGAATCCGGATCACCACCGGCAGGGTGACCGTGCCGTGCGAGCGGAAGTGCATCTTGGCCAGCTGGGTGACGATCTGGTCGAAGGCGGGGAACACGAAGCCGTCGAACTGGATCTCCACCACCGGCCGGTAGCCGCGCATGGCGAGCCCGATGGCGGTGCCCACGATGCCCGACTCGGCGAGCGGGGTGTCGAAGACCCGGGCCTCCCCGAAGTCCTTCTGCAGACCGTCGGTGATGCGGAAGACGCCGCCGAGGGTGCCGACGTCCTCCCCCATGACCAGGACCTTGGGGTCGTCCTCCAGGCTGCGGCGCAGCGCCGCGTTGAGGGCCCCGGCGAGGGACATCTCCTTGGTGGTCACCGGTCCTCGGCCTCCTCCACGGCGAAGCCGTCCTGGTAGGCGGCGAACCACGCGCGCTCGGCGTCCACCTGCTGGTGGCCGGCGGCGTGGATGTGGTCGAACATGGCGGCGGGCGCGGGGTCGGGCATGGCCCGTACGGCGGTGCGCAGCCGGCGGGCGAGTTCCCGGCCGTCCTCCTCGGTGCCGGTGAAGAACGCGGCATCGGCGAGGTTCTCCCGCTCCAGGTGGCGGCGCAGCCGCTGGATCGGGTCCTTGGCCTGCCATGCGGCGAGTTCCGCCGGCATCCGGTAGCGGGAGGGGTCGTCGGAGGTGGTGTGCGCGCCCATCCGGTAGGTGAACGCCTCGATCAGCACCGGCCCCTGGCCGGTGCGGGCCCGTTCCAGGGCGGCGCGGGTCACGGCGTGCACGGCGAGCACGTCGTTGCCGTCCACCCGGACGCCGGGGAAGCCGTAGCCCTGCGCCCGCTGGTGGAGCGGGACGCGGCTCTGGCGCTCGGTGGGCACCGAGATGGCCCACTGGTTGTTCTGGCAGAAGAACACCACGGGGGCCTGGGCCACCGCGGCGAAGGTGAACGCCTCGGCCACATCGCCCTGGCTGGAGGCGCCGTCGCCGAAGTAGGCGATCACCGCGCTGTCCGCGCCGTCCTTGGCCACGCCCATGGCGTAGCCGGTGGCGTGCAGCGGGTGGGCGCCGACGACCAGGGTGTAGAGGTGGAAGTTGTGCGCGGCCGGGTCCCAGCCGCCGTGTGTGACGCCGCGGAAGATGCTGACCAGGGCCACCGGGTCGACGCCCCGGCACCAGGCCACGCCGTGTTCGCGGTAGCTGGGGAAGACGAAGTCGTCCGGGCGCAGGGCGTGCGCGGAGCCGATCTGGGCGGCCTCCTGGCCGGCCAGCGGTGTCCACAGGCCCAGCTCGCCCTGGCGCTGGAGGGCGGTGGCCTCGGCGTCGAAGGCGCGGGTGAGGACCATGTCCCGGTACATGCGGCGCAGCACGGCCGGGTCCCGCTCCGGGGTGAGGTGCGGGTGCGGGACGGGTTCGCCGTCCGGTGTGAGGAGCTGCAGGGGCTCCCGGCCGGCGGTCACCGCTGTCAGGGGCGGCGGCGGGTCGTCGGCGGCCGGGGCCGGGCGGCGCCGGGCAGTGGGCCGCGGCGGCGCGGTGCGTTGTCTGGCGGTCGTCGTCGCCGGCATGGGCGGTTTCCTCTCGTGGCCTTCGGTGGCCGTCATGGGCCGGTGGGAGCCGGTGGGAGCGGTGGGGCCGTCTGGCGGCGGGCGGGCGGGTGGTGCGGACCGAGGGCCGGCCGGTCCGGGGCTCAGCGGTCGACCAGTTCCCCGGCGGTCGCCGCCCGGATCTCCGCCACCAGCTCCCGGGTGAAGCGCGGCAGGGCCTGCCCGGTGAAGTAGAAGTGACCACCGGGGTAGACCCGGCGCCGGGCGCGGCGGCCGGTCTGGGCGGACCAGCCGGCCATGGCGGCGGGCGGTGCCCAGCCGTCGTCGGTGCCGCAGAACACGGTCAGCGGGCAGGACAGCGCGGGCCGGTCCAGCCCCGGGCGGTAGGACTCCACGGCCCGCATGTCGGAGCGGGTCAGCCGGAGGAAGCGGGCCAGGAACTCGGGGACCGAGGTGAGCTGGCCGGGCAGACCGCCCATCGCGGAGATGGCGTTGAGCAGGCCCTCGTCGTCGAGTTCGGACAGCCGCCGCTGGCTGCGGTAGCCGGGCGGCACCCGGCCGGAGACGCCCACCCACAGCGGCGGGCGGCCCCGGCTCTGAAGGACACGGGCCAGTTCGGAGGCGACGATGGCGCCGTAGCTGTGGCCGAAGAAGGCGAGCGGCGCGTCCAGCCAGGGCTCGATGTCGGCAAGCACCCGGGGCAGCACGACGCCCATGTCCTCCAGCGGGGGCTCGGAGGCGTACCGGCCGCGGCCGGGCAGGTCGTAGGCCATCAGCTCCCAGCCGGGAGGCAGGACCCGCCGCATGGGGTGGTAGACGGTGGACGAGCCGCCGGCGTGGTGGAAGGCGAACAGCCGCATGGCGGGCCGCTCCGCGGGCACGGGGCGCAGGAAGGGATTCACGAGCCGTCCTCCTGGGCGGAGTTGTCGAGGATGCAGCGGCCGAGCCGCTCGAAGAGGTCGCTCAGCGGGAGCTCGATGTCCACCTCGTCGACGGGGACCTCCACCTGGTAGCGCTCCTCGATGGCGACGGTGAGCTGCATGGCCGTGAAGGAGTCGCCGCCCGCGTCGAGGAAGGACAGCGCCGGGTCGGCCTGCTCCTCCGTCCGCATGATCCGGGCCAGTTCCTCCCCGAGGAACGCGGTCACCGCGGCGAGCGCGTCCTCCCCGCCGGCACCGGCGGCGGCGGTGCCGGCAGCAGCGTCGGCGGTGGCGGCAGCAGCGTCGGCGGTGGCGTCGGCGGTGGCCGTCCCGGCGTCCGCGGGGCCGTGGGCGGGGCCGTCGGCACCGCCCGGTGCGGGTTCGTCGATCCAGCAGGAGCGGTGCCGGAAGGGGTAGGTGGGCAGGTCGCCGTCGAGGCGGGTGCCGGGGCCGCGCAGGCCGTGCAGGCGGAGGTCGGCGCCCGCCCGGAACAGCTCGGCCAGCGCCTCCAGCAGCAGCCCCGGCGCGGCCTCCGGGACGCGGTTGAGCAGCGGCGCCGCACCGCCGTCCCAGGACACCTCCGCCACATTGGCGGCGGAGGCGGGCAGCGCCCGGCCCTCCTCGGCGCGCAGGCCGAAGCCGCACAGCAGCCGCCGGAACACCGTCCCGGCCTCGTCCGTGGCGTCGCCGTCCGAGCGCAGCGACGGGAACGAGGTCAGCACGTCGTTCAGCCCCTTCTCGATCAGCACCCGGTCCGGTCCCAGGCGCAGCCGGACCGCCGCCGGGGGCATGGTCCCGCCGCGGCGCCTGGCCTCCTGGGACCGGGCCAGCGCGTCGGCCAGTTCCCCGGCGCTGCCGCCGGTGACCGCGATGCGGTGCTCGAACGCGGCCCGGCCCTCGCGCAGCGTGGCGCACACCGGGGCCAGCCGGTCCCCGGGGGTCTGCCGCAGGTGGGTGACGGTCCGGTCCACCAGGGCCGCCAGGCTCTCGGGGTGGCGGGCGGAGAGAGTGATCAGTTCGGGGCGGGGCGCGGTTCCGGCGGCCGGCGCGGCGGGCAGCGGGCCGGCCACGGCGTCCGCCGGGGCGGGCCGGTAGGACTCCAGCACGGCGTGCGCGTTGGTGCCGCTCATGCCGAGGGCGCTGATACCGGCGACCCGGCGCCCGCCGTAGCCGTCGGGCCAGTCCTCGGTCCGGCGCGGCACGTGCAGCTTCATCCGCTGCCAGGGGATGAGGTGGTTGAGGGGCCCGTCCCGCTCCGGCGAACTGGCCGGGATGCGGCCGGCCCGCAGCATCAGCACCACCTTGATCAGCCCGGCGATACCGGCCGCGCTCTCCAGGTGGCCGATGCGGGCCTTGACCGTGCCCAGCGCCAGCGGGGCGGGCCGGGCGGGTGCGCCCGAGCCGAGCACCCCGTCCAGGGCACCGGCCTCGATCGGGTCGCCGAGCGAGGTGCCGGTGCCGTGCGCCTCGACGTAGCCGACCTCCTCGGGGGCGACTCCGGCGTCGGCCAGGGCCGCCCGCACCACCTCCGCCTGGGCCGGGCCGTTGGGCACGGTCAGGCCGGAGGAGGCTCCGTCGTGGTTGACGGCGGTGCCGCGCAGCACGGCCAGCACCGGCCGGCCCTCGGCCTCGGCGTCGGCCAGCCGCATCAGCACCACCGTGCCGACGCCCTCGCCGCGGCCGTAGCCGTCGGCGCTGTCCAGGAACGCCTTGGAGCGGCCGTCGGGGGCCAGCGCCCGGCTCTGGCACAGCGAGACCATCAGGTCGGGCGAGAAGAACACGTTGGCGCCGCCGACGAGGGCGTAGCGGCATTCGCCGGAGCGCAGCGAGCGTGCCGCGCCGTGCAGCGCGACCAGGGAGGAGGAGCAGGCGGTGTCCATGGTGACGGCCGGGCCGGACAGGCCCATGACGTAGGCCACCCGGCCGGCGGCCATGGCGTGGCCGCCGCCGGTGCCGTAGTAGGGGTCGATGGCCGCCCGGGTGTCCTCGCGGTGGGCGAGCCGGTCGCCGTAGTCGGAGGTCATCAGCCCGACGAACACCCCGGCGGGGAGCCGGTCGTGGCGCCGCACCGGGATGCCGGCCCGCTCCATGGCCTCCCAGGAGGTTTCCAGCAGGAGCCGCTGCTGCGGGTCCAGCACCTCGGCCTCGCGCTGCGAGATGCCGAAGAAGGCCGGGTCGAAGCGGTCCACGGCGTCGAGGAAGCCGGCCCGGTCCACGTAGCTGCGGCCGGGCCGGGGGCCGCCGGGGGCGTGGACCGCGCGCAGCCCGGGCCGGTCCCCGGGGATGGCGCCGACCGCGTCGCCGTCGCCGAGGAGGAAGTCCCAGTAGTCCTCGGGGGTGGTGAGGCCGCCGGGGAGCCGCAGGCCCATGCCGACGATGGCCAGCGGGGCGGAGCGGGAGTCCTCCAGCTCCCGGATGCGGGCCCTGAGCTTGTGGGACAGGGCCAGTTGCTGTTCGATGACGCGGCGCAGGTCGGTGGTCTCCATGGTGGCCCCCTGGTGGTGGGTGGTGTGGTGGGTGGCGCGTCGCTCGCTGCGGGCGGCGGTCACCCACCACCTCACATGGACAGGTCGCTCACAGGTCTGCGGTCGGGCCGGCGGCCGGGCCCGGCGGTCCCAGGCCGGCGGTCACAGGTCGGCGGTCAGGTCGTTCTGGACGGCTCGCAGCAGTTCCTCGTCGGTGAGGTCCGCCAGGGAGAGTGCCGGAACGGGCTCGGGCGCGGCCGGAGCCGGGGCCGGGGCGGGCTCGGACGGGCCGGACGTGAAGGAGGACAGGTCGGTGATGTAGGCCGACAGTTCCCGCACCGTCGGATAGTCGATGGCCACGGTGGACGGCAGCTCGGTGTCCAGCCCGTGGGAGAGCAGATCGCCCAGGTCCAGCACCATGATCGAGTCCAGGCCGGCCTCCTCGAAGCCGCGGTGGGGATCGGCCACCGCGTCCGGCTCGCCGAGGATCTCGCCGACCACGGTGGCCAGCGTGGCGCGCAGCGCGGTGTCCCGGTCGTCCGGCCCCAGGCCGGCCAGCATGTCCCGCAGCCAGCCGCGTTCCCGGCCGGCGGCGGCTGCCTGCTCGCCGCGTTCGGTGCCGGTCTCCCGCCCGGCCAGCCGGGCGAGTTCGGCGGTGTAGGCGGCGCGCGGGTGCTCGCCGACCGCCTCGGCGTAGCGCACCGGGTCGAGGTGGACCGCCAGCAGCCGGGACTCGCCGTCGGTGGCGGCCAGCGCCAGCAGCGGCTCGGCGGTCTCGTCGTCCAGCGGTTCGATGCCCAGCTTCTCCACGGCCCGGCGCATGGCCGCCGAGTCCGCCATGCCGCCGCCCGAGCCGGGCACGTACGGGCCCCATTCGACGGCGGTGGCCGGCACGCCGTTGGCGCGCAGCGACGCGGCCAGGCCGCTGAGGTAGCCGTTGGCGGCGGCGTAGTTGGCCTGCCCGGGGTTGCCGAGCACGGCGGCGGCCGAGGAGTAGAGGACGAAGGCGTCCAGGGACTGGCAGCCGGCGGCCATGGCCAGGTTCTCGGCGCCGCGCGCCTTGGCCGCGAACACGGTCTCGAAGTCCTCGGGGGTGAGCTGGTCGAAGGCCCGGTCGGCGGTGGCGCCGGCCAGGTGCAGCACGGCGCTCAGCGGGGCGTGCCGGCCGGCCGCGGCCACGGCGGCGGCGCAGTCGGCCGGGTCGGAGATGTCCCCGGTGAAGACCTCCACCACGCAGCCGCCGGCGCGGAGTCCGTCGATCACGGCGCGGGCCTGCTCGCCGGGTTCGCGGCGGGCCATCAGGGTCAGCGCGGCGACGCCCTGCCGGGCCAGCATGCGGGCCGCGCTCAGGCCGAGGCCGCCCAGTCCGCCGGTGAGCAGCACCGCCTTGCCGGTCCAGCCGGGTTCCTCGCCGACCGGGGCGGCGGCGGTCAGCCGGGCCACCCGCACACCCTCGCCGCCGAGCGTGATGCGCAGCTCGGGGCTGTGGCCGCTGTCGCCGGTGAGGTCGTCCACCAGGTGGGCGAGGGTTCCGGCCACGGCCTCCGGCTGCCAGCCGTCGTCCAGGGTGACGCGCAGCAGGCGGCGTTCGGCGTCCTCCGTCTCCAGGGCGGTGAGCAGGCCGAACAGGGCCTCGCGCACCGGCGCGGCGGAGGCGGCGGAGCGGGCCAGCACCGCGTACGGGGTGCGGCGCGGCAGGGACCGCAGGGTGTCGGCCAGGGCCAGGGACCCGGCCATGGCCGCCGCCGAGGACGTCGGTGCGTCCTGCTCCGGCAGGCGCAGGTCGATCACCATGTCGGCGGAGTCGTCCGGGCCGGGCAGCACGGTGTGGCCGTGGGCGGTGAGCGCCTCGGTGATGCGGGCGCCGTCCGGGGTGGTGCCGCCCAGCACGGCCAGGGTGCGGCCGGTGCCGCCGCGGCCCTCCAGGCGGGGTTCGGCCATCCAGGTGGTGCGGTAGGCGTGGGCCTGGCCGTCGCGCAGGCTCTGCCGCAGCGTGGCGCGGCGGGCGGCGCGGATGCGGAAGTGGTCGGCGACCAGGGTGGATTTCCCGTCGGAGGTGAACATGTGCAGGTCGGCCAGGTCCACCCGCAGCCGCCCGTTGGGCAGCGGGTCGGCGTTGCGGACCACCACATGGCCCCACATCTCGTCCGGGTGAGCGTCCCGGGCCGGGAAGGACAGCCGGGCCGCGGAGAACGGGATGGACAAGGTGGCGGCCGAGTGGATCTCGTCGTCCACCATGAACGCGGCCATGGACTGGAAGAGCGAGTCGATCAGCCCGGGGTAGAGCTCGTAGTCGCCCAGGTCGTCGGGGAGTTCCGGGGTGGCGTAGCGGATCAGGGCCTCCTCGCCGCGCACCCACACCTCCGCGATCCAGCGGAAGGACGGGCCGAGGTTGTAGCCCAGGGCGGCGAAGTAGGAGTAGAAGGTGCGGCCGTCGAAGTGGCGCTCGGCCGAGGCGATGAACTCCTCGCGGTCCACGGCGGGCGCGCCGGGCGCCTGGTCGCCGAGGCGCCCGTGCAGGTGCCGGGTCCACACCCCGCGCTCCGGGTCGAGCAGGCTGTGCACGCCGACCGGGCGGCCGGAGCCGGCGCCCGGGCCCCCGGCGGGCTCGGGGTCCACCGTGATCTGCACGTCGTAGCGCTCGCCGTCCTTGATGACCAGCGGGTGCGGGCAGACGAAGTCCTCCATCACCAGCGGCCGTCCGCCGCCGCCCAGCGCGGACAGGATCGCCGCCAGGTGGGAGGAGGCCGGGGTGAGCACGGTGTCGTCGATGCGGTGGTGGGTCAGGAAGGGCGGGAAGGAGGCGTCGGCGGTGGCGCTGCGCTCCAGGGTGAACAGCCGGCTGCCCCGGCCCAGGGCGGGCGAGCGCAGTTCGCTGCCCCAGTGCAGTTTCCGGGCGCCGTCGGCGGTCACCGCCGTCACGGAGGGCGACCCGCCGCCGGTGCCGGCCGCCGGGCGGGCGGCGGGCGTGACCTGGGTCCAGTGCCGGGTGTTCGCGTACGGGTAGCGCGGTGCCGGGGCCCGGCCGGTGCCGGTGGCGGACTGCACGGCCGCCCAGCGCAGCGCGGCGCCCCGCTCGTAGAGCGCGGCCGCGGCCCGGAGCATGGCGGCCCGCTCGCCGCGGCGCTTGCGCAGCGAGGGGTGGGCGCCGCCGTGCGGGGTGAGCCCGGCGGCGCCCAGCAGGTTGACCAGGGTGCGGTCCGGGCCGATCTCCAGGCAGACGTCCGTCCCGAGTGCGGCGAGCTGCCGGGCGCCCTCGTGGAAGCGGACGTGCTGCCGCAGGTGGCGGGGCCAGTAGGCGGCGTCGTAGGTGTCCGGGCCGGCCGGGGTGCCGGTGAGGTTGGAGATCACCGGTATGCGGGGGGCGGCGAAGCGCAGCCCTTCGGTGAACTCGCCGAGTTCCCCGGCGACCGGCTCCACCAGCCGGGAGTGCATGGCGACCGAGACCGCCAGCCGGGCGGTGCGGATCTTGCCCAGCCGGCCGGCCTTGGCCTCCGCCTCCACGGCGGCGATGTCCTCGACCGTGCCGGAGACCACGGTGGAGGACGGGCCGTTGACCGCGGCGATGTCCAGGGCGCGGCCCTCGGTCAGCTCGGCGGCCCGCTCCGGCGGCACGGACAGGGAGAGCATGGCGCCCGGCCCGGTGGCGGCGATCAGCCGGGCCCGGTGGGCCACCAGTGCCAGTCCGGATTCCCGGTCCAGCACCCCGGCCAGCACGGCGGCCGGGATCTCCCCGACGCTGTGGCCGGTGACCGCGGCCGGGGTGACGCCCCAGGACGCCCACAGCTCGGCCAGCGCCAGCTGGAGCGCGGCGATGGCGGGCTGGGCGTACTCGATGCGGTTGATCAGCTCCTCGTCGACGCCGTAGCACATCAGGTCGGGCAGGGAGACGCCCAGCATCGGGGACAGCACCCGGTCGCAGTCGTCCAGGGCGGCCCGGAACACCGGCTCGGTCTCGTAGAGTTCGCGGCCCATGCCGAACCACTGGCTGCCGGAGCCGGTGAACAGGAACGCCACCCTGGGCAGCGCCGGGCCGGTGGCCTCCCCGCCGTCGTCACCGAGGGACCGCAGCAGTTCGTCCCGGGTGGTGCCGAGCAGGGCGCGGCGGACCGGGAAGTGGGCGCGGCCGGAGCCCGCCGTGCGGGCCAGGGCGGCCAGCCCGGCCGGGGTGCCGGCGTCGTCCCCGGCGAGCCGCTCGCGCCAGGCGTCGGCGACCCGCTCGAAGGCGGCCGGGTCGGGCGCGGACAGCGGCAGCAGGAACGGCCCTTCGGGGTCGGTCACGACCCGCGGCACGGCGGCCTCCTCGGCGGCGGGTGCCTCACCGAGGACGATGTGGGCGTTGGTGCCGGTGAAGCCGAAGCCGGAGATGCCGGCCAGCCGGCGGGCGCCCTTGCGGCACCGCCAGGGCGTCAGCGCCTCCACCACCCGCAGGTTCATGTCGTCCCACGGCACGTGCGGGTTGAGCTCCTCGCAGTGCAGGGAGGCGGGCAGCTTGCCGTGGCGCAGCGCCAGCACCGTCTTGATCACCGAGGCCATGCCGGCCGCGGACTCGGCGTGCCCGAGGTTGGACTTGACCGAGCCGACGTGCAGCGGGTCGCCAGCCTTGCGGTCCCGCCCGTAGACGGCCCAGGCGGCCTTCAGCTCGATCGGGTCGCCGAGCGAGGTGCCGGTGCCGTGCGCCTCCAGGTAGGAGACGTCGGCGGGGGCGGTCCCGGCGTCGGCCAGCGCGGCGGTGATCACCGCCTGCTGGGCGGTGCCGCTGGGCACGGTCAGGCCGGAGGAGGCGCCGTCCTGGTTGAGGGCGGTGCCGTGCACGACGGCCAGCACCCGGTCGCCGTCGCGGCGGGCGTCGGCCAGCCGCTTCAGGACCAGCACGCCCACGCCCTCGGCGCGGACGAAGCCGTCCGCATCGGCGGAGAACGCCTTGCAGCGGCCGTCCGGGGAGAGCATGTGGGCGCGGCTGACCGCGACGGAGGTCTCCGGCGAGGACAGCACATTGACGCCGCCGGCGAGGACGGTGTCGGACTCGCCGGTGCGCAGCGAGCGGACCGCCAGGTGCAGGGCGGTGAGGGAGGAGGAGCAGGCGGTGTCCACGGCCATGGCCGGTCCGTTGAGGCCCAGGGTGTAGGCGATGCGGCCGGCGGCGGCGTTGAGGGCGGTGCCGGAGGCGTAGTAGGCGTCCAGGCCGTCCAGGCCGCCCTCCTGGAGGTGGCGGGCGTAGTCGGAGTTGGAGATGCCGACGAACACGCCGGTGCGGGTGGAGCGCAGGGCGGTCGGGTCGGTGCCGGAGTCCTCCAGGGCGTGCCAGGCGGCGGCCAGCAGCAGCCGCTGCTGCGGGTCGAGGTTGTCGGCCTCGCGGCCCGGGACGGAGAAGAAGGCGGAGTCGAAGGCGGCGATGTCGGAGAGGAACCCGCCCTGGTCGGTGGTGATGGTGCCGGTGCGGCGCTCGTCGCCGCCTGCGCCCGCGTGCAGGGCGGCGGCGTCCCAGCGGTCGGCGGGCACGGTGGAGACGGCGTCGGTGCCGGTGCGCAGCAGCTCCCACAGCTCCTCGGTGGAGTCGGCGCCGGGGAAGCGGCCCGCCATGCCGACGATGGCCACCGGTTCGGTGAGCAGGCCGCCGCGGTCCGGGCCGTCGGCGTCCTCCCCGGGCCGGCCGCCGGGCGGGGCGGCGGGAGCGGAGGCGGGCGTCCGGGCGGGCCGGTGCCGGGCGGGCGCGGTGGCCGGTGCGGCGGGGGCGGGGCCCGCGGTGCCGTGGGTGGTGACGTGGCCGGCCACGGCGTCGCCGAGCGCGGCGACGGTGGCGTTGGTGATGACGTCGGTGGCGTCCAGCACCAGGCCGACCGCGTCGGTGATCTCCCGGGCCAGGTCGGCGGCCATGATGGAGTCCAGGCCGAGGCCGAACAGGCCCGCGGTCTCCGGGATGGCGGCCGGGTCGTCGTGGCCCAGGATGGGCGCGGCCAGCCGGGCGACCAGCGCGCGGGCGGCGGCCGGGCGGGCGTCCTCGGGCAGTGCGAGCAGTTCCTCGCGCGGCCCCGGCACCGTGCCGTCCTCCGGCGTCCGCTGCCCGCCGGTGCCGCTGCGCCGCTGCGGCAGCAGGCTGTCGTAGAGCGCGCGGCGGCGGACCGAGGACATCACCGAGACGAAGCGCGGCCAGTCCATGGTGCAGGCCAGCAGATGGCCGGAGGCGCCGGGCGCGGCGGCGGTCAGCGCGGCGCAGCCCTGGGCGGGCGTCAGGTCGGCGATGCCCATCCGGGACAGCTTGCGGCGCTTCTCCTCGTCGGCCATGCCGGCCAGGCCCCAGGTGCCGTAGGCGACGGCGGCGGCGGGCAGTCCGGCGGCCGCGCGGTGGGCGGTGAGGGCGTCCAGACCGGCGTTGGCCGCCGCGTAGCCGCCGCGGCCCTCGTTGCCCCACAGCGCGGAGACGGAGGAGGTCTGGGTGAAGAAGTCCAGCTCCCAGTCGCGGCTGAGCAGGTGCAGCCACCAGGCGCCGGAGAACTTGCCGCGCAGCGCGGTGGCGAAGTCCTCGGCACCGGCCTCGGCGAGCGCCGTCTGGGGCAGGGTGCCGGCGCTGTGGATGACGCCGCGCACCGGCGGCAGCTCGTCGGCGGCCTCCCGGCAGACGGCGGCCAGCGCGGCGGCCGAGCCGGTGTCGGCGCGGGCGTAGCGGACCCGGGCCCCGGCGGCGCGCAGCGCCTGCAGTGCGTCGGCGGCCTCCGGGCCCAGCTCCGCCTCGGGGGTGCGGCCGAGCAGCAGCAGGCTGCGGGCGCCGCGGCGCACCAGGTCGGCGGCGACCTCGCGGCCGATGCCGCCCAGCCCGCCGGTGAGCAGATAGGTGGCGTCCCCGCGGACCGGGAGGTCCGGCTCCCAGCCGGCGCCCCGCTCCGCCTCGCGCAGCCGGGCCGCCAGCACCCGGCCGCCGCGCACGGCGGTGGCGTCCTCCCGCTCGTCGCCGTGCACGGCGAGGGCGAGCGCGGCGGCGGCGTCCTCGGCGGAGGGACGCGCGGGCAGATCGGTGACGGCGGCGAAGGCGGGGCCCATCTCCAGGCCGAGGACGGTGCCCAGGCCGTGCAGCAGACCGTGGTCGGTGGCGGGGATCTCGTCGCTGCCGGTGACCTGCCGGGCTCCCCGGGTGAGCAGCAGCGCGCGGCCGGTGGCGGGGCCGGTGTGCAGGGTACGGACGGCGGTGGTGGCGGCGGCCAGCAGCCGCCCGCCGTCGGCGGCCGGGTCGGCGCCGCCGTCCAGGGCGG
>NZ_WTLH01000009.1 GCF_011421595.1 Streptomyces sp. YIM 98790 | reverse complement strand
TCGAGGACCGCATCCAGGCCGCCGGGGCCAGGGCACACACCGTGCCGACCCTGGTACGCGACCAGGACACGCCCGAACGGTTCCTGGCCTCCGCAGCCCAGGCATGGACCCACGGCGCCCCCGTCAACTGGCACCACCTCCACCCCCCAACCCCCCACACCACCACCAACCCCACCACCACCGCCACCAACCCCCCACTCCCCACCTACGCCTTCGACCACAAGCACTACTGGCTCGACCCGGAGCAGACCTCCGGCGCTCCGGCCGCCGCCGAGGACAGCGCCTTCTGGGAGACCGTGGAACGCCGGGATGCGGGGGAACTGGCCGAGCGGCTCGGTCTGCACGACGACGAGGGCCGGGCATCCGTGGCCTCGGTGCTTCCGGCGCTCTCCGCCTGGCGGGAGCGGCGCCGCCGGGATGCCGTGATCGACGACTGGTGCCACCGGATCACCTGGACCAGGATCGCTTCCAGTGCTCCGGCGGCCTCCCACAACACCGAATCCCCGGCCCTTCCGGGCAGTTGGCTGGTGGTGGTCCCGGAGAGCCACGCCGCCGGACGGCTCGCGGCCGATGTCGTGCAGACCCTCGCCGATCACGGCGCCGGCACCCGGACCCTGGTCCTTGCGGCCGATGGCCGCGACGACCAGGACATGGTCGCCCGGCTGGCCGCGGAGCTCCCGGCCGACGAGGATCTCGCCGGGGTGTTCTCACTCCTGGCACTGGACGAGACGCCCCACACCACTCACCCGGAACTCACCGGGGGGATCGCCGCCACCACCCTGCTCCTCCAGGCGCTGGAGCAGGCCGGTGCCGGTGTCGAGGTTCCCCTGTGGTGCGTCACCTCCGGCGCCGTCAGCACCGGTCCCGCCGACCCGCCGACCCGGCCGCACCAGGCCGCCACCACCGGACTCCTGCGCGTCGCGGCGCTGGAGTCTGCCCGTGCCATCCGCCTGGTCGACCTCCCGGGATCCTGCTCCGCCCCGGAGCGCGACCGGCTTGCCGGGGTACTGGCGCGTCCCGGCGAGGACGATCAATTCGCCCTTCGCCCCGGCCCCGTGGGTGTCCTGGCCCCGAGGCTGACGCGCATGCCCCGCCCGGGCGGCGGCCCGGCCCGCCGCCCGTGGCGGCCGACGGGTACGGNTGCCCCGCCCGGGCGGCGGCCCGGCCCGCCGCCCGTGGCGGCCGACGGGTACGGCGCTGATCACCGGCGGCAGCGGGGCCCTGGCCGCCCACACCGCCCGCTGGCTCGCGGGGCTCGGCGCTCCGCGCATCGTGCTGCTGTCCCGCCGGGGCGCCGACGCGCCGGACGCCGAGGGGCTCCGCGCCGAGCTGGAGAAACTCGGCGCACAGGTGGAGTTCGTGGCCTGCGACATCGCCGACCGCGCGGCCCTGGCCGGGGTGCTCGACGCCATGCCGGAGGACCAGCCTCTGACCACCGTGGTGCATACCGCGGGGGTGCTCGACGAGGGGAAGTTCGTGGCCGAGTCGGCGAATCCGCTGTCGCGTCTCTCCCGGGTCATGGCGGCCAAGGCGGGGGGCGCGGCCCATCTCCACGAGCTGCTCCAGGGGCACCCGGTCGAGACGTTCCTGCTCTTCTCCTCGGCGGCCGGTGTGTGGGGCACTCTGGGCCAGGCCGGCTATGCGGCGGCCAACGCCTACCTCGACGGCCTCGCCCAGCACCGCCGCGCCGCCGGACTCCCCGCCACCTCGATCGCCTGGGGCGCCTGGGCGGGCGGCGGAGGCATGCTCAGCGACCGGGACGCCATCGCCTGGCTGGGCGGCAGCGGGATGCGGCTGATGGACCCCGCGGCGGCCGTTGCCGCGATGCAGCGGATGGTGGAAGGGGACGAACCCGTCGCGGTGGTGGCCGATGTGGACTGGCCGCGGTTCTCCGAGGTCTACAACGCGGCCCGGCCCAGGCCCCTGATCAGCGGGTTGACGGCGGCGGAGGCACCCGGGGAGGACGGCACCGGCGCACCGGACGGCGCGGACCCGGGGACGGCCCAGGGCCCGACGGAGGCGGCGCGGCGGCTCGCCGGGCTGCCGCCGGCCCGCCGGGAGGCGGCGGTGCTGGACGTGGTCCGGGAGGCGGTGGCCGGGGTGCTCGGGCACGGCACCGTGGAGGAGATCGACCCGGAGCGCTCCTTCCGGGAGCTGGGGCTGGAATCCGTGGCCGGACTGGAGCTGAGGAACCGGCTGGGCTCCGCGACCGGCCTGCGGCTGACCACGACGATGATCTTCGATCATCCGTCTCCGCTCGCCCTCGCCCGCCACCTCGTGGAGCGGCTCGCGGAGGAGACCGGGGCGGTGTCCGTCACCTCTCCGCTCGATGCGCTGGAGCGGCTCGCACACGCCCTGGCATCCGCGCCGCCCGAGGCCCGGGCGGGGGAGGAGATCACCCGGCGGCTGCGGCAGCTCGCCGAGCAGTACGGCGGCGGGTCGCCTCTCCCGGCCCCGGAGCCGGAGGCCGACGCGGCGAGCTCCCGCATCGAGTCCGCCTCGGACGACGAGATCTTCGCCATCATCGACAGCCACTGAGCCGCCACCGAGCCGCCACTGAGCCGCCCGGTCCGGCGCGGGCCGGGCCGCGTTCCGGGCCGGCCCCCCGGACCCCCTCAGGCGTCGGCGGTCAGCGCACTGAGGGCGGTGGTGATGGGGGTGGGTCCGTTGGTGAGCTCCAGGGTGCGGCCGGCGGTGGCGGGTGCGTCGAGCAGGGCGAGCAGCACGGCGGCGACGTCGTCCCGGGTGACGTCGCCGCGCTCGACGGACGGCCCCAGGGTGACGCGGCCGGTGCCCGGTTCGTCGGTGAGGCGGCCGGGGCGCAGGATCGTCCAGTACAGGGCGGTGCGGCTGCGCAGGTCCTCCTCGGCGGCGGCCTTGGCCCGCAGGTAGGCGGCGAAGACCGGGTCCATGCCGGGCGGCGGGTCGGCGCCGAGGTCGACGCGCATGGCGGAGACGGAGAGGAAGCGGCGTACTCCGGCCCGCTCGGCGGCGTCGGTGAAGAGGATCTGGGCGGCGCGGTCCACGCTGTCCTTGCGCGGGGCCCCGCTGCCGGGGCCGGCACCTGCGGCGAAGACGGCGGCGTCGGCGCCGGTCAGATGCTGGGTCACGGTGTCGGCCGAGGCCGTTTCCAGGTCGCAGACCAGCGGCTGGGCGCCGGCCGCGAGCAGGTCGGCGGACTGGGCCGGATCGCGGATCAGGCCGGCCACCTCGTCGCCTCGCGTGCTCAGCAGCCGTTCCAGGCGCAGAGCGATCTTTCCATGGCCCCCGGCGATGACAATGCGCATGGATGCGACCGTACCGTGCGCGGCACGGTCAGCGGGGCGACTGGCGGGGCAGGCCGGGGGTGTCGGGCGGCGGGGCGGCACCGCAGAACTCCCGGACGGCGCTGGTGCGGGAGACGATCCGGCCGCGGTGGATCACCACCCGGCTGTAGGCGAGGGAGAGCGCGCCGGGCAGGTCGGTGCCGCGCACCGCCAGCAGCTCGGCGGGGAAGCCGGCCTCGATGCGCAGCGGCGGCAGGCCGAGCGCGGCGCGGGCGTGGGTGCTGACCGCCGCGTACGCCTCCTCGGGCGAGGTCTGGCCGGCGGAGGAGAGCAGGTAGGCGGCCTCCAGGGGGTCACCGCGGCCGACGGGGTTGGCGGCGTCGCGCAGCGCGCCGCTGCCCGCGGCCACCGCCACTCCCGCGGCGCGGAGCAGCCGGACCGGCGTGGTGCCGCGCGGTACGTCCCCGGGCAGCAGGGCGCAGGGGGACTGGGGCAGGGCGACGACGGTGACCCCGGCGGCGGCCAGCCGTTCGGCGGTGCGGGCCGCGGTGCCGGCGGGCATCCGGGCCAGCCCGGTGCACGGCCCGAGGGCGACACCGGCGCGCAGCCCGGCCGCGGCGGAGGCCAGCCGGGTCAGCCGGCCGGGGTCGTCGCCCTCGGTGTGCAGGTCCAGGGCGCAGCCGTACTCGTCGGCGGTGCGCAGGAGCTCGTCCAGGTAGCCGGCCGGGTCGGGGTCGAGGTCGGGGGCGCCGCCGAGGGTGGCGGCGCCCATCTTGGCGGCGTCGCGCAGCAGGGCCCGCCCGTCCGCGCCGGCCCGGCCGGTGAGCAGCCGGGGGACGGGGGCGACGGAGAGGTCGGTGAGGCCGAGCAGGGCGCGGCGGGCGCGCAGCGCGGCCTGGAGCGCGGTGAGACCGGCGAGGTCGCCGATCCCGATGTGGCTGCGCTGGGCGGTGGCGCCGTGGCCGAGCTGGAGCAGGGCGGCCTCGGTGATGCGCCGCTGGAGGCAGGCCGGGTCGTCGGCGGGCGGGCCCGTCACCTGGGCGGCCGGCGGTCCGGCGCCGGGGGCGGTGAGCGCGGTGTCGTGGTGGGCGTGCGGCTCGGCGGGGGCCGGGAGCAGCAGGTAGCCGGAGAGATCGACCGTGACGGCGGCCGGGGCGGTGCCGGCCGGGGTGAGGCTGCCGGGGGTGCCGACGGCGGCGATGCGGCCCGCGGCGAGGCGGACGTCGACGGTGCGGCCGTCGGGCAGCCGGGGACCGCGCAATACCAGGACGGAGGCGGTGTCGGCGGAGGACATCGGGCTCCCGCGGGTCACAGTGGTGGGGCGGTGCTGCGAGCGTACGGGGACGGGCTGCCCGGGCCGGGGAGGGGCGGCATGCGCACGGAATAGTCGTACCGGAGTCGCTCCGGTGCCGCACCGCGCCGCGGCACCGGGGATCGCCGGAGCACAGCCGGGAATCACCGGATCACAGCGGGGAACAGCAGGCGGCAGTGAGGAGCAGCGAGGAGCAGCGGGGAGCGGGGAGCGGCGCGGGCGGGCCAAGACGTGGCGGCGTCGGCGGGGGCGGGGCGCTGCTGCCGGATGCCGCGCGCCGCGGTCGCGGAGCGTTATCGATTTCGTCTTCCGGGCGGGAGCGTGTAATCTCTTCATCGCTCGCCCCAATAGCTCAGTCGGCAGAGCATCTCCATGGTAAGGAGAAGGTCAACGGTTCGATTCCGTTTTGGGGCTCTGCGGTGTGAGGTATATCACCTTGGCGTGGATGCTCGCACCCTGGCGGCGTAGCTCAGTCGGTAGAGCAAACGGCTCATAATCGTTGTGTCACCGGTTCGAGTCCGGTCGCCGCTACATCGTCAGTAGCCGATTGCAGGGGTTCGCCTCGGATCGGCTACTGTTTCTGCCGTAACACCCCGTATCGTCCGTCAAGGAGCACTCCTGTGGCTGCCACCGACGTCCGCCCGAAGATCACGCTGGCCTGCGTGGAGTGCAAGGAGCGGAACTACATCACCAGGAAGAACCGCCGGAACAACCCGGACCGCCTGGAGATGAAGAAGCACTGCCCCCGCTGCAACGCGCACACCGCGCACCGCGAGACCCGCTGAACCGGCGGGACGGCGGGCGCCGTGCCCGCCGTCGGCCGCGCCGCGGTGCCGGTTCCGGCGGACAGGGTGCACAGCGCGGCGACATCCGACCCAGATTTGTCAGCACGAAGCGCCAAGACGTGTGACCCAGGCCGTTTCCGCCTCCTGAGGGGCGGGAGCGGCCTGGAGTCGTTTCCGGGAGGTGGGTGCCGGTCATGGCACTGGACCAGTCGTTCGTGGGGCGGAGCTATCCGCCCACCCGGCCGTATGAGGTGGGCCGGGAGAAGATCCGCGAGTTCGCCGAGGCGATCGGGGACCCCCATCCGGCGTACACCGATCCGGACACCGCCAAGGAGCTGGGGCATCCGGACGTGATCGCCCCGCCGACCTTCGTGTTCGCCATCACCTACCGGGCGGCCTCCGATGTGGTGCAGGACCCGGAGCTGGGCCTGGACTACAGCCGGGTGGTGCACGGCGACCAGCGGTTCGTCTACAGCCGTCCGGTGCGGGCGGGCGACCGGCTGTCGGTGACCTCGCACATCGAGGCGGTCAAGTCGCT
Organism: Streptomyces sp. YIM 98790; assembly: GCF_011421595.1. Classification (GTDB taxonomy): domain Bacteria; phylum Actinomycetota; class Actinomycetes; order Streptomycetales; family Streptomycetaceae; genus Streptomyces. The sequence goes on along the minus strand of NZ_WTLH01000009.1, from coordinate 66,413 downwards.
GGCCGGGAACGACATCATCGATGTGCGCGGCGAGGTGCACGACGAGTCGGGCGAGCATGTGGTGACCGCGTACACCAAGCTGGTGGCCCGCGCGGCCGGGGAGGAGTGAGCCGGATCATGGCGGCGAGGATCAGCTATGCGGAGGTGGCGGCCGGCACCGAGCTGCCGGCCCGGAGCTTCCCGGTGACCAGGGAGACCCTGGTGCGGTACGCGGGTGCGTCCGGTGACTTCAATCCGATCCACTGGAACGAGAGGTTCGCCCGGGAGGTCGGGCTGCCGGACGTGATCGCGCACGGCATGTTCACCATGGCCGAGGCGGCCCGGGTGGTGACGGACTGGGCGGGGGACCCGGGGGCGCTGGTGGAGTACGGGGTGCGGTTCACCAAGCCGGTGGTGGTGCCGGACGACGGGACCGGTGCGGTGATCGAGGTGTCCGGCAAGGTGGCGGCCAGGCTGGACGACGAGGCGCGTACCGTCCGGGTGGATCTGACCGCGACCAGCGCGGGGCAGAAGGTGCTGGGCATGGCGCGTGCGGTGGTACGGCTGGCCTGAACGGGGCGGCCGGGCCGCCGCGGGGCCGGTTCCGGGAAGGGGGTGGGGCGGTTGCCGCCGACGCGTTCCCTTCCCGTGGCCGGCCCCGCCTCCGTTTGCCTGTTGACATAGGTAGTGATTGGTCAATAACTTATTGGGGTGTCCGAGATGAGCGTGCGACTGAGTGCCGAGGAGCGGCGGGAGAGCGTCGTCCGGGCCGCGATCGCCGAGTTCGCCCACGGCGGGTACGCGGGTACCTCCACGGGGGCGATCGCCCGGCGGGTCGGTGTCTCCCAGCCCTACCTGTTCCGCCTCTTCCCGGACAAGCGCGCCATCTTCCTGGCCGCGGCCCGGCGCTGCACCGAGCAGATCCGCCGCCGGTTCGCCGAGGCCGCCGAGGGTGTCCCGCCGGAGCGGGCCCACGAGGCCATGGGGGAGGCGTACAACGAGCTGATCTCCGACCGGGACCAGTTGCTGTTCCAGATGCAGATGTATGTGGCGGCGGCCGTGGCCGAGCGGGCCGGGGACGCCGACTTCGCCGCACAGCTCCGCTCCTTCTGGGAGGAGCTGTGGGACCTGGTGCATCTGCGCCAGGGGGCGGACCCGGTGCAGACCGCCGAGTTCATGGCCAAGGGGATGCTGATCAATGTCCTGCTGACCATGGGATTCCCGGCCGGTCACCGGGTCTGGGCGGGGCTCGGGGAGAAGGGGGTCTGCCCGCCCGGGCAGCCCTGCTGACGGCCTGCCCGCGACCGGCCCGCCGCGACCCGACCGCCGTCTCCCCGCCGCCCCCTGCCGGGCCGCTCGGGCCTGTTCCCGCCCTGCGAAGTTATTGATCAATCACTATCAATCACGGAAAACCGGAGTCCTCGATGACGACACCACCGACGGCCGCGCGGCCCAGCGTCGCGTGGACCTTGCTCCTCACCAGCACGGCCACCTTCATGGCCGCCCTGGACAATCTGGTGGTGACCACCGCGCTGCCGGTGATCCGCACCGATCTGGGCGGCAGCCTCACCGACCTGGAATGGATCGTGAACGGCTATGTCCTGCCGTTCGCCTGCCTGCTGCTGCTCGCCGCGGCGCTGGGCGACCGCTTCGGCCGCCGCCGGGTCTTCACCGGCGGTGTGGTGCTGTTCACCGCCGCCTCGGCCGCCGCCGCGCTCTCCGGGTCCACCGGCATGCTGATCGCCTCCCGCGCCGCCCAGGGCGCAGGCGCCGCCGTGCTGATGCCGCTCAGCCTGACGCTGATCTCCGCCTCCGTGCCGGCCGAACGCCGCGGCACCGCGTTCGGCATCTGGGGCGCGGTCAACGGTCTGGCCGTCGCGGGCGGGCCCCTGGTCGGCGGCACCATCACCGAGCACCTCTCCTGGCACTGGATCTTCTGGCTGAACGTGCCCATCGGGCTGGCCCTGCTGCCGCTGGTCCGGTCCCGGCTCACCGAGAGCCGCGGACCGAACAACCGGCTGGACATCATCGGCACGCTGCTGGTCAGCGCCGGCCTGTTCGGCATCGTGCTGTCCATCGTGCGCGGCCACGAGCACGGCTGGACCAACCCGGCGGTGCTGGCCGGCTTCACGGCGGGCGGCCTGCTGCTGGCGGCGTTCATCCGCTGGGAGCAGCGCAGCGCGGCACCCATGCTGCCGATGCGGTTCTTCCGGTCGCCGACCTTCACCGTGGTGAACTTCACCGGACTCGTCGCCTTCTTCGGCATCTTCGGCTCGATCTTCCTGCTGACGCAGTTCCTCCAGCTCATCCAGGGCTACAACCCGCAGCAGGCGGGGCTGCGGATGCTGCCGTGGACGGCGATGCCGATGCTGGTGGCGCCGCTTGCCGGGATGCTCACGGACCGGATCGGCGGCAAGTACCTCGTGATGGGCGGCATGGTCTTCCAGGCCGCCGGACTGGCCTGGTTCGCGGTGGTCAACGAACCGGCGGTGTCCTACGGGACCCAGGTGCCGGGGTTCGTGCTGTGCGGCATCGGCATGGGGATGTTCTTCGCCCCCACCGGCGCCATGGTGATGGGGTCGGTGCCGCAGGAGAAGGAGGGCATCGCCTCCGGGGTGAACAACGCCATGCGGGAGATCGGCGGTGCCCTGGGCGTGGCCGTTCTGGCGTCGGTCTTCTCGGCGCGGGGCGGCTACGGCAGCCCGCAGGAGTTCACCGACGGCATCGTGCCCGCGCTGTGGGTGGGCGTGATCGCCCTGCTGGTGGCCGCCATCGGCATGGGCGCGGTCCCGGGGCGGCGGCCCGGCCCGGCCGCGCCGGACGGGACGCCGCTGCCGCGCGAGCAGGCGCCGCTCCCGGGCGGCCCGGCGGACAGGAGCCCCGCCCCGGTCGCCTGAGCCGCGCGCCGGCTTTGCCGGTCCCGGCCTCCCGGCGGCCGGGACCGGACCCGCCAACGGTTCTTCCCGCCACCGGTGGCGGGCCGGGACCGCGGCACCCGCCGCTCCCGCGTTCGGCCACCGCCGGGGCGTGACCCGGGCGGGGAAGCGCTTAGCCTTGTTGGCTGTGCAGGAAGAACACGATGCCCCGCTGGCCCCGCTGACCACCTTCCGGCTCGGCGGCCCGGCCCGCCGGCTGCTCACCGCCACCACCGACGACGAGGTGATCCGGGCCGTCGCCGAGGCCGACGCGGCCGGCACGCCGCTGCTGCTCATCGGCGGCGGCTCCAACCTCGTCATCTCCGACGACGGCTTCGACGGCACCGTCCTGCGCATCGCCACCCGCGGGTTCCGCCTGGACGGCACCCGTCTGGAGCTGGCCGCCGGCGAGAACTGGTCCGCGGCCGTGGCCCGTACCACCGAGGCCGGCCTGGCCGGCATCGAGTGCCTGGCCGGCATCCCCGGCTCGGCCGGCGCCACCCCCATCCAGAACGTCGGCGCCTACGGCCAGGAGGTCTCCTCCGTCATCACCGAGGTGGTCGCCTGGGACCGGCTGCGCCGCGAGACCGTCACCCTGCCCGGCACCGAGTGCGGCTTCGCCTACCGCCACAGCCGGTTCAAGGCCGACCCGGATCGCCATGTGGTGCTGCGGGTCCGCATGGCCCTGGAGGACGCCCGCGGCCTGTCCGCGCCCGTCCGGTACGCCGAGACCGCGCGGGCCCTGGGCGTGGAGCCCGGCGGCCGGGTGCCGGTCGGCGACGCCCGGGAGACCGTGCTCAAGCTGCGCACCGGCAAGGGCATGGTGCTGGACCCGGAGGACCACGACACCTGGTCGGCCGGCTCCTTCTTCACCAACCCGGTCCTCGGCCCGGCCGAGTGGGCCGCCTTCCGGGAGCGGGCCGCGGCCCGGCTCGGCCCGGACACCGAGCCGCCGTCCTGGCCGGCCGGTGAGGGCCGCACCAAGACCTCCGCCGCCTGGCTGATCGAGCGCGCCGGCTTCCCCAAGGGCTACGGCGAGGGCCCGGCCCGCATCTCCACCAAGCACACCCTCGCCCTGACCAACCGCGGCACCGCCCGCACCGCCGACCTGCTGGCGCTGGCCCGCCAGGTGCGGGACGGGGTCCGCGCGGCCTTCGGCGTCACGCTGGTCAACGAGCCGGTGACGGTCGGGGTCGCCCTCTGAACGAGGTTTGGGCCGTCGGCGCCGTGTTACCCGGGGCCCGCGCCGCGGGCGCCCCGGCGGCCCGAGGGGGCCGCCCGCCCGTGTACGGCGCCGGAACGGAGGTGACGGGCGATGACCGCTCCCGTCAAGGACATGCTGGACACCTACCCCCTCGACCTCGGCCGCGTGGACCGGGAGGCGCTGGCCCGCTGCATCGCGGAATGCTTCGCCTGCTCCCAGGCGTGTACCGCCTGTGCCGACTCCTGCCTGTCGGAGCAGAACGTGGCCGAGCTGACCAAGTGCATCCGTACCAACCTGGACTGCGCGGACATCTGCGACACCACCGGCCGGGTGCTGTCCCGGCACACCGGCTACGACGCGAACATCTCCCGGGCACAGCTGGAGGCGTGCGCACAGGCCTGCGCGACCTGTGCGGACGAGTGCCGGATGCACGCCGACCAGCACGCCCACTGCCGGGTGTGCGCCCAGGCGTGCCGCCGCTGCGAGGAGGCCTGCCGCGAGCTTCTGGCCTCCCTCGGCTGAGCGACGCCGCCCGCCCGGAGCGGGTCACCGCCCGTGACGTGGATCAGTTCTCCAGCCATTCGGTGATGCCGAGCAGCAGTTTCTCCTTCACATCCGGCGGGGCGGTGCAGGCGCGCACCGACTGGGCCGCCAGCCGGGCCAGCTCCTGATCGGTGAACGCGTGGTGGCGGCGGGCGATCTCGTACTGCGCGGCCAGCCGGGAGCCGAACAGCAGCGGATCGTCCGCGCCCAGCGCGATCGGCACCCCCGCCTCGAACAGCCGCCGCAGCGGCACGTCCTGCAGCCGGTCGTACACCCCCAGCGCCACATTGGACGCCGGGCAGATCTCGCAGGTCACGCCCGCCTCCGCCAGCCGCCGCAGCAGCCGCGGGTCCTCGGCCGCGCGGACGCCGTGGCCGATCCGCCCGGCGCCCAGATCGTCCAGGCAGTCCCAGACGCTGGACGGCCCGGACAGCTCGCCGCCGTGCGGCGCCGCCAGCAGGCCGCCGTCCCGGGCGATCGCGAAGGCCCGGTCGAAGTCCCGGGCGAAGCCGCGCCGCTCGTCGTTGGACAGCCCGAAACCGACCACGCCGCGGCCGGCGTAGCGGACCGCCAGCCGGGCAAGGGTGCGGGCGTCCAGCGGATGCCGGGTGCGGTTGGCCGCGACCAGCACCCGGATTCCCAGGCCGGTGGCGCGCATCGCGTCGTCCACCGAGTCGAGGATGATCTCCAGCGCCGGGATCAGCCCGCCCAGCCGGGGCGCGTACGAGGTGGGGTCGACCTGGATCTCCAGCCAGCGGGAGCCGTCCCGCAGATCCTCCTCTGCGGCCTCCTGCACGAGCCGGTGGATGTCCTCGGGGCTGCGCAGGCAGGAGCGGGCGATGTCGTACAGCCGCTGGAAGCGGAACCAGCCGCGTTCGTCGGTGGCCCGCAGTCTGGGCGGGGTCCCGCTGCTCAGCGCCTCCGGAAGCCGCACCCCGTACTTGTCCGCCAGTTCCAGCAGGGTGCCGGTACGCATGGACCCGGTGAAGTGCAGATGCAGATGCGCCTTCGGCAGCAGCCGGACATCGCGTCCCGGCGCGCCGGATTCGGGGGAAACACTCGCCATTGCGGGATCTTGCCGCATCGGCCGGGCCGAGCGGTAGTCGGGAGGCCGGCGGCAGCGACCCGTCGAACGCGTGTGCCCTCGGCTGGGCCCGCCGGCCCGCCCCGCCCCGCCGGTCCGTCCCTCGGCCCGTTCTGCCGGCGGGCCGCTCGGCCGGACCCGTCGGCCGGCTCCTGCCGGCCGACGGATCGCCGCGTCCGGCAGATGCTCAGTCGCGGGCCTCGGCCAGCAGCTTCTGCATCCGGGAGACGCCCTCGGCCAGGTCCTGGTCGCTCAGCGCGTAGGAAAGCCGCAGATAGCCCGGGGTGCCGAAGGCCTCGCCCGGCACCACCGCCACCTCGGCCTCCTCCAGGATCAGCTCGGCAAGCGCCACGCCGGTCTGCGGCCGGCGCCCGCGGATCTCCTTGCCCAGCAGGCCCTTGACCGACGGGTAGGCGTAGAACGCGCCCTCCGGCTCCGGGCACTGCACGCCCTCGATCTCGTTCAGCATCCGCACGATGGTGCGGCGCCGCCGGTCGAAGGCGCCGCGCATCTCCTGCACCGCGGACAGGTCGCCGGAGACCGCGGCCAGCGCCGCCGCCTGCGACACGTTGCTGACATTGGAGGTGGCGTGCGACTGGAGGTTGGTGGCGGCCTTGACCACGTCCTGCGGGCCGATCACCCAGCCGACCCGCCAGCCGGTCATGGCGTAGGTCTTGGCCACGCCGTTGACCACCACGCAGCGGTCGCGCAGCTCGGGCACCACCACCGGCAGCGAGTGGAACGCGGCGTCGCCGTAGACCAGGTGCTCGTAGATCTCGTCGGTGAGCACCCACAGGCCGTGCTCGGCGGCCCAGCGGCCGACGGCCTCCACCTGCTCCCGGCCGTAGACCGCGCCGGTCGGGTTGGAGGGCGAGACGAACAGCAGCACCTTGGTGCGCTCGGTACGGGCCGCCTCCAGCTGCTCCACGGAGACCCGGTAGCCGGTGGTCTCGTCCGCGACCACCTCCACCGGTACGCCGCCGGCCAGCCGGATCGACTCCGGGTAGGTGGTCCAGTAGGGCGCCGGGACGATGACCTCGTCGCCCGGGTCGAGCAGCGCGGCGAACGCCTCGTAGATCGCCTGCTTGCCGCCGTTGGTGACCAGCACCTGGGACGCCTGCACCTGGTAGCCGGAGTCGCGCAGGGTCTTGGCGGCGATGGCCTCCTTCAGCTCGGGCAGGCCGCCGGCGGGGGTGTAGCGGTGGTACTTCGGGTTCCGGCAGGCCTCGACCGCCGCGTCGACGATGTAGCCGGGGGTCGGGAAGTCGGGCTCGCCGGCGCCGAAGCCGATCACCGGCCGCCCGGCCGCCTTGAGGGCCTTGGCCTTGGCGTCCACGGCGAGGGTGGCGGACTCGGAGATCGCGGCGATCCGCGCCGAGACCCGGCGGGGCTCCGGCGCGGTCTCTGACTGTGCGGGAGGAGTTGCGGCACTCATGACGGCATCGTCGCAGACGGGGCGCCCGACCCGCAGCGGGGTTGCCCGCCGTGCCGCAGTGCCGTTCCCCACGCCGTCCCCCCGGGCCGGCCGCGCGCGTCCCCGCGCCGCCGCCCGTTCCCGGGGGCCCGGGCCCGTCGCGCTCCGTTGCCGCCGGTTCCCGGCGGCCCCACCGTCCCCGCCACTTCCGCATCTGCCGTCACAGGGGCCCCGACCAGGCACCCAGCGGCGGGAAGGCCCGGATCGCCGCGATCCGCGGTGCATACCGTTCGACGCACGGCCGCAGAGCACGTACACTCGTCGTTCGTTGGTCGGCCGCGCCGTCGGTTACGGTAGGTCGAGCAGCGCACCAAGGGTCGTAGCTCAATTGGTAGAGCACTGGTCTCCAAAACCAGCGGTTGGGGGTTCAAGTCCCTCCGGCCCTGCTACGGAATGCAAAGCCGCCCGGCCGGGCCCGGGCGGCTACGACCATGACCGGGATCAGGTGAGGACGAGTGGCTGGGATCACGGACTCCGTCGAGGCACCGGAGCCCCGGGGGGAAGGCACCGGCCGCCGCGGACGGCGGGCCAAGCGGGGCCCGCTGGGCAAACTTGCTCTTTTCTACCGCCAGGTGGTTGCCGAGCTGCGCAAGGTGGTGTGGCCCACCCGCCATCAGCTCACCACCTACACCACCGCGGTGATCGTGTTCGTTCTCGTGATGATCGGCATCCTGACTGTGCTTGACTGGGGATTCGGCGAGGTCGTCGACTACGTCTTCGGCTGACGCCACCGGAGCGCGGCGCCCCTCGGCGCCGCCCGCTCCGGCACCTTCCCAACCACTGTGAAGCCAGGAAGAAGCAGCTAACGTGTCTGACGTGAACCCGAACGATGCCTCCGTCTCCCATGGGGGCGATGACACCGAGCGCGACATCGTCGAGGCAGCGGATCTCGTCGACTCCACCGAGGCTGCCGACACCGCCGACACCGCCGCCGCGGACACCGGCACCGACACCGGCACCGTGGTCGGCACCGCCGCCGGTGCCGATGCCGAGACGCCCGCCGCCGAGGCCCCCGCCGCCGAGCCGGAGCCGGAGCCGGTGGACCCGGTCGCGGCGTTGCGCGAGGAGCTGCGGCACCAGCCCGGCGAGTGGTACGTGGTGCACACCTACGCGGGATACGAGAACCGGGTGCGCACCAATCTGGAGCAGCGCGCGGTCTCGCTGAACGTCGAGGAGTACATCCACCAGATCGAGGTGCCGCAGGAAGAGGTCGTCCAGATCAAGAACGGCGACCGGCGCACCGTCAAGCAGAACCGCCTGCCCAGCTATGTGCTGGTGCGGATGGACATGAACGACGAGACCTGGGGCGTGGTCCGGCACACCCCCGGCGTCACCGGTTTCATCGGCAACGCCTACAACCCGACCCCGCTGACCCTGGACGAGGTCGTCAGCATGCTCGCCCCGGAGGTGGAGCGGAAGGCCGCCGCCGAGGCCGGCGAGGCCGCCGCCGCTCCGGGCCGCAAGGTCGAGGTGCAGGTGCTGGACTTCGAGGTGGGTGACTCCGTCACCGTCACCGACGGCCCCTTCGCCACCCTCCAGGCCACGATCAACGAGATCAACGCCGACGCCAAGAAGGTCAAGGGCCTGGTCGAGATCTTCGGCCGGGAGACCCCGGTCGAGCTGAGCTTCGACCAGATCCAGAAGAACTAGCCCGGAGGATCGGGCGGAGCACACCGCATCCGTCGGGCAGACAGCGCTGTTCGGGGCCGTGCCGTGCCGCCGCCGCTGGGCGGGGGCGGGGCACGGCCCGGATTTTGCCCCTCTCGCCGCACCCGTTAACGTGGTGCGGTATGGCTTCGTGCCGGTCCGGGTCCCAGCGGCCCCGGTCACGGCCGGGGCCTCGCGACATCACTGACCCGGAGAAGACGAATCATGCCTCCCAAGAAGAAGAAGGTCACGGGGCTGATCAAGCTCCAGATCCAGGCCGGCGCCGCCAACCCGGCCCCGCCGGTCGGCCCGGCCCTGGGCCAGCACGGCGTGAACATCATGGAGTTCTGCAAGGCCTACAACGCGGCCACCGAGTCGCAGCGCGGCTGGGTCATCCCCGTGGAGATCACGGTCTACGAGGACCGCTCCTTCACCTTCATCACCAAGACCCCGCCGGCCGCCAAGATGATCCTCAAGGCCGCGGGCCTGGACAAGGGCTCCGGCGAGCCCCACAAGACCAAGGTCGGCAAGCTCACCCGCGAGCAGGTCCGGGAGATCGCCACCACCAAGATGCCCGACCTGAACGCCAACGACCTGGACGCCGCGGAGAAGATCATCGCCGGCACCGCCCGGTCGATGGGCGTCACCGTCGAGGGCTGAGCCCGCACCCCCACCTGTGGGAGGGCCGAGCGCTGGCCCGCACCACGACTCCGACGACTTATTCCGTACAGCAACAGGAGCAGCAGTGAAGCGCAGCAAGGGGCACCGCAACGCCTCGGCGAAGGTCGACCGGACGCGTCTGTACGCGCCGCTGGAGGCCGTCCGGCTCGCCAAGGAGACGTCCCCCGTCAAGTTCGACGCGACCGTCGAGGTCGCCATGCGGCTGGGTGTGGACCCCCGCAAGGCGGACCAGATGGTGCGCGGCACCGTGAACCTTCCGCACGGCACCGGCAAGACCGCCCGGGTCCTGGTCTTCGCGACCGGTGACCGTGCCGAGGCCGCGCGTGCCGCGGGCGCCGACATCGTGGGCGCCGACGAACTGATCGAGGAGGTGGCCGGCGGCCGTCTGGACTTCGACTCGGTCGTCGCCACCCCGGACCTGATGGGCAAGGTCGGCCGGCTGGGCCGGGTGCTCGGCCCCCGCGGTCTGATGCCCAACCCCAAGACCGGCACCGTCACCATGGACGTGGCCAAGGCCGTCACCGAGATCAAGGGCGGCAAGATCGAGTTCCGGGTGGACAAGCACGCCAACCTCCACTTCATCATCGGCAAGACCTCCTTCGAGGAGGCCAGGCTGGTGGAGAACTACGCCGCCGCGCTGGAGGAGATCACCCGGCTCAAGCCGTCCGCGGCCAAGGGCCGCTACATCCGCAAGACCACCTTCTCCACCACCATGGGCCCGGGTGTGCCGGTCGACCCGAACCGCACCCGCAACCTGCTGGTGGAGGAGACCGCCGTCTGATTCCCGGCGTCGGCTGAAACTCCGTCAGAAGCGCCCGTTCCGCCCGTCCTTGGGCCGGAACGGGCGCTTCGGCGTCCCGGCGGGTGCGTTACGGTGGCAAAGGAAAGTTTCCGCACAGCCGTTCCACGTCTTTCCGGGGGGAAGCATGCGTACCCTGCGCACCACCGCGCGCGCCACCGCACTGAGCGCCGCCACCGCCGGTCTGCTGGTCGTCACCGCGGCCTGCAGCGGCTCGTCCGGGGAAGCGCCCAAGGCGCGCTCCGAGAAGGACTCCGCCCGTTCGCAGAGCGCCGCGGTGGAGGCGCTGCAGGCCACCGCCAGGAAGAGCCAGGAGGCCCGTTCCGCGGTCTTCGAGTCCGTCACCACCATGGACATCATGGGCATGGACGGGATGGAGACGTCGGTGGGCGGCACCATCGGCTGGCAGCCGCTCGCCATGGATGCCACCGCGGACATGAACGGCTACATCCAGGCGATGCTGGACCTGTTCGCCGAGCTCGCCGCCGAGGACCCGGAGGCGTCCGGGGAGCTGGACCGGCTCGCCGAGCTCGACGCCACCATGCGTGTCCGCCTGGTCGACAATGTGATGTACATGAGCAGCCCGCTGATGGAGGAAGGGCTGTCCGGCAAGTCCTGGATCAAGGTCGACCTGGAACAGGCGATCGCGGAGGAGGGCGAACCGCAGCTGGACCGGATGCTGGACCAGCTCAACAGCGCCTCGTACAGCCCGGCCGCCCAGGTGGGGCTGATGCTGGAGTCCCCTGACATCGAGTGGAAGGGCGAGGAGACCCTGGACGGGGCCACCGTCAACCGCTACGAGGGGACCCTCACCGCCGAGGACCTGATGGCCATGGACCCGTCCACGGAGTTCCTCTCCGAGGAGGAGCTGGAGCTGATGCGCTCGGAGCTGGCCGAGTCCGGGGACGAGGAGTACCAGCTGGCCATCTGGGTGGACGAGAACGACTACCCGGTGCGGATCGACATGACCATGGAGATGCCCGAGGGGTCGGTGGTGCAGTCCACCCGGTACAGCGACTACGGCGCCGCGCCGGCCGTGGAGCACCCCCCGGCCGGGGACGTGGTCGACGCCGCGGAGCTGGAGGAGGGCTTCGACCCCTTCGGCCTGGACGCTCTCGGGTCCGGCGCAGGCCCCCGCGCCTGAGCCGCCCGCCCGCACACCGCGCCCCGCGCAGCCTCGCCCTCCCCGTGCCCGCCGTCCGGCGGGCACGGGGAGGGCGATTTGCCTGGCGGGAGCGGCGTCGCCTACTCTTGCCGTGAAGCCAGAGACCGCTGGTTGCCGCCGGGCCGAACCCGGTGGCCGAAGGATCCGCGAACGCGGACAGCCCGCGCAGGTGACGAGGAAGACCACGCCGCTTCCGGCCGGGGCCCCGCCCCGGGAACCGGTTCGCGGATGTTGCGCCCCGTGCCCTGCGCCGGGGCTTTTTCTGCATCTCGCCTCCCCTTCCGAGCGGTCCGACATTCCCGGAAGGAGGGCAGAGGTTCATGGCAGCACCCGACAAGATCGCGGCCGTTGCGGAGATCAAGGAGAAGTTCGAGAACTCCACCGGCGCGGTCGTCACCGCCTACGTCGGTCTGAGCGTGGCGCAGATGAAGGATCTGCGCCGGGCCCTGGGCGAGAACGCCCAGTACCGTGTGGCGAAGAACACCCTGACGAAGATCGCGGCCAACGAGGCCGGGATCACCGAGCTGGATGCCTACTTCTCCGGCTCGACCGCGGTGGCGTTCGTCACCGGTGACCCGGTCGCCACGGCGAAGAGCCTTCGGGACTTCGCCAAGGACAACGACGCGCTGGTCATCAAGGGCGGCGTGCTCGACGGCAAGCCCCTGACCGCCGAGGACATCCAGAAGCTTGCGGACCTCGAGTCCCGCGAGGTGCTGCTCGCCAAGCTGGCCGGTGGCATGAAGGCGTCCATGGCCAAGGCCGCGGCGACCTTCCAGGCCCCGCTCTCGAAGTTCGTCCGCACCGCGGACGCGCTGCGCAGCAAGGTCGAGCAGGGCGGTGCCGGAGCCCCGGCGCCCGCCGACGCCGAGTGAGGCCGGCCACACCGGCTCCGCACCCGGCCTGGCGGGCCAGACCCGCCGCACTCACCATCCGGCAGACATTCCGGCACCAGCCGATCTAGTGGAAGGACCGCCATCATGGCGAAGCTCAGCCAGGACGAGCTGCTCGAGCAGTTCGAGACCATGACCCTGATCGAGCTCTCCGAGTTCGTGAAGAAGTTCGAGGAGAAGTTCGACGTCGAGGCCGCCGCCCCGGTCGCCGTGGCCGCCGCTGGGGGTGCCGCCGCCGGCGGTGCCGCCGAGGCCGCCGAGGAGAAGGACGAGTTCGACGTCGTCCTGACCGCCGCCGGCGACAAGAAGATCCAGGTCATCAAGGTCGTGCGCGAGCTGACCTCGCTGGGTCTGAAGGAGGCCAAGGAGCTGGTCGACGGCGCCCCCAAGGCGGTGCTGGAGAAGGCCAGCAAGGCCGACGCCGACAAGGCCAAGGAGTCCCTGGAGGGCGCCGGCGCCTCGGTCGAGCTCAAGTGACCTCGCTCGTCTGACACCGGACCGGTCCGCGTCCCGGGCGACGCGGATCAACCGGACCGCGCGAAGGGCGATCACCCGATGGGGTGGTCGCCCTTCGTCGTGCTGGACACGGGGTTGCCCTGTCGGCGGCGGCGGGTATGGTGATCTTCGGTTCCGCGTCGTCCCGGGGGTCCCGGGCTCCCCCCGGGGGCCCGCCGCCGCACGGTCCCCTTGACGAACCGCATCCGCCGCGCGATTCTCAGGACGCACTTCACGCGTACGGGCATGGCACGGCGGAGCGGGTCCCGCGATTCGGGTCGCATTCGATGCATGGATAGGTGCGGAAGCGGGAAGTGATGCGGCAGACGGTGTCGTCCGGCTACGAGGAAGCCGCGGCGCCGCGCTCCGGTTCACGAGGCGGCCGGAGCGGACGGCAGGCGGTATGCGCGTGTCTGCGCGCACTACAGTGGCCTGCCGGATCGAGGGACGGTGACGATCCCCGGATCCGGCAGTGGACATCAGTGGGTCTTGTGGCTACACTGTCCCTTTGCGCTGCCTAATAGCCGCCCCCTGCCCGTCACCAGGGGGACAGGTATGCGCGCAGAGAGTCCGAGCCCTCGGAAGGACCCCCTCTTGGCCGCCTCGCGCAACGCCTCGACTGCACAGACTCAGAACGGCAACGGCACAGCTCCGCCGCGTGTCTCGTTCGCGAAGATCAAGGAACCGCTGCAAGTTCCCGACCTCCTTGCGCTGCAAACCGAGAGTTTCGACTGGCTGCTCGGCAACGCGGCCTGGCAGAGCCGCGTCGAGGCCGCGCTGGAGCGTGGGCAGGATGTCCCCACCAAGTCCGGACTGGAGGAGATCTTCGAGGAGATCTCGCCGATCGAGGACTTCTCCGGGTCGATGTCGCTGACCTTCCGCGACCACCGCTTCGAGCCGCCGAAGAACTCCATGGACGAGTGCAAGGAGCGCGACTTCACCTACGCCGCTCCGCTCTTCGTCACCGCCGAGTTCACCAACAACGAAACCGGTGAGATCAAGTCCCAGACGGTCTTCATGGGCGACTTCCCGCTCATGACCACCAAGGGCACCTTCATCATCAACGGCACCGAGCGGGTGGTGGTCTCCCAGCTCGTCCGCTCGCCCGGCGTCTACTTCGACTCCAGCATCGACAAGACCACCGACAAGGACATCTTCACCGCCAAGATCATCCCCTCCCGGGGTGCCTGGCTGGAGATGGAGGTCGACAAGCGCGACATGGTCGGCGTGCGCGTGGACCGCAAGCGCAAGCAGTCGGTGACCGTGCTGCTCAAGGCGCTGGGCTGGACCTCCGAGCAGATCCTGGAGGAGTTCGGCGAGTACGAGTCCATGCGCGCCACCCTGGAGAAGGACCACACCCAGGGCCAGGACGACGCGCTGCTCGACATCTACCGCAAGCTGCGCCCCGGTGAGCCGCCGACCAAGGAGGCCGCCCAGGCGCTGCTGGAGAACCTCTACTTCAACCCCAAGCGCTACGACCTGGCCAAGGTCGGCCGCTACAAGATCAACAAGAAGCTGGGCGGCAACGAGCCGCTGGACGCCGGCGTCCTCACCATCGAGGACATCGTCAACACCATCAAGTACCTGGTGAAGCTGCACGCCGGGGAGACCGAGACGACCGCGCAGGGCGGCCAGACCATCGTGGTCGAGACGGACGACATCGACCACTTCGGCAACCGGCGGCTGCGCACCGTGGGCGAGCTCATCCAGAACCAGGTGCGCACCGGTCTGGCCCGTATGGAGCGGGTGGTCCGGGAGCGGATGACCACCCAGGACGTCGAGGCGATCACCCCGCAGACGCTGATCAACATCCGGCCGGTGGTGGCCTCCATCAAGGAGTTCTTCGGCACCAGCCAGCTGTCCCAGTTCATGGACCAGACCAACCCGCTCTCCGGGCTGACCCACAAGCGGCGGCTGTCCGCGCTGGGCCCGGGCGGTCTGAGCCGGGAGCGGGCCGGCCTGGAGGTCCGGGACGTGCACCCGTCGCACTACGGCCGGATGTGCCCGATCGAGACCCCGGAAGGCCCGAACATCGGTCTGATCGGCTCGCTGGCCGCCTTCGGCCGGGTGAACGCCTTCGGCTTCGTGGAGACCCCCTACCGCCGGGTGACGGGCGGTGTGGTCACCGACGAGGTCGACTACCTCACCGCGGACGAGGAGGACCGCTTCGTCATCGCCCAGGCCAACGCGCCCCTCACCGAGGAGATGACCTTCGCGGAGAACCGGGTGCTGGTCCGCCGCCGCGGCGGCGAGGTCGACTACGTCCCCGGCTCGGACGTGGACTACATGGACGTCTCGCCGCGCCAGATGGTGTCGGTGGCCTCGTCCATGATCCCGTTCCTGGAGCACGACGACGCCAACCGCGCGCTGATGGGCTCGAACATGATGCGGCAGGCGGTGCCGCTGATCCAGGCCGACTCCCCGTTCGTGGGCACCGGCATGGAGTACCGCGCCGCCACCGACGCCGGTGACGTCATCGTGGCCGAGCAGGACGGCGTGATCACCGAGGTCTCCGCCGACTACATCACCTGCCAGAACAACGACGGCACCCACGTCACCTACCGGCTGTCCAAGTTCCACCGCTCCAACCAGGGCACCTGCTACAACCAGAAGGTCCGGGTCTCCGAGGGCGACGAAGTGGTGGCCGGCCAGGTCATCGCCGACGGCCCGTCCACCCAGAAGGGCGAGCTGGCCCTGGGGAAGAACCTGCTGGTCGCCTTCATGTCCTGGGAGGGCTACAACTACGAGGACGCGATCATCCTCTCCCAGCGCCTGGTCCAGGACGACGTGCTGACCTCGATCCACATCGAGGAGCACGAGGTCGACGCCCGGGACACCAAGCTGGGCCCGGAGGAGATCACCCGCGACATCCCGAACGTCTCCGAGGAGGTCCTGGCGGACCTGGACGACCGGGGCATCGTGCGGATCGGCGCCGAGGTGGTGGCCGGCGACATCCTGGTCGGCAAGGTCACCCCCAAGGGCGAGACCGAGCTGACCCCGGAGGAGCGGCTGCTGCGCGCGATCTTCGGCGAGAAGGCCCGCGAGGTCCGTGACACCTCGCTGAAGGTCCCGCACGGCGAGTCCGGCACCGTCATCGGTGTGCGGATCTTCGACCGCGAGGAGGGCGACGAGCTGCCCCCGGGCGTCAACCAGCTGGTCCGGGTCTACGTGGCCAAGAAGCGCAAGATCACCGACGGTGACAAGCTGGCCGGCCGGCACGGCAACAAGGGTGTCATCTCCAAGATCCTCCCCGTCGAGGACATGCCGTTCCTGGAGGACGGCACCCCGGTCGACATCATCCTCAACCCGCTGGGCGTGCCCTCCCGGATGAACCCCGGCCAGGTGCTGGAGATCCACCTGGGCTGGCTCGCCTCCCAGGGCTGGGACGTCAGCGGGCTGGACGAGAACTGGGCCAGGCGCCTGGACGCGGCGGGTTACGGCAGCGTGCCGCAGCGCTCCAAGGTGGCCTCCCCGGTCTTCGACGGCGCCCGCGAGGAGGAGCTGTTCGGCCTCTTCCGGCACGCCAACCCCAACCGGGACGGCGACCGCATGGTGCAGCCCACCGGCAAGGCCAACCTGTTCGACGGCCGCTCCGGCGAGCCGTTCCCGGAGCCGGTCTCGGTCGGCTACATGTACATCCTCAAGCTGCACCACCTGGTGGACGACAAGCTGCACGCCCGCTCCACCGGCCCCTACTCCATGATCACCCAGCAGCCGCTGGGCGGCAAGGCCCAGTTCGGCGGCCAGCGCTTCGGTGAGATGGAGGTCTGGGCGCTGGAGGCCTACGGCGCGGCCTACGCCCTCCAGGAGCTGCTGACCATCAAGTCCGACGACGTCACCGGCCGGGTCAAGGTCTACGAGGCGATCGTCAAGGGCGAGAACATTCCGGAGCCCGGCATCCCGGAGTCCTTCAAGGTGCTCATCAAGGAAATGCAGTCGCTGTGCCTCAATGTCGAGGTGCTCTCCAGCGACGGCATGTCCATCGAGATGCGCGACACCGACGAGGACGTCTTCCGCGCCGCGGAAGAGCTCGGCATCGACCTGTCCCGGCGCGAGCCGAGCAGCGTCGAAGAGGTCTGACGGGCCGGGCCGGGCACCCCTTGCCACCGGGCGGGGAGTGCCCCGGCCCCACCCCGGACCCCGACAGACCAATTGATGACACGAGACCCTGAGAGGGATTGACGAGAGTGCTCGACGTCAACTTCTTCGACGAACTGCGGATCGGCCTGGCCACCGCCGACGACATCCGTCAGTGGTCGCACGGCGAGGTCAAGAAGCCGGAGACCATCAACTACCGCACCCTGAAGCCCGAGAAGGACGGACTCTTCTGCGAGAAGATCTTCGGCCCCACCCGGGACTGGGAGTGCTACTGCGGCAAGTACAAGCGCGTCCGCTTCAAGGGCATCATCTGTGAGCGCTGCGGCGTCGAGGTGACCCGCGCCAAGGTGCGCCGGGAGCGGATGGGCCACATCGAACTGGCCGCGCCCGTCACCCACATCTGGTACTTCAAGGGCGTTCCCTCGCGGCTGGGCTACCTGCTGGACCTGGCCCCGAAGGACCTGGAGAAGGTCATCTACTTCGCCGCGTACATGATCACGTACGTGGACGAGGAGCGGCGCACCCGTGACCTGCCCTCCCTGGAGGCACACGTCTCCGTGGAGCGGCAGCAGATCGAGCAGCGCCGGGACGCCGACCTGGAGGCCCGCGCCAAGAAGCTCGAATCCGACCTGGCCGAGCTGGAGGCCGAGGGCGCCAAGGCCGACGCCCGCCGCAAGGTGCGCGAGGGCGCCGAGCGGGAGATGAAGCAGCTCCGCGACCGCGCCCAGCGCGAGATCGACCGCCTGGACGAGGTCTGGAACCGCTTCAAGTCGCTCAAGGTCCAGGACCTGGAGGGCGACGAGCTGCTCTACCGCGAGCTGCGCGACCGCTTCGGCACCTACTTCGACGGCTCGATGGGCGCCGCCGCCCTGCAGAAGCGGCTGGAGACCTTCGACCTCGACGCCGAGGCCGAGAAGCTGCGCGAGATCATCCGGACCGGCAAGGGCCAGAAGAAGACCCGGGCGCTGAAGCGCCTCAAGGTCGTCTCGGCCTTCCTGCAGACCTCCAACAGCCCCAAGGGCATGGTGCTGGACTGCGTCCCGGTGATCCCGCCGGACCTGCGCCCGATGGTGCAGCTGGACGGCGGCCGGTTCGCCACCTCCGACCTGAACGACCTCTACCGCCGGGTGATCAACCGCAACAACCGGCTGAAGCGTCTGCTGGATCTCGGCGCGCCCGAGATCATCGTCAACAACGAGAAGCGGATGCTCCAGGAGGCCGTGGACGCCCTGTTCGACAACGGCCGGCGCGGCCGTCCGGTCACCGGGCCGGGCAACCGTCCGCTGAAGTCGCTGTCCGACATGCTCAAGGGCAAGCAGGGCCGGTTCCGCCAGAACCTGCTGGGCAAGCGCGTCGACTACTCCGGCCGGTCGGTCATCGTGGTCGGCCCGCAGCTCAAGCTGCACCAGTGCGGCCTGCCCAAGGCCATGGCGCTGGAGCTGTTCAAGCCGTTCGTGATGAAGCGGCTGGTGGATCTCAACCACGCGCAGAACATCAAGTCGGCCAAGCGCATGGTGGAGCGCCAGCGCACGGTCGTGTTCGACGTGCTGGAAGAGGTCATCGCCGAGCACCCGGTGCTGCTGAACCGGGCGCCCACCCTGCACCGGCTGGGCATCCAGGCCTTCGAGCCGCAGCTGGTGGAGGGCAAGGCGATCCAGATCCACCCGCTGGTCTGCACCGCCTTCAACGCCGACTTCGACGGCGACCAGATGGCCGTGCACCTGCCGCTGTCCGCGGAGGCGCAGGCCGAGGCCCGCATCCTGATGCTGTCCTCGAACAACATCCTCAAGCCGGCCGACGGCCGGCCGGTGACCATGCCCACCCAGGACATGATCATCGGTCTGTTCTTCCTCTCCTCCGGCCCCGAGGGCCGCGAGCTCAAGGGCGAGGGCCGGGTGTTCGCCTCCACCGCCGAGGCGCTGATGGCCTTCGACGCGGGCGAGCTGGCGATCCAGTCGCCGATCGAGATCCGCTTCCCGGTGGGCACCGTGCCGCCGCGCGGCTGGACCCCGCCGGAGAGCGCCGAGGGCGGACCCGAGGAGTGGCAGCCCGGGGACGGCTTCCGGCTCAAGACCACCCTGGGCCGGGCGCTGTTCAACGAACTGCTGCCCGACGACTTCCCGTACGTGAACTACGCGGTCGGGAAGAAGCAGATCTCGGAGATCGTCAACGAGCTCGCCGAGCGCTACCCGAAGATCGTGGTGGCCGCGGTGCTGGACAACCTCAAGGCGGCCGGTTACTACTGGTCGACCCGGTCCGGTGTGACCATCGCGGTCTCCGACATCGTGCTGCCCGCGCAGAAGCCGGAGATCCTGGCCCGCTACGAGGCCCAGGACGAGAAGGTGCAGAAGCAGTACGAGCGCGGCCTGATCACCAAGGACGAGCGCACCCAGGAGCTGATCGCGATCTGGACCAAGGCGTCCAACGAGGTCGCCGAGGCCATGCAGGCCAACTTCCCGAAGACCAACTCCATCTTCATGATGGTGGACTCCGGGGCCCGCGGAAACATGATGCAGATGCGGCAGATCGCCGGTATGCGCGGCCTGGTGTCCAACGCCAAGAACGAGACCATCCCGCGTCCGATCAAGGCGTCCTTCCGGGAGGGCCTGTCCGTGCTGGAGTACTTCATCTCCACGCACGGCGCCCGGAAGGGTCTGGCGGACACCGCCCTGCGGACCGCCGACTCCGGCTACCTCACCCGGCGTCTGGTGGACGTCTCGCAGGACGTCATCATCCGCGAGGAGGACTGCGGCACCGACCGCGGCCTGAAGCTGGCCATCGCCGAGCGCGGCGCGGACGGCGTGCTGCGCAAGGCGGAGAACGCCGAGTCCGCCGTGTACGCCCGCTGCCTGGCCGAGGACATCGTCCAGGACGGGAAGGTGCTGGCCACGGCCGGCGCCGACCTGGGCGACGTGATGATCGACGAGCTGGTCGCGCACGGGGTCGAGGTCGTCAAGGTCCGCTCGGTGCTCACCTGCGAGTCCGCGGTCGGCGCCTGCGCCATGTGCTACGGCCGTTCGCTGGCCACCGGCAAGCTGGTGGACATCGGTGAGGCGGTGGGCATCATCGCCGCCCAGTCCATCGGCGAGCCCGGCACCCAGCTCACCATGCGGACCTTCCACACCGGTGGTGTGGCCGGTGAGGACATCACCCAGGGTCTGCCGCGTGTGGTCGAGCTGTTCGAGGCCCGCCAGCCCAAGGGCGCGGCCCCGATCTCCGAGGCCACCGGCCGGGTGCGGATCGAGGAGACGGAGAAGACCAAGAAGATCGTCGTCACCCCCGACGACGGCTCGGACGAGGTCTCCTACAACGTCTCCAAGCGGGCCCGGCTGCTGGTCGAGGAGGGCGGCCACATCGAGGTCGGCCAGCCGCTCACCGTCGGCGCGGTCAACCCGCACGACGTGCTGCGCGTGCTGGGCCAGCGGGCCGTCCAGATCTACCTGGTCGGCGAGGTCCAGCGGGTCTACAACTCGCAGGGTGTGTCCATCCACGACAAGCACATCGAGATCATCGTCCGGCAGATGCTGCGCCGGGTGACGATCATCGAGTCCGGCGACGCCGAACTGCTGCCGGGCGAGCTGGTGGAGCGGTCGCGCTTCGAGTCGGAGAACCGCCGGGTGGTGGCCGAGGGCGGGCAGCCGGCCTCCGGCCGTCCGCAGCTCATGGGCATCACCAAGGCGTCGCTGGCCACCGAGTCGTGGCTGTCGGCGGCGTCCTTCCAGGAGACGACCCGGGTGCTGACCGACGCGGCGATCAACGCCAAGTCGGACTCCCTGATCGGCCTCAAGGAGAACGTGATCATCGGTAAGCTCATCCCGGCCGGTACGGGCCTGTCCCGGTACCGCAACATCCGGGTGGAGCCGACCGAGGAGGCCAAGGCCGCGATGTACTCGTCCGTCGGCTACGACGACATCGACTACTCGCCCTTCGGCCCGGGCTCCGGCCAGGCCGTCCCGCTGGACGACTACGACTACGGCCCCTACAGCCCGTGACCGCCATGACCGGCTGAGGCTGGATGCACCGGTGGCCCCGCGCATCGTGCGCGGGGCCACCGGCGTGTGGTCAGCTGCTCACCGGCCACCGGCCGCCGGGCAGTCTGCGGTGTCGCGGCTCCCGCCCGTTCTCCCGGGCAGGACCACCACGGCGCGCCCCGGTGCGGTGCGGCAGCCCCATGGGCCCTCACCGCAGTCCGGCCCGGGTGCTCCGGACGGACTGCCGGTGCGGCCGGTTCCGGTTCCGGAACCGGAGCGGCGGGGGAGACTACCGGGCGGCGATGAGATCGCCGGTGAGGGGGAGGCCGGGGTGGCCGGCGTTGCTCACCAGGGCGAGGCGCGGGCCGTCCGGGCCGGGGTGCCACTGGCCGCCGGTCAGGGGCAGGAGCGCGATGTTCGGGGCCGGCCCCCGGGACCAGTCGAGAGTGCCGGCGATGGTGTCCACGGGTGTTTCGCCGATGGCCTGTGCGACGGACGCGCGGTCCGTGGGATCGGCCGCGGTGGTCAGCGCGTGGTGGGCGGTCTCCAGCAGGGCGTGCGCCAGGCCCAGGGGCTGGAGCCAGGGGCTGCCGGTGGCCTGCCGGTAGGCGTCGGCGAGTTCCGCGCAGGTGGTGCCGTCCAGGCTGGAGCGGCAGGGGTGGTCGGGGCTCCAGTACACGAGTGTGGCCACGCGCGCGTCGGCGAGTTCGCCGTGCACCCCGGGAGCGGCGGTGCGGGTATGCGGGTAGGTCAGCCAGCGCGAGCAGGTGATCAGCCGGGGGCGGAGCCCCGCCTCGCGGGCCCGGCGGTGGAAGAGGGCCAGGTCGGTGGCGGTGGCGGCGCTGGTGATGATGCCGGCGCCGCTCTCGCGCATCCGGTCCACCTGCGCGCGGAAGTCCGCGGCCGGTTCCCGGTAGGCGCCGAGGTCGGCCAGGGTGTGCCCGTGCGCGGACGCCACGGGCGGGAAGCCGTACCGTTCGTGGCGCAGCAGGGTGCCCTGCAGATCGTCGTTCCACAGGCAGCCGATGGGGCCCCGGTGACCGGTCCGTTCCCACAGGCCGGCGAAGACGCGGGCGATGTCGTCCAGCCCCCAGGCGAAGTGGTACGTCCAGCGGAACCGGTGCCCGGGACCGGCGCCGCGCGCGTGAAGGTACGCCTGCCAGGGGAAGGTGGTCGAGACGCAGGGCACCCCCTCCTGCTCGCAGGCGTCGGTGACGGCCGGCAGCACGCGGGTCCCGGCCATGGCGAGCACGATGTGCGCGCCGTCCTGCCCGGCCAGTTCGCGGACCGCCTGCCGAGCTGCCCGCGAATCGGAGCGGGAGTCACGCACGGTGACGGTCACGGCGTGGCGGCGGCCCCCGCTGCGCACCTGCGGCAGCCGTGGGGCCAGTGTGCGGGCAACGTACAGCAGCGGTGCCCCGAGGGGCGCCAGCCGCCCGGTCAGCGGTGCCACCACCCCGATGCACAGAGAAGAAGACGACGACACAGAAGGCATATCAGACCACTTCGCTCGCCCTGCTCGGTTCCTGTCCTGTGGTGTTGCGCGGCCGGTGCCCGCCGGATCTGGGGAATCGGGCGGCGGGCGCCGGGCCCTTCCCCGTACCGCCGGGGTGCCGTGGACCCCTCAGTGGCCGGAGCGGTCCACGGTGACGCAGGTGGTGCGGGTGAGGATCGCCACGGTTTCGTTGCCGCAGTTGTTGCTGTGGCCGGAGGCGTTGCGGGCGAACAGGAGGTTGGACAGCAGACCGCCGACGGGGCCGGCGTGGTCGCCGCCGCCGTGGCCGGTGTCCTCGGTCACGCAGGTCAGCTCCTTCAGGAGTCCCAGCTTGCCCGTGCCGCAGAGATTGGCGTGGCCGGAGGAGTTCCTGCCGGAGAGGTTGGACAGCAGACCGCCCACCCCGGTGTCGCTGTCGCCGTCAAGGGCGGTCGCCGTGCCGGCGGGGAGTGCCAGCAGGATCGCCGCTGCCGAGGCCGCCACGGCCAGATGCCGTGCTCCGTACGTCATCGTTGGTTTCCTTCTCCTGGATCGGGTCTCGGCCGGGTCGCCGAGTTCACCAGGCGAAACGATGCTGCAAGCGATCGGTACGGGTGGTGGCCGGCTGATCACCTGTCCGGATGATCAGTGGGTACTCCGATGGGATGGCTGGGGGCGCGGGCCGCCGTGGGCTGTGGGCGCCGGCGCCGGTTGTCCAGCGGGTCCTCCCGCACCACGTCGCGCAGCGTGAACGCCCCCCCTCGGTGGCTCAGCGGACGGTCTGCCCGAGCAGCGGCGGGGCCTCCCCGGAGGCGAGGAACTCCTCCATGGTGTCGGTGCGCATGGCGTCCCACAGGGGGGCGGCGGCCTCCCAGTCCAGCAGCACCACGGACTGGCCCTGGACGGTGCCGGTGCCGATGACCGGGGCGTTCATGAAGCTGATGTCGGAGCTGCGCACCGAGCGCAGCTCCCAGGCCAGCGCGCGCATGTCGCCGTTGGAGAGCCGGTCGTCCACGCTGACCACCTCGCCGATGGTCTCCATCAGCCCGTTCAGCCGCCCCACGTCGGTCATGGTGTCGCCGGACAGCGTCTGGGCCAGCAGCGAACGCAGGAAATGCTGCTGGCGGCGGGTGCGGTCGAAGTCGCCCTGCGGCAGGTTCTTGCGCTCCCGGACATAGGCCAGGGCCTGCTTGCCGTTCATGGTCCGGCCGTCGATGGTGACGCCGCCGACCGCGTCGGTCAGCTCCCGGAAGCCGGACCAGTCCAGCACGGCGAGGTGGTCGATACGCAGATCGGTGTACTCCTGGACGGTCCGCACCAGCAGCGGGGTGCCGCCCCAGGAGTAGGCGGCGTTCAGCTTGGCCTCGCCGTGCCCGGGGATCTCCACCCAGGTGTCGCGGGGGATGGAGACCAGGGTGGCGGAGGAACGGTCGCCGGGTATGTGCATCAGCATCATGGTGTCGCTGCGCGCCGCCCCGGCCTGCCAGGCCGGTCCCGGACCGGCGTCCGGCTCGCTCTCCGCGTCCAGGCCGATCAGCAGGTAGATCTGGGCGTCGCCGGCCGAGCGGGGCGGCTGCTCCTCCTCCGGCAGGTCCGGCAGGGCGTCCGGGATGCGGTCCACCGAGTCGAAGGTCTGCTCCGTCTTCCACCACAGCCAGCCGATCCCGGCCAGCACCAGGGCCAGCAGCGCGGCCGTCACCCCGAGCAGGATCCGCGGCCACCGGCGGCGGCTGCGCCGCACCGGGGCCTCGGGGCCGCCGCCCGCGCCGCCGTCACCGGGCCCGCCGGTTGCACCGGGTGCGCCGTCCGCGGGTGTAGGGTCGGCAGCGGCCCCGCGGTCCGGTCCGGCCGATGGCTCCGGGACCGCCGTCCCGCCGCCTCCGCGTCCGTCCGCCCGCCCCCGACCTTCCGCCCCGGCCGTCTCCGGCCGGTCGCTCGCACTGGTGCCACGCACGGCGTCCGCAACGGATCTGCCGCCGTCCCCTCCTGTTTCCATTCACACATTGTGCCCATCTCCCGCTGCACAGGGGGAGTTTCGCAACAGGTTCCGCCGGTGGGCGGCGGGGCCGGGAGCGGGGGGCGGCTGGGCGCGTCTTGCTGTTTTGACCCAGGCGGACGGGCTGGGTAGGCTCTGACCTTGTGCCTGGGCTGTCCCCTGCGCGCTCACGTTTTCCCGCCCTGTCGCGGGGTGAGGCCGGACGGGGCGGACGTCAAGCCGGTGCATCCTCTCCCGGACAACACTCCCCGCCCGGCGGGCGGGCAAAACCCGCGGGATGATGGACGGGCGCCGACACGCCCGACCGCGTGGGTCGGTCGCGTGGCCCAGGTTAGCTTTACCGAGACGGCACACAGAAACCGGAGAAACTGTGCCAACGATCCAGCAGCTGGTCCGCAAGGGCCGGCAGGACAAGGCCGAGAAGAACAAGACGCTCGCGCTGAGCGGGTCCCCCCAGCGGCGCGGCGTCTGCACGCGTGTCTTCACCACCACCCCCAAGAAGCCGAACTCGGCCCTGCGCAAGGTCGCGCGTGTGCGTCTGACCAGCGGGATCGAGGTCACGGCTTACATTCCGGGTGAGGGCCACAACCTCCAGGAGCACTCCATCGTGCTGGTGCGCGGTGGCCGGGTCCGGGACCTGCCGGGTGTTCGCTACAAGATCATCCGCGGTTCCCTGGACACCCAGGGCGTCAAGAACCGCAAGCAGGCCCGCAGCCGCTACGGCGCCAAGAAGGAGAAGTAAGCAATGCCTCGTAAGGGCCCTGCCCCGAAGCGTCCGGTCATCATCGACCCGGTTTACGGATCCCCCCTGGTGACGTCCCTGATCAACAAGGTGCTGCTGCACGGCAAGCGCTCCACCGCCGAGCGCATCGTGTACGGCGCCCTGGAGGGCCTGCGGGAGAAGACCGGCAACGACCCGCTGATCACCCTCAAGCGTGCGGTGGAGAACGTCAAGCCGACCCTTGAGGTGCGTTCCCGCCGGGTCGGCGGTGCGACCTACCAGGTGCCGGTCGAGGTCCGGGCGTCCCGGTCCGCCACGCTGGCGCTGCGCTGGCTGGTCGGGTACTCGCGCGCCCGCCGGGAGAAGACCATGACCGAGCGGCTGATGAACGAGCTGCTCGACGCGTCCAACGGCCTGGGCGCCTCGGTCAAGAAGCGCGAGGACACCCACAAGATGGCCGAGTCCAACAAGGCCTTCGCGCACTACCGCTGGTAGTCGCTACCCCATCGAGAACCGAGAGAAGACTGAAGCCTCATGGCTACCACTTCACTTGACCTGGCCAGGGTCCGCAACATCGGGATCATGGCCCACATCGACGCGGGCAAGACGACGACCACCGAGCGGATCCTGTACTACACGGGCGTCAGCTACAAGATCGGTGAGGTCCACGACGGCGCTGCCACGATGGACTGGATGGCCCAGGAGCAGGAGCGGGGCATCACCATCACCTCCGCGGCCACCACCTGTCACTGGCCGCTGGAGAACGTGGACCACACGATCAACATCATCGACACCCCCGGGCACGTGGACTTCACCGTCGAGGTGGAGCGTTCGCTGCGGGTGCTGGACGGTGCGGTGACCGTGTTCGACGGGGTCGCCGGTGTGGAGCCGCAGTCGGAGACGGTGTGGCGTCAGGCCGACCGCTACGGCGTGCCGCGCATCTGCTTCGTCAACAAGCTGGACCGTACCGGCGCCGATTTCATGCGCTGCGTGGACATGATCGTGGACCGGCTGCACGCCACCCCGATCGTGATGCAGCTGCCGATCGGTGCCGAGGCGGGCTTCAAGGGCGTGGTCGACCTCGTCCGGATGAAGGCCCTGGTGTGGTCGGAGGAGGCCAAGCTGGGGGAGATGTACGACGTGGTCGACATCCCCGCCGGGCTGCAGGAGCAGGCCGAGGAGTACCGGGCCAGGCTGCTGGAGACCGTGGCCGAGAACGATGACGAGGCCATGGAGAAGTACCTGGAGGGCGAGGAGCTTTCCGAGGAGGAGCTCTACGCGGCGATCCGCCGGGCGACGCTGTCCTCCATCGGTGGTGGCACCACGGTCACTCCGGTGTTCTGCGGTACCGCGTTCAAGAACAAGGGTGTGCAGCCGCTGCTGGATGCGGTGGTGCGTTACCTGCCCTCGCCGCTGGATGTGGAGGCCATCGAGGGGCATGACCCGAAGGATGCGGAGAAGGTCATCTCCCGGCGGCCTTCGGAGGAGGAGCCGCTGTCCGCGCTGGCGTTCAAGATTGCCAGTGATCCGCATCTGGGGAAGCTGACCTTCATCCGGGTGTACTCCGGTGTCCTGGAGGCCGGCACTCAGGTGCTGAACTCGGTCAAGGGCAAGAAGGAGCGGATCGGCAAGGTCTACCGGATGCATGCCAACAAGCGGGAGGAGATCAGCCGGGTGGGTGCCGGTGACATTGTCGCCGTCATGGGTCTGAAGCAGACCACCACCGGTGAGACGCTCTCCGATGCGGCGCAGCCGGTGATCCTGGAGTCGATGGACTTTCCCACTCCGGTGATCGAGGTGGCGATCGAGCCGAAGTCCAAGGGCGACCAGGAGAAGCTGGGCGTGGCGATTCAGCGGCTGGCCGAGGAGGATCCGTCCTTCCAGGTCAAGACCGATGAGGAGACCGGTCAGACGATCATCGCGGGTATGGGCGAGCTGCACTTGGATGTGCTGGTCGACCGCATGAAGCGGGAGTTCCGGGTCGAGGCCAATGTCGGCAAGCCGCAGGTGGCCTACCGGGAGACGATCCGCCGGCCGGTGGAGAAGCTTGAGTACACCCACAAGAAGCAGACGGGTGGTTCGGGTCAGTTCGGCCGTGTGATCATCGCGGTCGAGCCGCTGGAGGGCGGCGGTTACGAGTTCGTCAACAAGGTCACCGGTGGCCGTATCCCCAAGGAGTACATCCCTTCGGTGGATGCGGGCTGCCAGGAGGCGATGGAGTTCGGTGTGCTTGCCGGCTACCCGCTGACCGGTGTGAAGGTGACCTTGCTCGATGGTGCCTACCACGAGGTGGATTCCTCGGAGATGGCGTTCAAGATCGCCGGTTCCATGGCCTTCAAGGAGGCCGCCCGCAAGGCCAGCCCGGCCCTGCTGGAGCCGCTGATGAAGGTGGAGGTCACCACGCCCGAGGACTACATGGGCGATGTGATCGGCGACCTGAACTCCCGCCGCGGCCAGATCCAGGCCATGGAGGACCGCAGTGGCGCCAAGGTCGTCAAGGCCCTGGTCCCGCTGTCGGAGATGTTCGGCTATGTCGGTGATCTGCGGAGCAAGACCTCCGGCCGGGCGAGCTACTCCATGGAGTTCGACTCCTACGGCGAGGTTCCCAAGAACGTCTCCGAGGAGATCGTGGCCAAGGCCAAGGGCGAGTAGGGCCGGGCACTCCGTCCGGTCTCACACCCCTTAAGCTGGACCAATAAGGCATACGGGGCATTTGCCCCCCCGGTCGGGTGGGCCGTGTCCGTCGCGGCCCGCCCGGCCGGAGCACCGTCCCGGCCTTCGAAGAGCCAGCCAAATCCCAAAGCGAAACGGTCAAGGGCGTCCCCCTCGGGGTCCTGACCGGTTCGGTCTACGACCATCTGGCCCTCTCCGCAAGACGCGGAGGGCGTACAGCACCAGTCCACAGGAGGACCCCAGTGGCGAAGGCGAAGTTCGAGCGGACTAAGCCCCACGTCAACATCGGCACCATCGGTCACATCGACCACGGCAAGACCACTCTTACCGCGGCGATTACCAAGGTGCTGGCTGACACGTACCCGGAACTCAACGAGGCGTCGCCGTTCGACCAGATCGACAAGGCGCCCGAGGAGCGGCAGCGCGGTATCACCATCTCCATCGCGCACGTCGAGTACCAGACGGAGAACCGTCACTACGCCCACGTCGACTGCCCGGGTCACGCGGACTACATCAAGAACATGATCACCGGTGCCGCCCAGATGGACGGCGCGATCCTGGTGGTGGCCGCCACCGACGGCCCGATGCCGCAGACCAAGGAGCACGTGCTCCTGGCCCGCCAGGTGGGTGTGCCGTACATCGTTGTCGCGCTGAACAAGGCCGACATGGTGGACGACGAGGAGATCCTGGAGCTGGTCGAGCTCGAGGTGCGCGAGCTGCTCTCCGAGTACGAGTTCCCCGGTGACGACGTTCCGGTGGTCCGCGTCTCCGCGCTGAAGGCGCTGGAGGGCGACGCCGAGTGGGCGAAGACCATCGTCGAGCTGATGAAGGCCGTCGACGAGAGCGTGCCGGAGCCGGAGCGCGAGACCGACAAGCCGTTCCTGATGCCGATCGAGGACGTCTTCACCATCACCGGCCGCGGTACGGTCGTCACCGGCCGTATCGAGCGCGGTGTGCTGAAGGTCAACGAGACCGTGGACATCATCGGTATCCACGAGACCAAGACCACCACCACCGTCACCGGCATCGAGATGTTCCGCAAGCTGCTCGACGAGGGCCAGGCCGGTGAGAACGTCGGTCTGCTCCTCCGCGGTGTCAAGCGCGAGGACGTCGAGCGCGGCCAGGTCGTCATCAAGCCGGGTTCGGTCACCCCGCACACCGAGTTCGAGGCGCAGGTCTACATCCTGTCCAAGGACGAGGGCGGCCGGCACACGCCGTTCTTCAACAACTACCGCCCGCAGTTCTACTTCCGGACCACCGACGTGACCGGTGTGGTGAACCTCCCCGAGGGCACCGAGATGGTCATGCCGGGCGACAACACCTCGATGCGCGTGGAGCTGATCCAGCCCATCGCCATGGAGGAGGGCCTGAAGTTCGCCATCCGCGAGGGTGGCCGCACCGTGGGCGCCGGCCAGGTCACCAAGATCCTCAAGTGATCTGAGGACCACCAGGGCAGAAGTCCACAAGGGCCCCGGTCCGCCGTATCAGCGGCGGACCGGGGCCCTTGGCCGTCCCCGCCGCCGGACCGCACCGGGCTCGCCCACCACGGCGCGCCGGGACGGCGCGCGGCGGCGCAGCGGGCCGGAAAACCGCCGGGCCCCGGAGCACCGGTCGCCGTGCTCCGGGCCCGGCGGGCGTCCCGCCGTCCGTTCGGCGTCCGTTCGGCGCATGGCGGCCGTCCGTTCGGCGCGGGACCTCAGCTTTCGGCGACTGGGCCGGTAAGGGCACTGCCCAGGGAAAGTGAGCTTCCTTACATTCCCACGACACGTGCCTCGTTCATCAGGCCGACATATCGTCCCCGAAACAGGAGCCGGACATGAGCTCTTCCCACGCCTTGCACGAATCCACCGATCCACCCCGTGGAGATCTCCAGGCCCGCTCGGTGACCATGCACAGCGACCCACGCTTCCTGGAGCTGCGCAGCCGGCTGCTGAAGTTCGTCGGTCCGATGAGCATCGCGTTTTTCGCCTGGTACCTGCTCTATGTGGTGATGTCCGCCTACGCCCGCGACCTGATGGGCACCAAGGTCATCGGCAGCTTCAACTTCGCCCTGGTCTTCGGTGTCCTGCAGTTCGTCTCCACCTTCGGCATCGCCTACTGGTACGCCCGGTTCGCCACCCGCCGCATCGACCCGCTCGCCGACGAACTGCGCGAGGAGCTCGAGGAGGGCGGCCGCTGATGATGACCTTCGCCCAGGAGGCGTCCTCCTCCGGACGCCTGATCACCGTCATTCTCTTCACCGTCATGATCGCGGCCACCATCGGCATCACGGTGTGGGCCAGCAGATACACCCGGACCGCGGCCGATTTCCATTCCGGCGGCCGCGAATTCACCGGCATGCAGAACGGCTTCGCCATCGGCAGCGACTACATGTCGGCGGCGTCCTTCCTCGGCATCGCCGGCATCATTTCGCTCTCCGGTTACGACGGCTTCCTGTACTCCATCGGATTCCTGGTGGCCTGGCTGGTGGCACTGCTGCTGGTGGCCGAACTGCTCCGCAACTCGGGCCGGTTCACCATGGCCGACGTGCTCTCCTACCGGATGCGGCAGCGCCCGGTGCGGACCGCGGCCTCGGTCTCCACGCTGACCGTGTCGATCTTCTATCTGCTGGCGCAGATGGTCGGCGCGGGTGCGCTGATCGCCCTGCTGCTCGGCATCAAGCCGGGCGAGACCTACCTGGGCATGAGCGCCGACACCGCCAAGATCATGGGCATCATCATCGTCGGCATTCTGATGATCGTGTATGTGACCTTCGGTGGCATGAAGGGCACCACCTGGGTGCAGATCGTCAAGGCGGTCATGCTGATGGGCGGCGCCGCCCTGCTGACCGTGCTGGTGCTGGCCATCTACGGCTTCGACCTGGCCAAGCTGATGAACGACGCGGCCGATGCCAGCGGTGTGGGGGCCGCGTTCCTGGAACCCGGGCAGCGCTACGGGGTGGATGTCGCCGGCGACGCCTGGCAGACCATGATCAACAAGCTGGACCTGATCTCCCTGGGTCTGGCCCTGGTGCTGGGCACCGCCGGTCTGCCGCACATCCTGATCCGCTTCTACACCGTGCCGGACGCCAAGACCGCCCGGAAGTCCGTCAACTGGGGCATCGGCCTGATCGGCACCTTCTACCTGATGACCCTGGTGCTGGGCTTCGGTGCCGCCGCCCTGGTCGGCAAGGAGGCCATCACCGCGCAGAACGCGGCCGGCAACACGGCCGCACCGCAGCTCGCCGAGGAGGTCGGCATCCACTTCGGCGGCGAGTTCCTGGGCGCGGTGATGCTGGCCCTGATCGCCGCGGTGGCCTTCGCCGCCATCCTCTCCACGGTGGCCGGCCTGACCATCGCGTCCTCCTCCTCGCTCGCCCACGACCTGTACAACAGCGTGATCAAGCGCGGCAGGGCGACCGAGCAGCAGGAGGTCCGGGTCGCCCGGCTGGCCGCCTTCGGGGTCGGCGTGGCCGCCATCATCCTGGCGATCTTCGCGCAGAACCTGAACGTGGCCTTCCTGGTGGCGCTGGCCTTCGCCATCGCGGCCTCGGCCAACCTGCCCACCATCCTGCTCAGCCTGTTCTGGAAGCGGTTCAACACCACCGGTGCGCTGTGGGGCATCTACGGCGGTCTGCTCAGCGCCGTCGGCCTGGTGTTCTTCTCGCCGGTGGTCTCCGGAAAGGTCGACGCCGAGGGCAACTCCCTCTCCCTCTTCCCCGCCGGGGTCGACTTCGCCTGGTTCCCGCTGTCCAACCCGGGCCTGGTCTCCATCCCGCTCGGACTGCTGTGCGCCGTCGTCGGCACCCTGCTGTCCAAGGAGACGGACGAGGACCGGTTCGCCGAGCTCCAGGTCCGCGCCCTCACCGGCGCGGGCGCGGAGAAGGCGGTCGTGCACTGAGCCGCATCCGATGAGGCTTGGACGCACGTCCACGGGCCGGTGCGCCGTTCGGGCGCGGCGCGCCGGCCCACTCCCCAGGTCCGTCCCGTCGAACAGCACCCCTGTGGTCGCCCCGGCGGGACGGATCGGGGATCACGGGCGGCGGTGCCCGAGCACCGCCGCCCCCCTGAGCGCGGGGCGGCCTCTTCCCCCGCACCGCCTGCCCGGCCCGGTCGTCCCGCTCACGGACGCGGGCCGGGCGGGCGCCCATACCCCGGCCGGCGGCGCACCGGCCGGGGGAGCCGGCGCGGCGCGGCGGCTCCCCTTCCGCAGACGACGAGATGGCCGACGGGAGCCGGACCGGGAATGCCTGAATGGGACGCCGACTGGCTGCCCGACTGGCCGCCCGACTGGCCGCCCGGCGGCCCCGCCGTACCGGCTCAGTGGCCGGACCACCGGAATTCCGCCATACCGGGCTCTACCTGCCGTCGCCTCCACTGGGCTAGCGTGCGGCCCATGCTGGAGCGGATGCGCCGTCGCAACGTCCCCGCGGGGGAGACCGCGGTGGTGCTGACGGCTGCCCGGCACATCGCCGAGGATCTCGCCGAGGGCCTGCACGGCCGCCGCGCCGCCTCCGCCGCCGCCCGGCTGCGCCGCCTGCTCGGCGCCCGCGCCGTGCTGCTGGCCGACCTGGACGGGGCCGTGGCCTGCTCCGGCGCCCGGCCCGAGCCCGACGACATCGGCGCCCTGCTCGCCCAGGCCTATGAACACGCCACCCCGGCCCAGCGCGAGGGCTGGACCGCGGCCCCGCTGCTGGTCGCCGGCGAACTGGCCGGTGCGCTGGCCGCCTCCGGGGCGGCCGAGTCCGATCTGGTGGCCGCGGCCGACCTGGTGGCCCGCTCCCTGGACCACGCCGCCCTGCGCCGCGCCCGGGCCCGCATCGCCCAGGCCGATCTGCGCACCCTGCGCGCCCAGATCTCCCCGCACTTCCTGCACAACGCGCTGGCCGTGATCGCCGCCCGGATCCGCAGTGACCCGGACCGGGCGCGCACCCTGCTCACCGACTTCGCCGACTACCTGCGCTACAGCTTCTCCGCCAAGGGCGACTACGCCACGGTCGCCGACGAGCTGCAGGCCGTGCACACGTATCTGGAGCTCCAGCGGGCCCGGTTCGACGACCGGATGGAGATCACCGTGCGGATGGCGCCGGAGATCCTGCCGGTGGCCATCCCGTTCCTGATCATCCAGCCGATCGTGGAGAACGCGGTGCGGCACGGGCTGGAGCCCAAGCCGGGCAAGGGCTCCATCACCGTCTCCGGCTTCGGGGAGGGGCCGCTGTGCGTGATCGAGGTGGAGGACGACGGGGTGGGCATGGAACCGGAATTCGCCCAGGCGATCCTGGCCGGTACCGGGTCGCCGGCCCTGGGAGTGCCCCCGCGTGAGGCGTGGGGGAGGGTCGGACTGGCCAATGTGGACCAGCGGCTGCGCACCGTCTACGGGCCGGAGCACGGGCTGGTGATCGAGACGGCACCGGGCAGCGGCACCAAGGTGCTGGTCCGCATCCCCCGCTTCATGAGAGGAGTGACGCTCGACTGACCGGCCGTGACGGCAGGAATGTCCGCTTTACGGGTGCACGGCCGTTTCCGCGGAGAACGTGTGCCGGGGGATTCCCTTCTGCCCGTTCCGTGGGGTTTGCTGCTGTCATTGCCACTCCGGCTCTCTGCCGGTTCGTTCCGTTTTCCGCCCCTTGCGAGGAGAACCGATGACTGGACCCAGCGGAACCGCCGCCGTTGCCGAGACCGCCCCGCCCGGCGGCTCGGAGCTGCGGGCGCTGGTGGTCGAGGACGAGACCTCCACCCGCCAGGAACTGGCCGGCATGCTGGAGCGCTTCCGGGAGATCGGCACCGTGCAGCAGGCCGACAGCGGCGAGGCCGCGGTGCGGCTGATCGGCACCGCGGGCTACGACGTGGTCTTCCTCGACATCTCCATGCCCGGCCTGGACGGCATGGAGGTCGCCCGGGTGCTCAACATGCTCTCCGAGCCGCCCGCCATCGTCTTCGTCACCGCTTCCGAGACCCACGCGGTGGAGGCCTTCGGCGTGGGCGCCGCCGACTACCTGCTCAAACCGGTGCGCCCGGAGCGGCTGGCCGAGGCCGTCGGCCGGGTGCGCCGCCCGCGCCGCTCACCGGCCGCCGCCCCGGGCGGCACCGGGACCGGGTCCGGCCCCGCCCCGGGCCCCGGCCCCGGCGCGGCCACCGGTGCGGCCACCGCGCCCACCGACGAACTCTCCGTGGTGCAGATCGAGACCGGCCGGCACACGGTCTTCGTGCACCGCGACGACATCCAGTACGCCGAGGCGCACGGGGACTATGTGCGACTGCACACCCGGGACGGCGTGCATCTGATCCGGCTCTCCCTGTCCTACCTGGAGGACGTCTGGGGCCCGGCCGGATTCGTCCGGGCCCACCGCGGCTACCTGGTCGCCGTCCGCTGGATCCGCGACCTGCGGGTCACCAGCAGCTCCGGACTGCTGGCCTGCACTCCGGCCGGTGACGTGCCGGTCAGCCGCCGGCACGCGCGGGCGCTGAAGGAGCGGCTGCTGGCCGCCGTGCGGGACGCCGGGCAGCACGCCCGGCCGCCCCGGTGACCTCCGCGCGCCGGGTCCGCATCACCAGTCCGCAGACCCGGATCGCGCTGTCCCGGCGGCACCGGCCGGCCCAGCATCTGCTGCCGCTGCCGCACGGGGACGACGCCGACCGGCGGGCGGACGCCGAGGCGCGCAAGGTCTTCGTGCGCCAGCGGCGGCTGGCGGTGCGCACCCTGGCACTGCTGATCACGCTGCTGTTCGGGCTCAGCGGGGTGCTCGCCCTCTCGCCCGCGCTGGACCAGGTGTCGCTGTACGGCATGCCGGTGTCCTGGCTGATGCTGATGACCGGCAGCTATCCGGTGCTGCTGCTCATCGGCTTGCTGCACGTCCGCGCCGCGGAACGGATCGAGGACACCTCCTTCTGGCACTTCCGCGACGCCTCCGGGGGGAACGGCCACCGCTCCTCCGCGGCGGCGCCGCCGTCCGCCGCCCCCGCCGGCACGGGCCCGGCGGACGGCATCCGGTCCGAGCGGCGGGAGTGGCGGTGACCGGGCTGCTCGCCATCCTGCTGCTGCTGGCCACCAGCATGGCCATCGGCGTCTACGGGGTGCGGGCGGCCCGCTCCACCCCGGACTTCCTGGTCGCCTCGCACCGGGTCAAGCCCGGCTGGAACGCCATGGCCATCGCGGGGGAGTACGTCTCGGCCGCCTCGGTGCTCGGCCTGGCCGGGCTGATGCTGAAGAACGGCGTGGGCACCCTGTGGTACGCGGTCGGGTTCACGGCCGGCTATGTGGCGGTGGCCGCGCTGGTGGCCGGACCGATGCGCCGCTCCGGCGCCTACACCGTGCCCGACTTCGCCGACTACCGGCTCGCCTCGCAGACCATCCGCAAACTCTGCGCCGTGATCGTGCTGGTGATCATGTGGCTCTACCTGGTGCCGCAGTTCAAGGGCGCGGGCGTGGTGCTGCACCTGGTCTCCGGCACCCCGTACTGGGTCGGGGTGGTGCTGGCCGGGCTGGTGGTCAGCGTCTCCATCGTCACCGGCGGGATGCGCGCCGCCACCTATGTGCAGGGCTTCCACTACCTGGTCAAGCTGCTCTTCATCGCGGTGCCCGCGGTGGTGCTGATCTTCTCCTCCGGGGCCGGTGCGCGCGCCGAGGCGCTGCATGTCGACCTCGGCGACTGGAGCCGGCCGCTGCTGGACGTGGGCGACTCCGGCCACCCGCTGCTGGCCACCTGGTCGGTGCTGCTGGCCACCACCCTGGGCGCGGTCGGGCTGCCGCACGTCATCATGCGCTTCCACACCTCCTCCACGGCCCGGGTGGCCCGCCGGGTGGCGGTCGGAGTGATCGTGCTGCTGGGGGTGTTCTACCTCTTCCCGGCGGTCTACGGGCTGCTGGGCCGGGTCTTCACCCCGGACCTAGTGGAGAGCGGCGACACCGACACGGTCACCGTGGTGCTGCCCGGGGCCATCGTCCCCGGCACCTGGGGCACCCTGCTCACCGCCGTGGTGGCGGCCGGCGCCTTCGCCGCCTTCCTGTCCACCTCCTCCGGGCTGCTGCTGGCGCTGGCCGGCGGGCTCTCCCACGACCTGGCCCGCACCGGCACCTCGGGGCTGGGGCTGCGCCGGCTCCGGCTGGCCGTGGCGGGCGGCGCGCTGGTCGCCGTGCTGCTGTCCCTGCCGGCCGCGGCGGTGGACATCAATGTGCTGGTCGGCTGGGCCTTCGCGGTGGCCGCCTCGACCTTCTGCCCGCTGCTGGTGCTGGGCATCTGGTGGCGCGGTCTGACCACGGCCGGGGCCGCGGCCGGGCTCGCCGCCGGGGTGCTGGCCTCGACCGGAGCCGCGCTGGCCTCGGTGTTCGTCTCCCCGGGGCACGGGGTCGTGGCGGTGCTGCTGGCCCAGCCCGCCGCCTGGACGGTGCCGTTCTCCTTCGCGGTGATGTACACCGTCTCGCGCATCCCGCGCTTCGGCACCCCGCCGCCCTGGGCGGAGCGCGCCGTGCTGCGCCTGCACACGCCCCTGCGCAGCAGTTGAGCGCGCCCGGCGGGGCAGTGCTGTGACGAGGATCACGGCGCTGAGCGGCGGGACGGGCCGATTGGCGGTGGCTGTGTCCGGTATGGCACACTGGCCAGGTTGCTCGGTCGAGTGCCGATGCCGCGCGCCTCCCGCCGGGAGGACCGGAAGCGAGTCCCACTGTATTCGTCGTCCCATGAATGCCCTGGTCAAAGGGGCGGGGCGGAAGTACCGGGATCTTCCGGGAAGCGTGGGCGGGGTGCCGGCCAGGCGCCTGGCTTCAAGCCTCCCCCTCCTCCTCCCCGGGGAAACCTCCAGGGGGGATCTGCTGTGCGGTGAAATCCGCCCGGCAGTGCGACACGCCCGACCGCGTGGGTCGGAGGGAGAGGACCACTGGAGCCGGGTCCCGGAAGAGCTCAACGAGAGACAGGACAACGAAGCAGCCATGGCGGGACAGAAGATCCGCATCCGGCTCAAGGCCTACGACCACGAGGTCATCGACAACTCGGCGAAGAAGATCGTCGAGACGGTGACCCGTACCGGTGCGTCGGTCGCGGGCCCGGTGCCGCTGCCCACTGAGAAGAACGTGTACTGCGTCATCAAGTCGCCGCACAAGTACAAGGACTCGCGCGAGCACTTCGAGATGCGTACCCACAAGCGTCTGATCGACATCCTCGACCCGACGCCCAAGACCGTTGACTCGCTGATGCGCCTGGACCTGCCGGCCGGCGTCGACATCGAGATCAAGCTCTGAGGGGCGGGTGATCAAGATGACTGCGACCGTGCAGACCAAGCAGATCAAGGGCCTGCTGGGCGAGAAGCTCGGTATGACCCAGGTGTGGGACGAGAACAACCGTGTGGTGCCGGTGACCGTGGTCAAGGCCGGGCCGTGCGTCGTCACCCAGGTGCGGGTGAACGACCGGGACGGCTACGACGCCGTCCAGATCGCCTTCGGCGAGATCGACCCGCGCAAGGTCAACAGGCCGCTCAAGGGCCACTTCGCCAAGGCCGGGGTCACCCCGCGCCGTCACCTGGTGGAGATCCGCACCGCGGACGCCGCCGAGTACTCCCTTGGCCAGGAGCTGACCGCCGAGGTGTTCGAGTCCGGCATCAAGGTCGACGTGACCGGCACCTCCAAGGGCAAGGGCACCGCCGGTGTCATGAAGCGCCACGGCTTCCGCGGCGGCAAGGCCAGCCACGGTGCCCACCGGGTGCACCGCAAGCCCGGCTCGATCGGCGGCTGCGCCACGCCGGGCCGTGTCTTCAAGGGCATGCGGATGGCCGGCCGCGCCGGCAACGAGCGGGTGACCACCCAGAACCTGACCGTCCACGCCGTTGACGCGGAGAAGGGCCTGCTGCTCATCAAGGGCGCGGTGCCCGGTCCGAACGGCGGCCTCGTCCTGGTCCGCAGCGCGGCCAAGGGGGCCTGAGGAACATGAGCACCGTTGACATTCTTTCGCCGGCCGGCGAGAAGACCGGGACCGTCGAGCTCCCCGCGGAGATCTTCGACGTGCAGGTCAGCATTCCGCTGATCCACCAGGTCGTCACCGCCCAGCTGGCCGCTGCCCGGCAGGGCACGCACAAGACCAAGACCCGCGGCGAGGTCCGCGGCGGCGGCCGCAAGCCGTACCGCCAGAAGGGCACCGGCCGCGCCCGCCAGGGTTCCACCCGGGCGCCGCAGTTCGCCGGCGGTGGCGTGGTGCACGGCCCCGTGCCGCGCGACTACAGCCAGCGCACGCCCAAGAAGATGAAGGCCGCCGCACTGCGCGGTGCGCTGACCGACCGGGCCCGGCACAACCGGGTGCACGTGGTGACCGGCCTGGTGGACGGCGACATCTCCACCAAGGCCGCCCGGACCCTGCTGGGGAAGATCAGCGGCCGCAAGAACGTGCTGCTGGTCGCCGAGCGGAGCGACGAGGCCGCCTGGCTGTCCGCCCGCAACCTGCCCCAGGTGCACATCCTGGAGCCGGGCCAGCTCAACACCTATGACGTGCTCGTCTCCGACGACGTGGTCTTCACCAAGGCGGCGCTGGACGCCTTCGTGTCCGGCCCGGTCAAGGGCGGCAAGGCCGTGGCCCGCGAGGACGAGGCCAAGGAGCTGGAAGGGAGCGCCGCCTGATGAGCGACCTCACCAAGACCGCCGAACCGACCGCGGACGTCACGAGCAAGACCTTCACCGACCCGCGGGACATCCTGCTGCGCCCGGTGGTCTCCGAGAAGAGCTACGCGCTGCTCGACGAGAACAAGTACACCTTCATCGTCGACCCGCGGGCCAACAAGACCCAGATCAAGCAGGCCGTCGAGGCGGTCTTCTCGGTCAAGGTCGCCTCGGTCAACACCATCAACCGGCAGGGCAAGCGCAAGCGCACCCGCACCGGTTACGGCCGGCGCGCCGACACCAAGCGCGCCATCGTGACCCTTGCCGAGGGCGAATCCATCGACATCTTCGGCGGCCCGGTCTCCTGACGGGGACGGGCAGTCACCAACGAGGACTGAGAAATGGGAATCCGCAAGTACAAGCCGACGACTCCGGGCCGCCGTGGCGCCAGCGTCGCCGACTTTGTCGAGATCACGCGGTCCACGCCGGAGAAGTCGCTGGTCCGCCCGCTGCACAGCAAGGGCGGCCGGAACAACTCCGGCCGGGTGACCGTCCGCCACCAGGGCGGCGGCCACAAGCGGGCCTACCGGGTCATCGACTTCCGCCGTCATGACAAGGACGGCGTGCCGGCCAAGGTCGCGCACATCGAGTACGACCCCAACCGCACCGCGCGCATCGCGCTGCTGCACTACATGGACGGCGAGAAGCGCTACATCATCTGCCCGCAGGGCCTGAAGCAGGGCGACCGGGTGGAGAACGGCGCGGGCGCCGACATCAAGCCCGGGAACAACCTGCCGCTGCGCAACATCCCGGTGGGTACCGTCATCCACGCGGTGGAGCTGCGGCCCGGTGGCGGCGCCAAGCTCGCCCGCTCCGCCGGTTCCTCCATCCAGCTGCTGGCGCGCGAGGGCACCATGGCGCACCTGCGCATGCCCTCCGGCGAGATCCGGCTGGTGGACGCCCGCTGCCGGGCGACCGTCGGCGAGGTCGGCAACGCCGAGCAGTCGAACATCAACTGGGGCAAGGCCGGCCGGATGCGCTGGAAGGGCGTCCGTCCGACCGTCCGCGGTGTGGTGATGAACCCGGTGGACCACCCGCACGGTGGTGGTGAGGGCCGCACCTCGGGCGGCCGTCACCCGGTGTCCCCCTGGGGCAAGAAGGAAGGGCGTACCCGCTCGCCCAAGAAGGCGAGCAACAAGTACATCGTCCGCCGCCGCAAGACGAACAAGAAGCGCTAGGAGCGGGTGGAGATGCCGCGCAGTCTGAAGAAGGGGCCGTTCGTCGACGACCACCTCATGAAGAAGGTGGACGCCCAGAACGAGGCCGGCACCAAGAACGTCATCAAGACCTGGTCCCGCCGCTCGATGATCGTCCCGGACATGCTGGGTCACACGATCGCCGTGCACGACGGCCGCAAGCACGTCCCGGTGTTCGTCACCGAGTCGATGGTCGGTCACAAGCTCGGCGAATTCGCGCCGACCCGCACCTTCCGCGGGCACGTGAAGGAAGACCGCAAGTCGCGCCGCCGCTGAGGGCGCGGGGTGAGATTCGATGACAGATACTGTTGAAGGGACAACCATGGAAGCCAGGGCTCAGGCGCGGTACATCCGCGTCACGCCCATGAAGGCCCGCCGTGTGGTGGACCTCATCCGTGGGCTGGACGCCACGGAGGCCCAGGCGGTCCTGCGATTCGCCCCGCAGGCCGCGAGTGTGCCGGTCGGCAAGGTGCTGGACAGCGCCATCGCCAACGCCGCGCACAACTACAACCACAGCGACGCCTCGACGCTCTACGTCTCCCAGGCGTACGTCGACGAGGGCCCGACCCTGAAGCGGTTCCAGCCGCGCGCCCAGGGCCGCGCCTACCGGATCCGCAAGCGGACCAGCCACATCACCGTGGTCGTCAGCAGCAAGGAAGGGACCCGGTAATGGGCCAGAAAGTCAACCCGCACGGGTTCCGGCTCGGCGTCACGACCGACTTCAAGTCGCGCTGGTACGCCGACAAGCTGTACAAGGACTACATCAAGGAAGACGTCGCGATCCGCCGCATGCTCACCCAGGGCATGGAGCGGGCCGGCATCTCCAAGGTGGAGATCGAGCGCACCCGTGACCGGGTCCGGGTGGACGTGCACACCGCACGCCCGGGCATCGTGATCGGCCGCCGGGGCGCCGAGGCCGACCGCATCCGCGGCCGGCTGGAGAAGCTCACCGGCAAGCAGATCCAGTTCAACATCCTCGAGGTCAAGAACCCCGAGACGGACGCCCAGCTGGTGGCCCAGGCGGTCGCCGAGCAGCTGTCCTCCCGGGTGTCCTTCCGCCGCGCCATGCGCAAGTCCATGCAGGCGGCCATGAAGGGCGGGGCCAAGGGCATCAAGATCATGTGCTCCGGCCGGCTGGGCGGCGCCGAGATGTCCCGCTCCGAGTTCTACCGTGAGGGCCGGGTGCCGCTGCACACCCTGCGTGCCAACGTGGACTACGGCTTCTTCGAGGCCCGCACCACCTTCGGCCGCATCGGTGTGAAGGTCTGGATCTACAAGGGCGACGTCAAGAACATCTCCGAGGTGCGTGCCGAGAACGCCGCGGCCCGGGCGGGCAACCGTCCCTCCCGCGGTGCGGGCGCGCCGGGCGGTCCGGGCGGCGGCCGCGGCCGCGGCGGCCGGGGCGGGCGCAAGCCGCAGGGCCAGCAGGGTCAGCAGGGCGGCGGCCAGCAGGGCCAGCAGGCCCAGGGCGACCAGGCCCCGAAGACCGACGTTCCCAAGGCCGAGGCCGCCGCCCCGGCCGCGGAGAACAAGGAGGGCTGAGCAACCATGCTGATTCCGCGCAAGGTCAAGCACCGCAAGCAGCACCACCCGAAGCGCAAGGGCATGGCCAAGGGCGGCACCGAGGTCACCTTCGGCGAGTGGGGCATCCAGGCGGTCACCGGCCACTACGTGACCAACCGGCAGATCGAGGCCGCGCGTATCGCCATGACCCGGCACATCAAGCGTGGCGGCAAGGTGTGGATCAACATCTACCCGGACCGCCCGCTGACCAAGAAGCCCGCCGAGACCCGCATGGGTTCCGGCAAGGGCTCGCCGGAGTGGTGGATCGCGAACGTCAAGCCCGGCCGGGTGATGTTCGAGCTGTCCTACCCGAACGAGAAGATTGCACGTGAGGCGCTCACTCGCGCTGCTCACAAGCTTCCGATGAAGTGCCGGATCGTTCGGCGCGAAACAGGTGAGGCGTGATGGCGGTCGGTACCAAGGCCACCGAGCTGCGGCAGCTCAACGACGACGAGCTCGTGATCAAGCTGCGCGAGGCCAAGGAGGAGCTGTTCCGGCTCCGTTTCCAGGCGGCGACCGGTCAGCTGGAGAACAACAGCAGGCTGAAGGCCGTCCGCAAGGACATCGCCCGGATCTACACCCTGATGCGTGAGCGCGAGCTCGGCATCGAGACGGTGGAGGGCGCCTGATGAGCGAGGACCAGAACAACGTGACGGAAACGACGACCGAGGAGCGCGGCCGGCGCAAGGTCCGTGAGGGCCTCGTCGTCAGCGACAAGATGGACAAGACCGTCGTCGTCGCTGTCGAGGACCGGGTCAAGCACGCGCTGTACGGCAAGGTCATCCGCCGTACCAGCAAGCTCAAGGCGCACGACGAGCAGAACGCCGCGGGCATCGGCGACCGCGTTCTCCTGATGGAGACCCGGCCGCTGTCCGCGACCAAGCGCTGGCGCGTCGTCGAGATCCTCGAGAAGGCCAAGTAATCAGGTAATCCCCTGAGTTTTCTCAGGACGAGTTCCGCCAGGCTCGGCAGGGGCCGCAGGGCCCCTGCCGGGAACCGGCAGACGATCAGGAGACAGACGTGATCCAGCAGGAGTCGCGACTGCGGGTCGCCGACAACACCGGTGCGAAGGAGATCCTTTGCATCCGGGTGCTCGGCGGCTCCGGTCGGCGCTACGCGGGTATCGGTGACGTCATCGTCGCCACCGTCAAGGACGCGATCCCCGGTGGCAACGTGAAGAAGGGCGATGTCGTCAAGGCGGTCATCGTGCGCACCGTCAAGGAGCGCCGCCGCCCGGACGGCTCGTACATCCGCTTCGACGAGAACGCCGCCGTCATCATCAAGAACGACGGCGACCCCCGTGGCACCCGTATCTTCGGCCCGGTCGGCCGGGAGCTGCGCGAGAAGAAGTTCATGAAGATCATCTCGCTCGCGCCGGAGGTGCTGTAACCGATGAAGATCAAGAAGGGCGACCTGGTCCAGGTCATCACCGGCAAGGACAAGGGCAAGCAGGGCAAGGTCATCGTGGCCTACCCCCGCGAGAACCGGGTCCTGGTCGAGGGTGTCAACCGGGTCAAGAAGCACATCAAGGCCGGACAGACCGCGCGCGGTTCCAAGACCGGCGGCATCGTGACGACCGAGGCCCCGATCCACGTGAGCAATGTCGCGCTCGTGGTGGAGAAGGACGGCAAGAAGGTCACCACCCGCGTCGGCTACCGCTTTGACGACGAAGGCAACAAGATCCGCGTTGCCCGGCGGACCGGTGAGGACATCTGATGACTGCCACTGCAACCGCGAACGCGCCGCGCCTGAAGACGCGGTACCGCGAGGAGATCGCGGGCAAGATGCGTGACGAGTTCAAGTACGCCAACGTCATGCAGATCCCGGGTCTGACCAAGATCGTGGTCAACATGGGTGTGGGCGAGGCCGCCCGCGACTCCAAGCTGATCGAGGGCGCCATCCGCGACCTCGCCACGATCACCGGCCAGAAGCCGGCCGTGACCAAGGCCCGCAAGTCCATCGCCCAGTTCAAGCTGCGCGAGGGCCAGCCGATCGGCGCGCACGTCACGCTGCGCGGCGACCGGATGTGGGAGTTCCTGGACCGGCTGCTGTCGCTGGCGCTGCCGCGCATCCGCGACTTCCGCGGCCTGTCGCCCAAGCAGTTCGACGGGCGGGGCAACTACACCTTCGGTCTGACCGAGCAGGTCGTCTTCCACGAGATCGACCAGGACAAGATCGACCGGGTCCGGGGCATGGACATCACCGTGGTCACCACGGCCCAGACCGACGAAGAGGGCCGCGCGCTCCTTCGTCACCTCGGATTCCCGTTCAAGGAGAGCTGACAGACATGGCGAAGAAGGCTCTGATCGCCAAGGCCGCTCGCAAGCCGAAGTTCGCCGTGCGTGCCTACACGCGCTGCCAGCGCTGCGGCCGGCCGCACTCCGTCTACCGCAAGTTCGGCCTGTGCCGGGTGTGCCTGCGCGAGATGGCGCACCGCGGCGAGCTGCCGGGGGTCACCAAGTCGTCCTGGTGACGGCACGCGACCCGACGACCTCCATGGCCGGCGGGGCGGACGCCCCGCGCACGCCCCGCCGCCATGAGCCCAGCGGACCGGCCGTACGGCGGCGGCCCGCACAGATCACGACTACGCCGTAGGTCCCCGCCGCGCTACCGGCGGCGGAGAAACCCCGGCGAGAGAGGCCCAAGGCCATCACATGACCATGACCGATCCGATCGCAGACATGCTCACGCGTCTGCGGAACGCGAACTCGGCCTACCACGACTCCGTGCTCATGCCGCACAGCAAGATCAAGGCGCGCATGGCGGAGATCCTCCAGCAGGAGGGCTACATCAGCGGCTGGCGCACCGAGGACGCCCGGGTGGGCAAGAACCTGGTGCTCGAGCTCAAGTACGGCCCCAACCGGGAGCGCTCGATCGCCGGCCTGAAGCGGATTTCCAAGCCGGGCCTGCGGGTCTACGCGAAGTCCACCGGCCTGCCGCGGGTGCTCGGCGGCCTCGGCGTGGCGATCATCTCCACGTCGCACGGCCTGCTCACCGACAAGCAGGCGCAGAAGAAGGGTGTGGGCGGGGAAGTCCTCGCCTACGTCTGGTAACGGAAGGGAACGGAGGACAAGCAATGTCGCGTATCGG
Organism: Streptomyces sp. YIM 98790; assembly: GCF_011421595.1. Classification (GTDB taxonomy): domain Bacteria; phylum Actinomycetota; class Actinomycetes; order Streptomycetales; family Streptomycetaceae; genus Streptomyces. Next base: position 22,138 of record NZ_WTLH01000009.1, on the reverse strand, counting down.
CAAGCTGCCCATCCCGGTTCCCGCCGGTGTGGACGTCACCATCGAGGGCCGCACGGTCGGTGTGAAGGGTCCCAAGGGCTCGCTGTCGCACACCGTGGTCGAGCCGATCGAGGTCGAGCGCGCGGAGGACGGCACCATCGTCGTCACCCGCCCGAACGACGAGAGCCGGAACAGGGCGCTGCACGGCCTGTCCCGCACGCTGGTGGCCAATCTGATCACCGGGGTGACCGAGGGCTACATGAAGCGTCTGGAGATCAGCGGCGTCGGCTACCGCGTCCAGGCCCGGGGCTCCAACCTGGAGTTCGCGCTGGGCTACAGCCACCCGATCACGGTGGAGGCCCCCGAGGGCATCACCTTCACGGTGGAGACCCCGACCCGGCTGACCGTGCAGGGCATCGACAAGCAGAAGGTGGGCGAGGTCGCCGCGCGCATCCGCCGCCTGCGCAAGCCGGACCCGTACAAGGCCAAGGGCATCAAGTACGAGGGCGAAGTCATCCGGCGCAAGGTCGGAAAGGCTGGTAAGTAAGCCATGGCATACGGTGTGAAGATCGCCAAGGGCGAGGCGCGCAAGCCCGCCGCCCGCAAGCGCCGGCACATCCGGATCCGCAAGAAGGTCGCGGGTACTCCGGTGCGTCCCCGGCTGGTGGTGACCCGTTCCAACCGTCACATGGTGGCTCAGGTCATCGACGACGAGAAGGGGCACACGCTGGCCTCGGCCTCCTCGCTGGACGTCGCCATCCGCGGGGTGGACGGCGACAAGAGCGACAAGGCCCGCAAGGTCGGTGCACTGGTCGCCGAGCGGGCCAAGGCGGCCGGTATCGAGGCCGTGGTGTTCGACCGCGGCGGCAACCGTTACGCGGGGCGGATCGCCGCCCTGGCGGACGCCGCCCGCGAGGCCGGACTCAAGTTCTGAGCTGGTCCCGAAGCCAGTCGGAAAGCTGGCGGAGTAGAGAGAGGTAATTCCAATGGCTGGACCCCAGCGCCGCGGTGGCGGCGCCGGTGGCGGCGAGCGGCGGGACCGGAAGGGCCGGGACGGCGGCGCTGCTGCCGAGAAGACCGCGTTCGTTGAGCGCGTTGTCGCGATCAACCGTGTCGCCAAGGTCGTCAAGGGCGGCCGTCGCTTCAGCTTCACCGCGCTGGTCGTGGTGGGCGACGGTGACGGCACCGTGGGTGTGGGCTACGGGAAGGCGAAGGAGGTTCCGGCCGCCATCGCCAAGGGTGTCGAGGAGGCCAAGAAGAACTTCTTCAAGGTCCCGCGGATCCAGGGCACCCTGCCGCACCCGATCCAGGGTGAGGCCGCCGCGGGTGTGGTGCTGCTCAAGCCGGCATCGCCCGGTACCGGTGTGATCGCCGGTGGCCCGGTGCGTGCCGTGCTGGAGTGCGCCGGCATCCACGACGTGCTGAGCAAGTCCCTGGGCTCGTCGAACCCGATCAACATCGTGCATGCCACGGTGGCCGCACTGAAGGGCCTGCAGCGCCCCGAGGAGATCGCCGCCCGCCGTGGCCTGCCGCTGGAGGACGTGGCTCCCGCCGCTCTGCTGCGGGCGCGTGCCGGGGTGGGTGCGTAATGGCCCGCCTGAAGATCACGCAGACCAAGTCGTACATCGGCAGCAAGCAGAACCACCGGGAGACGCTGCGGACCCTCGGTCTGCGGCGGCTGAACCACTCGGTGGTGAAGGAGGACCGTCCCGAGATCCGCGGCATGGTGCAGACCGTGCGGCACCTCGTGACGGTCGAGGAGGTCGACTGAGATGGCTGACTCCCAGGAGAGCAAGCCGCTGAAGCTGCACAACCTGCGGCCGGCCCCGGGCGCCAAGACCGCCAGGACCCGGGTGGGCCGTGGTGAGGCGTCCAAGGGCAAGACCGCGGGCCGCGGCACCAAGGGCACCAAGGCCCGTTACCAGGTGCCGGTCGGCTTCGAGGGCGGGCAGCTTCCGCTGATTCAGCGGCTGCCCAAGCTCAAGGGCTTCCGGAACCCGAACAAGAAGTATTTCCAGGTGGTGAACCTCGACAAGCTCGCCGCGCTGTACCCCGAGGGCGGGGAGGTGACCGTGGCCGATCTGGTGGCCAAGGGCGCCGTGCGCAAGAACGAGCTGGTCAAGGTGCTCGGCCAGGGTGAGATCTCGGTGGCGCTGACGGTGACGGTGGACGCCGTCTCCGGCTCCGCCAGGGAGAAGATCACCGCGGCCGGCGGCACCGTCACCGAACTGCTCTGACCTTTCGGGAAGTCACCGGAAGGTGCCGGGCAGGCACAACGATGCGGACCGGGGGCGCTGCGCGTCCCCGGTTCGTGTCGTTCCGGGCCGGGGTGATGCCCCGGTATGGTTGCCTGCGGTGTTGACTTCCCCGGCCTTTGTGCCGTGGGGTGTGCAGTACACCGAGTACCACCCGAGAACCACCCCTTGCAGTACCCGTCCCGCATCACCGTTGTTGGATCAAGACCGTCACCCCTCTCGCGAGCATCGCGGGGGGCGCAGGAGGAGCCGTGCTCACCGCGTTCGCCCGGGCGTTCCAGACCCCCGACCTGCGCAAGAAGCTGCTGTTCACGCTCGGCATCGTGGTGCTGTTCCGTTTCGGAGCGCACATCCCGACCCCTGGTGTGAGCTATCAAAATGTCCAGGAGTGCGTGGCCGGGCAGGACAGCTCGGGTCTCTTCGGGCTGATCAACATGTTCAGCGGTGGCGCGCTGATGCAGCTGACCATCTTTGCGCTGGGCATCATGCCCTACATCACCGCCTCCATCATTCTCCAGCTCCTGGTCGTCGTCATCCCGCGGCTTGAGGCGCTGAAGAAGGAGGGCCAGTCGGGACAGGCCAAGATCACGCAGTACACGCGTTATCTGACCGTGGCGCTGTCGGTGCTCCAGGCCACCGGCCTGGTGGCCACCGCCCGCAGCGGGCAGCTCTTCCCGGGCTGCACCGCGGACATCATCCCGAACGACTCCATCTTCACCGCCGTGGTGATGGTGGTCTGCATGACCGCCGGCACCGTGCTGCTGATGTGGCTGGGCGAGCTGATCACCGACCGCGGCATCGGCAACGGCATGTCGATGCTGATGTTCGTCTCCATCGCGGCCGGCTTCCCCGGCTCGCTGTGGGCCATCAAGACGAGCGGCGAGCTGGCCGACGGCTGGATCGAGTTCGGCGTGGTCGTCGCCTGCGGCCTTGCCATCGTGGGCCTGGTGGTCTTCGTGGAGCTCGCCCAGCGCCGGATTCCGGTGCAGTACGCCAAGCGGATGATCGGCCGCCGCTCGTACGGCGGCACCTCGACCTACATCCCGCTGAAGGTCAACCAGGCGGGTGTGATCCCTGTGATCTTCGCCTCGTCGCTGCTGTACATCCCGCTGCTGCTGGTCCAGTTCACCGATTCCACCGCCGGCTGGGCGGACTGGATCCGGCGGAACTTCCAGACCATGGACAGCCCGACCTACCTGATCACCTACTTCCTTCTGATCGTCTTCTTCGCCTTCTTCTACGTGGCCATCACCTTCAACCCCGAAGAAGTGGCCGAAAACATGAAGAAGTATGGTGGGTTCATCCCCGGGATCCGGGCAGGTAGGCCCACGGTCGAGTACCTGAGCTATGTGCTGAACCGCATCACATGGCCGGGTTCGCTCTACCTGGGTCTGGTCGCACTGGTTCCAGCCGTGGCCCTGATCATGTTCAACGCGCAGGGCGATTTCCCGTTCGGCGGTACCTCGGTACTGATCATCGTGGGCGTCGGCCTGGAGACGGTTCGGCAGATCGAGAGCCAGCTCCACCAGCGTAATTACGAAGGGTTCCTCCGCTGATGCGTATCGTTCTCGTCGGGCCCCCGGGCGCGGGCAAGGGCACGCAGGCCGCGCTGCTCGCCCAGCGTCTCGGCATTCCGCACATCTCGACCGGTGATCTGTTCCGCGCCAACCTCTCCCAGGGCACCGAGCTGGGGCGCAAGGCGAAGGCGTACATGGACGAGGGGCGGCTGGTACCCGACGAGATCACCGTGGGAATGGCGGCCGAGCGGATGGCCCGGCCGGACGCCGGGCACGGCTTCGTGCTCGACGGCTTCCCGCGGAACATCGCGCAGGCGGAGGCGCTGGACAAGCTGCTGCGCGAGACCGGGCAGACGCTGGACGCGGTGCTGGACCTGGAGGTGCCGGAGGAAGAGGTGGTGCGGCGGATCGCCGGCCGCCGGCTGTGCCGCACGGACTCCTCCCACATCTTCCACGTCCAGTACAACCCGCCGCGGACGGACGGCGTCTGCGACGTCTGCGGCGGCGAGCTGTACCAGCGGGACGACGACCGCGAGGAGACCGTCCGCAAGCGGCTGGAGGTCTACCGCGAGGAGACCGAGCCCATCATCGGCCACTACCGCGCCCAGGGGCTGGTGCGGACGATTTCCGCACAGGACGGCGTCGCCGAGGTGACCGACCGGGCGCTGGCGGCGCTCCCGGTGCGGGACTGAGCCTTCACGGGCCCGGGAACGCCGCTCCGCAACCGGCCGGGTGGGCTGCCACCCGGCCGGTACGCTTGTCGAAGCCGTACCGGCAGCCGCGCACCGAGCAGCGCAAGGAAGAGGAACCGACCCCATGGTGGAACTGAAGACGCCCGAACAGATCGCCAGCATGCGGGCGGCCGGTCTGGTCGTGGCCGAGATGCACCGCCGGTGCGCCGAGGCCGCGGTGCCCGGGGCCACCACCAAGGAGCTGGACGAGATCGCCGCCCGGGTGCTGGCCGATCACGGTGCCAAGCCGAACTTCCTGGGCTACGGCGGCTTCCCCGGCAACATCTGCACCTCGGTGAACGAGGTGGTGGTGCACGGCATCCCCACCGAGAACCGGGTGCTGGCCTCCGGTGACATCCTGTCCATCGACGCCGGCGCGATCGTGGACGGCTGGCACGCCGACGCCGCGGTCACCGTGTTCGTGGGCGAGGGGCACGGCGCCGAGCTGACCGAGCTGAGCCGGGTCACCGAGGACTCGCTGTGGGCGGGCATCGCGGCCATGCGCAAGGGCGGCCGGCTGGTCGACATCTCGCGGGCGATCGAGGGCTATGTGCGCCGCCAGCCGCGGCCCGCCTCCGGCCGCTACGGCATCATCGAGGACTACGGCGGGCACGGCATCGGCAGCCAGATGCACATGGACCCGCATCTGCTGAACTATGTGGACCGGCGGCGCGGCCGCGGGCCCAAGCTGGTTCCGGGCATGTGCCTGGCGATCGAGCCGATGCTCTCGCTGGGCACCAGCAAGACGCATGTGCTCTCCGACGACTGGACCGTGAAGACCAATGACGGTTCGTGGTCGGCGCACTGGGAGCACTCGGTGGCGCTGACCGAGGCCGGGCCGCTGGTGCTGACCGCGCCGGACGGCGGCCGGGAGCGGCTGGCCCGGCTCGGGATCACCGCCGCCCCCGACCCGCTGGCCTGAGCACGCGGGCCTGAGCACACCGGCCTGAGCACGCCGGCCTGCGGCGCGCGGGGTCCGGGAGGGCCGCCGCCGGGCGCCGCTGATCCCTCCTCGCCCCGTGCTCGCCCCCTCCTGCCCGGGGGTGCGGGGTCTGCCGCCGGGTGCGGGCCGGCGCGGAGGGCCGGGGAGCCGATCCGGGAAAGCGGCTTAATGATCTTGCGGCCGGGGAACACATCCCTGGATTCGTGTTTCCGGGCCGCCTGCCGTAGACTGGCTAGTCGGTCCTGGTACGCCTGCGTATTGGGGCTGTCCAGGTAGCCGATCCCGGAAGGTGAAGCGCACAGGCATGGCCAAAAAACAGGGGGCCATCGAGATCGAGGGCACCGTCGTCGAGTCCCTGCCGAACGCAATGTTCAGGGTGGAACTGGCGAACGGCCACCAGGTCCTCGCGCACATCAGCGGCAAGATGCGCATGCACTACATCCGCATTCTTCCCGACGACCGAGTCGTGGTGGAGCTGTCTCCGTACGACCTCAGCCGCGGGCGGATCGTCTACCGCTACAAGTAGTCCCTGCGCCCCTGCCCGGGGCGTGGGGATCGTGGATCAAGACCCGGAGAACCTCAGACCATGAAGGTCAAGCCGAGCGTCAAGAAGATCTGCGACAAGTGCAAGGTGATCCGCCGTCACGGCCGGGTCATGGTCATCTGCGAAAACCTGCGCCACAAGCAGCGCCAGGGCTGACGCGGCGACCACCGCCTAGCACCCACAGCAGCACTTCTCGGCACCTCACAGCGACAGCAAGCACCGCAGCAGCCCGACCCCCCGCCTGGCGGGGACGCCACCCCCGGTCCGGAGGCCGGGGACCCGGCCCGCCCGGTCTGATCCGGAGCCGGCCCGGGACCGGTGCTGCGGCAGACCTCCGACAACGAGAATCAGGAGAGCCATTCGATGGCACGCCTTGTAGGCGTTGACCTGCCGCGCGAGAAGCGCGTCGAGGTCGCCCTCACGTACGTCTTCGGCATCGGCCGGACCCGCTCCCAGGAGACCCTGGCCACCACCGGTATCAGCCCGGACACCCGGGTCCGCGACCTGACCGAGGAGGAACTGGTCAGGCTCCGCGACCACGTGGAGGCCAACTACAAGACCGAGGGTGACCTCCGCCGGGAGATCCAGGCGGACATCCGCCGCAAGGTCGAGATCGGCTGCTACGAGGGTCTGCGTCACCGCCGCGGCCTGCCGGTGCACGGCCAGCGGACCAAGACCAACGCGCGCACCCGCAAGGGCCCGCGCCGCACCATCGCCGGCAAGAAGAAGCCGGGCAAGAAGTAGTCCGCACCGGACCGCCGATCACCAGGTCCCGTTGCCGGACCGACCACCTCCAGGGAGTAAGCCTCTATGCCTCCTAAGGGCCGTACCGCGGGCACCAAGAAGGTGCGCCGCAAGGAGAAGAAGAACGTCGCCCACGGGCACGCCCACATCAAGAGCACGTTCAACAACACCATCGTCTCGATCACCGACCCGCAGGGGAACGTGATCTCCTGGGCCTCCGCCGGCCACGTCGGCTTCAAGGGCTCGCGCAAGTCGACGCCGTTCGCCGCCCAGATGGCCGCCGAGAACGCCGCCCGCCGTGCCCAGGAGCACGGCATGCGGAAGGTGGACGTGTTCGTGAAGGGTCCCGGCTCCGGCCGGGAGACCGCGATCCGTTCGCTCCAGGCCACCGGCCTGGAGGTCGGGTCCATCCAGGACGTCACGCCCACGCCGCACAACGGCTGCCGCCCGCCCAAGCGCCGGCGCGTCTGACCAGCAGGAACAGGAGATCAGTAGACAATGGCGCGTTACACCGGGGCCGACTGCAAGCGTTGCCGTCGGGAAAAGCAGAAGCTCTTCCTCAAGGGAGCCAAGTGCGAGAGCGCAAAGTGCCCGATCGAGATCCGTCCTTACCCCCCGGGTGAGCACGGGCGCGGGCGCACCAAGGACTCCGAGTACCTGCTGCAGAAGCGCGAGAAGCAGAAGGCCGCCCGTATCTACGGCGTGCTGGAGAAGCAGTTCCGCGGGTACTTCAACGAGGCCAACCGCCAGCAGGGCAAGACGGGTGAGAACCTGCTGCGCATCCTGGAATCCCGTCTGGACAACGTGGTCTACCGGGCCGGCCTGGCCAAGTCCCGCGACCACGCCCGTCAGCTCGTCCGGCACGGCCACTTCACCGTGAACGGCCGGAAGCTGGACATCCCTTCGGCGCGGGTGTCGGCCAACGACATCATCGAGGTGCGGGAGTCCTCCCGGAACCTCACGCCGTTCCAGGTGGCGCAGGCCGAGGCCGGGGACAAGAACGTTCCGGCCTGGCTGGAGGTCATTCCCTCCCGGCTGCGGATCCTGGTCCACTCCCTGCCCGAGCGCCCGGTGATCGACACCCAGGTGCAGGAGCAGCTCATCGTCGAGCTCTACTCCAAGTAACGGTTTCCGTTACCCGGAGCAAGGGCCCGAAGGGGTGACGGGCGGAACCGCGGCATTCCGCGGTTCCGCCCGTACCCTTGAAACAACCGGACACACCCGCACTCCCCAGGCACATCCATCTGGCTCGGCATCAAATAGCGGGTGCCGAAGACTGGAGACATCACTCATGCTGATCGCTCAGCGTCCCACCCTCACCGAAGAGGTCGTCGACGAGTTCCGCTCCCGGTTCGTGATCGAGCCGCTGGAGCCGGGCTTCGGCTACACCCTCGGGAACTCCCTGCGGCGCACGCTGCTCTCCTCCATCCCCGGCGCGGCCGTCACCAGCATCCGCGTCGACGGCGTGCTGCACGAGTTCTCCACCGTGCCGGGCGTCAAGGAGGACGTGACCGACCTGATCCTCAACATCAAGCAGCTCGTCGTCTCCTCCGAGCACGACGAGCCGGTCGTGATGTACCTGCGCAAGCAGGGCCCGGGTCTGGTCACCGCGGCCGACATCGCGCCCCCGGCCGGCGTCGAGGTGCACAACCCCGACCTGGTGCTGGCCACCCTGAACGCCAAGGGCAAGCTGGAGATGGAGCTGACCGTGGAGCGCGGTCGCGGCTATGTCTCCGCCGCCCAGAACAAGCAGGCGGGCCAGGAGATCGGCCGCATCCCGGTCGACTCCATCTACAGCCCGGTGCTGCGGGTCACCTACAAGGTGGAGGCGACCCGTGTGGAACAGCGCACCGACTTCGACAAGCTGATCGTCGACGTGGAGACCAAGGAGTCCATGCGTCCGCGGGACGCGGTGGCCTCCGCGGGCAAGACCCTGGTCGAGCTGTTCAGCCTGGCCCGCGAGCTCAATGTGGACGCCGAGGGCATCGACATGGGCCCGTCCCCGACGGACGCGGCGCTCGCCGCCGACCTGGCGCTGCCGATCGAGGAGCTGGAGCTCACGGTCCGCTCCTACAACTGCCTCAAGCGTGAGGGCATCCACACCGTGGGCGAGCTGGTGGCCCGCTCCGAGGCGGACCTGCTGGACATCCGCAACTTCGGCGCCAAGTCGATCGACGAGGTCAAGGCCAAGCTGGCCGGCATGGGCCTGGCCCTGAAGGACAGCCCGCCCGGCTTCGACCCGACCACGGCCGCCGACGCCTTCGGTGCCGAGGACGAGGGCGACACCGGCTTCGCCGAGACCGAGCAGTACTGATCCGGCGACCGCGGTATCCCGCGGTCCCGCATCACCGACGAACGGAACCGCGCGAGCGGTGACGAACCGGCTTCCGGCGGCCGTCCCGGCACGGGGCGGACCGCCGGAGACCCGGCGGACAGCAGTCCGTCCGGGCCCTGACACCGGTGCCTGGCACGGCCGGTGCAGAACCGAGGAGAGAGACAATGCCGAAGCCCACCAAGGGTGCCCGGCTGGGCGGCAGCCCGGCCCACGAGCGGATGATGCTCGCCAACCTGGCCACCGCGCTCTTCGAGCACGGCCGGATCACCACCACCGTGGCCAAGGCGCGCCGGCTGCGCCCGGTCGCGGAGCGGCTGATCACCAAGGCCAAGAAGGGCGACCTGCACAACCGCCGTCTGGTGCTGCGGACCATCCGGGACAAGAGCGTGGTGCACACGCTCTTCACCGAGATCGGCCCGAAGTTCGCCAACCGCCCGGGCGGCTACACCCGGATCACCAAGATCGGCCCGCGTCGCGGCGACAACGCCCCGATGGCGGTCATCGAGCTGGTGGAGGCCCTGACCGTGCAGCAGGAGGCGGTCGGCGAGGCCGAGGCCGCCACCCAGCGGGCGGTCAAGGAGAAGGACGCCGAGGGTGCCGAGGCCGCCAAGGCCGATCTCAGCAAGAAGGACGCCGAGGGTGCCGAGGCCGCCAAGGCCGACCTCACCAAGAAGGACGCCGAGGGTGCCGAGGCCGGCGAGTCCGGCGAGGAGCAGAAGGAAGCCTGACGGCATCCGGCCGTTCCCGCGCACGGGTCCGCTCCCGCACCGGAGCGGGCCCGTGCCGCATGGGGGGCGGCCCGCCGGCGACTGGGCCAGTGAGCTGATGAGGGGCGCCGATGAGTGACGCGCTGCCACCCGGGGTGGTGCGGGTGCGGCTGGACCTGTCCTACGACGGCACGGACTTCCGGGGCTGGGCCCGGCAGCGCGAGGGGCAGCGCACCGTGCAGCAGGAGCTGGAGGACGCGCTGCGCATCGTCACCCGCTCCGCGCACGGCTTCGAGCTGACCGTGGCCGGGCGGACGGACGCCGGGGTGCACGCCCGCGGGCAGGTGGCCCATGTGGACCTGCCGGACTGGCTCTGGGCGGAGCAGCGGGACAAGCTGCTGCGCCGGCTGGCCGGGCGCCTGCCGCAGGACATCCGGGTGTGGCGGGTCGGCGAGGCGCCGCCGCACTTCGACGCTCGTTTCTCAGCGGTCTGGCGGCGCTATGTCTACCGGGTGAGCGACCACCCGGCCGGCGTCGATCCGCTGCGCCGCCGCTTCGTGCTCTGGCACGACCGGCCGCTGGACGTGGAGGCCATGAACGCCGCCTCGCAGCTGCTGCTCGGGGAGCACGACTTCGCCGCCTTCTGCCGGAAGCGGGAGGGCGCCACCACCATCCGCGCGGTGCAGCTGCTGCGCTGGGAGCGCCGGCCGGACGGGGTGCTGGAGGGCACGGTGCGGGCGGACGCCTTCTGCCACAACATGGTGCGCTCGCTGGTCGGGGCGCTGCTGTTCGTCGGGGACGGGCACCGGCCGCCGGAGTGGGCGGCGGAGGTGCTGGCCGCCCGGGTGCGGGACTCGGCGGTGCGGGTGGTGCGCCCGCACGGCCTGACCCTGGAGGAGGTCGGCTACCCGCCGGACGACCGGCTCGCCGCCCGGGCCGCCGCCGCCCGCACGCTGCGCGCGCTGCCCGGCCGGGACCCGGCCGGCGCGGGCTGACGCACGGACCGGCCGGTGCGGGTGCCGGTGCGGGGAGCCGGTGCGGGTCAGTCCGTGCTGCTGCTGCGGCGGTTGCGCTCCTCCACCAGGGCCTCGGCGGAGGCGGAGGCCTGGCTCTCCCCGCGCTGCACGATCCGGGCGTGGGCGTGGGTGTTGCCGTCCCGGGAGGCCTGCCGGGACGGGGTCTCCTCGCCGCTGTCCGGGGTGCCGTCGGAGTTGCCCGCGATGGTGAGATAGACGTAGCGGCCGATCTGGTTGCGGGTGACCCGGCAGCCGCCGCGCTGGCAGAACTCGGGGGCGTCACCGCCGGTCAGCGGGAGCAGATGGGCGGCGCCGCCGATCTCGCCGGCCGCTTCCTTGGCCGCCTTGGCCTCGGCCTCTCCCGGGAACTGGGCCACCCCGATGGTCACCGCCACGCCGTCGGCCGTGTAGGTGGCGCGCAGCATGGTCAGGCAGCCGTTCCCGGTCAGCACCGAGGTCAGCTCCGGGCTGGCGGCCTCGGTGCAGTCCAGGGACGTCTGCGCGGCCCGCTTGGCGTACTCCCGGCCGTCCACGGTCATGGTGTCCCCGGCGTAGAAGCCCTCTTCGGTGAAGGGCGCCAGATCCTTGTCGGCGTCGCTGATGAACTCCACCGGCTGGGGGATCGGCGGCAGCGAGGTCTCCTGGAAGGACGGTTCGGGGTGGGTGGTCTCGGCCGGCAGGTCGTCCGTGCTGGGCAGCTCGGAGGCGCTGCGGTCGGAGCCGTTCCCGCCGCCGCCCTGGCCGACGATGGCCAGCGCGACCCCGGTGCCGATGGCCAGCGCGGCCAGTGCGCCGCCGCCGGTCAGCAGCCAGCGCCGGCGCCGGCGGGCCCGTGCCGCCTCCTCGGCCAGGGCGCCCCAGTCCGGGGTGCCGCCCGGCGGCTCCGATGCGGCGGGCGGGCCGCTGTGCCACTGCGGGTACTGCTGCTGCCCGCCGTTCCCCCACTGCCCGTAACTCATGCGACGCATCTTAGGGAAAACCGTTTGTCCGGGCCGCACCCGGATGGTCACAATCCCCGCACCGCCGCCACCGTCCGGTCGCACCCTCACCCCCGGCGGCCCCGTACGTGACACGATGCTGCGCGCCCGGCGCCCGGCCGTTTTGACCGGCCCTGCCCGGGGCAGGTACCCTGACTGGTCGATATGCGTATGGCTTGCTCGATCTCACGTGAGGGGCCTTACGCGGAGACCGCGCGATCGCAGCGGTCAGTCCCCGGCTCGCGTCACCGAGGTCTGGCCTGCGCTGCCGACTCCCGCGTGATCCTTCTGTAAGGAATCACTCACCACTAGCGAAGGCTACGACCGTGCGTACGTACAGCCCCAAGCCCGGCGACGTTGAGCGTCAGTGGCACGTCATCGACGCCCAGGACGTGGTGCTCGGCCGCCTGGCGTCCCAGGCCGCGACCCTGCTCCGGGGGAAGCACAAGCCGGTTTACGCGCCCCACGTCGACACCGGTGACTTCGTCATCATCATCAACGCCGACAAGGTGCACCTCTCCGGCAACAAGCGGACCCAGAAGCTGGCCTACCGCCACTCCGGCTACCCCGGCGGTCTGCGTTCCGTCCGCTACGACGACCTGCTCGCCAAGAACCCGGAGAAGGCCGTGGAGAAGGCCGTCCGGGGCATGCTGCCCAAGAACACCCTCGGCCGTCAGATGCTGAAGAAGCTGAAGGTCTACGCGGGCACCGAGCACCCGCACGGCGCCCAGAAGCCCGTGCCGTTCGAGATCACCCAGGTCGCGCAGTAGTCCGGCCACCACTGACAGAAGGAATCCGAGGAGAGTCAACCGTGGCCGACACCACTGAGTTCGACGCGCAGATCGACACCGACGAGCCCGAGGTCCAGGAGTACACCTCCGAGTCCGCTCCGGTGGAGGAGCTCAGCTCCGAGTCCCTGGCCTCCCGCTTCGGCGAGGCCCAGCCCGGTGCCGGCACCGGCCGCCGCAAGAGCGCCGTGGCCCGCGTCCGCATCGTGCCGGGCTCCGGCAAGTGGAAGATCAACGGCCGTCCGCTGGAGGTGTACTTCCCCAACAAGGTGCACCAGCAGGAGGTCAACGAGCCGTTCAAGGTCCTGGAGCTGGACGACCGCTACGACGTCGTCGCCCGCATCACCGGCGGCGGCACCTCCGGCCAGGCCGGCGCCCTGCGGCTCGGCGTGGCCCGTGCGCTGAACGAGGCCGACGTCGACAACCACCGCGGTCCGCTGAAGAAGGCCGGCTTCCTGACCCGTGACGCCCGTGCGGTCGAGCGGAAGAAGGCCGGTCTGAAGAAGGCCCGCAAGGGCACCCAGTACAGCAAGCGCTGATCCGCCCGATCCGCACCGCTTGTTCGGCGCCCCGCCGGCACCCCGTGCCGGCGGGGCGCCGTCGTGTGCGCCCGGCGTGCCGCGGGCCCGGAACCCCATAGCACGGGCGAGGCTGGTGGCGGCGCAACGTGACGAGCAGGTGAAGCCGCCGGATAGGGTTGTCCGGGCGGGGCCCGCCGGCGGAAAAGACTCGGAGGAACGACAGTGGGACGACTCTTCGGCACGGACGGGGTACGCGGCGTCGCCAATGTGGAGCTGACCGCCGAGCTGGCGCTCGGGCTGTCGGAGGCGGCGGCCCGCGTGCTCACGGACGCGCAGGAGGCGGCCGGCGGCGAGGCCCGGCGGCCGGTGGCCGTGGTGGGCCGTGACCCGCGTGCGTCCGGGGAGTTCCTGGAGGCCGCCGTGGTGGCCGGGCTGGCCGGGGCGGGCGTGGACGTGCGCCGGGTCGGCGTGCTGCCCACCCCCGCGGTGGCGTATCTCACCGGTTCGCTCGGCGCGGACTTCGGCGTGATGCTGTCCGCCAGCCACAACCCCATGCCCGACAACGGCATCAAGTTCTTCGCCCGCGGCGGGCAGAAGCTGGCCGACGAGCTGGAGGACCGCATCGAGGCCGCGTACCGGGAGGCCGCCGAGGGCAAGCCCTGGGACCGCCCGGTGGGCGCGGCGGTCGGCCGGATCACCGACCACGCGGGCGGCGCCGAGGACTACATCGGGCACCTGCTGTCCGCGCTGCCCGCCCGGCTGGACGGGCTCAAGGTCGTGGTGGACGCGGCGCACGGCGCGGCCTCACGGGTGGCGCCGGAGGCGTTCGCCCGGGCCGGGGCCGAGGTGGTGGCCATCGGCACCGACCCGGACGGGCTGAACATCAACGACGGCTGCGGCTCCACCCACCTGGACGCGCTGCGCGCGGCCGTGACCGAGCACGGTGCCGACCTGGGCGTGGCGGTGGACGGCGACGCCGACCGCTGCCTGGCCGCGGACGCCGCCGGCCGGGACGTGGACGGCGACCAGATCATGGCCGTGCTGGCGCTGGCCATGCGGGAGGCCGGGGCGCTGCGGCGGAACACCCTGGTGGCCACCGTGATGTCCAATCTGGGCCTGAAGCTGGCGCTGGAGCGGGAGGGCCTGCTGCTGCGCGAGACCGCGGTCGGGGACCGCTATGTGCTGGAGGAGATGAAGCGCGGCGGCTACTCGCTGGGCGGGGAGCAGTCCGGGCACGTGGTCGCCCTGGACCACGCCACCACCGGGGACGGCACGCTGACCGGGCTGCTGCTGGCCTCCCGGGTGGCGGCCACCGGGCGGCCGCTGGCCGAGCTGGCGGGCGTGGTGACGCGGCTGCCGCAGGTGCTGATCAATGTGCCCGGGGTGGACAAGGGCCGGGTCGCGGAGAGCGCCGAACTGGCCGCGGCGGTGGCCGGGGCCGAGCGGGAGCTGGGCACCACCGGCCGGGTGCTGCTGCGGCCCTCCGGCACCGAGCCGCTGGTGCGGGTGATGGTGGAGGCCGCGACCGCGGAGCAGGCGCAGCGGGTGGCGGAGGAACTGGCCGGCGTGGTCCGCACCGCTCTGGCCGTCGCCCCGGTCGGCAACGGCTAGCGCGGCGGCCGGTGCCGGCCGCCGCCGCGCCGGGGGTGCTAGAGCTTCCGCAGGGAGAGCCGCTGCACCCGGTGATCGGACCCCTTGCGCAGTATCAGGGTGGCCCGGCCGCGGGTCGGCACGATGTTCTCCACCAGATTGGGCTCGTTGATGGTCTGCCAGATGTTGCGGGCGTAGGCCAGGGCCTCCTCCTCGGAGACCTGGGTGTAGCGGCGGAAGTAGGAGGACGGGTCCTGGAAGGCGGTGCGGCGCAGCTTCCGGAAGCGTTCCAGGTACCAGCGCCGGATGTCGGCCGGCCGGGCGTCCACGTAGACGGAGAAGTCGAAGAAGTCCGCCACCGACACCCGGGTCCGGCCGTCGGTGCCGGGCAGCGCGGGCTGCAGCACGTTCAGCCCCTCGACGACGAGGATGTCCGGGCGGCGCACGGTCAGCCGCTCGCCGGGCACGATGTCGTAGACGAGGTGGGAGTAGACGGGGGCCTCCACCGTCTCCCGGCCGGCCTTGACGTCGGCCACGAAGCGGACCAGCGCACGCCGGTCGTAGGACTCGGGGAAGCCCTTGCGGGCCATCAGGCCGCGCCGCCGCAGTTCGGCGTTGGGCAGCAGGAAGCCGTCGGTGGTGACCAGCTCCACCCGGGGGTGCTCGGGCCACCGGGCCAGCAGCTCCTTGAGCAGCCGGGAGACGGTGGACTTGCCGACCGCCACGCTGCCGGCCACGCCGATCACGAAGGGCGTGGTGCGCGGCGCCTGGTCGCCCGGGGAGCCGAGGAAGGTGCGCAGCGCGTCGCGCAGTCCGTGCGCCGCGCCGACGTGGAGGTTGAGCAGCCGGGAGAGCGGCAGATACACCTCGCGGACCTCGTCCAGGTCGATGACGTCGCCCAGGCCGCGCAGCCGTTCCAGTTCCTCGGCGGTGAGCGGGAGCGGCGTGCGTTCGCGCAGCGCGCTCCACTCGGCGCGGCTGAGGTCCAGATACGGGCTGGCGTCGCCGCGGGCCGGGCGGCCGTTGCGTCCGGCGGGGAGGCCGGGCATGCCGTCGTCCGCCGGGGCCGCCGGCCGGGCGGGGCGGGCGGCCCGTGTCTCCGGCTGGATGTAGTCCGACACGCAGCCATCCTCCCACCCGGGCTTCCCCGCGCCGGGACGGGGCCGCAGCGGCCCGTGCGGGACGGGTGGCATCCCGTAGTCTGACCCCGTGAGCGGCATTGTCGGATACGTCGGGGGCCAGTCCGCGCTCGAAGTGCTGCTGGGCCAACTGCGCGCACTGGAGCGGACCGGACCGGGGAACGACGACTCGGTGGGCGTGGCGCTGCTCGCCGACGGCGGCCTGGCCGCCGCCAAGACGGCCGGCAAACTCGCCGACCTGCTGGCCCTGCTGGAGCGCCGCCCGCTGCCGAGCTGCGGCACCGGGGTGGCCCACATCCGGCGGGCCACGCGCGGCGCGCCCTCCGAGACCAACGCCCATCCGCAGCTGGACGAGGCCGGGCGGGTGGCGGTGGTGCAGGGCGGCACCCTGGACAACGCCGAGGCGCTGCGCGCCGAGGTGACCGGCCGCGGCCACCGGCTGGCCTCCCAGACCGACACCGAGGTGGTGGCGCACCTGCTGGCCGAGGCGTTCTCCTCCAGCGGCGAACTGGGCGAGGCCATGCGGCAGGTCGCCGGGCGGCTGCGGGGCGAGTTCGCCCTGGCCGCGCTGCACGCCGACGAGCCGGACGCGGTGGTCGCGGTGCGGCGGGGCGCGGGCCGGAGGCTGGCCGTCGGCCTGGGGCAGGGCGAGGCGTATCTGGTCACCGACCGGGCGCTGCTGGACGGGCTGCCGGTGTGGGAGGTCGTGGAGCCGGCCGAGGGCGAGGTCGCCGTGGTCCGCCGGGCGGGGGACGAAATCCGCTGCGATGTGGTGCCGGCGTGATCGTCGGGGTGGGCATCGACGTGGCGGAGATCGACCGCTTCGCCGCCGCCCTGGAGCGCACGCCGCAGCTCGCGGACCGGCTGTTCCTGGCGAGCGAGCTGTGGCTGCCCAGCGGTGAGCGGCGCGGTGTCGCGTCCCTGGCGGCGCGGTTCGCGGCCAAGGAGGCGCTGGCCAAGGCGCTGGGCGCGCCGCCGGGGCTGCGCTGGACGGACGCCGAGGTGTTCACCGAGCCCAACGGGCAGCCCCGGCTGCGGGTCGCCGGCACGGTGCTGGCCCGGGCCGACCAGCTCGGGGTGCGCACCTGGCACCTCTCCCTCAGCCATGACGCCGGCATCGCCTCCGCGGTCGTGATAGCCGAATCCTGAGGCCGCGAGGCGGCCGGCGGCATCGGCCGCCGCCCGGCATCCGGCGGCCGGCCGCCGTGGCGCGCGCCGGGAATTGCCGCCGGGAGGCCGGGCCGGGGAGGATCATTCGGCACAGCGGGCAGAGCGGGCAGAGCGGGCAGAGCGGCAGAGCGGGCACGGCGGTCCGGACCCGTCACGCGGCGGAGAGGCGAGGCATGCGGAGCGGTTATCACGTGGCGACCGTGCGGAGCGCGGAGCGGGCGCTGATGGCGCGGCTGCCCGACGGCACGCTGATGCGGCGCGCGGCGGCCGGGCTGGCCGCCGTCTGCGCCGAGGTGCTCGGCGCCCGGAGCGGCGGGCGGGTCTACGGCGCCCGGGTGGCGCTGCTGGCCGGCAGCGGCGACAACGGCGGCGACGCGCTGTACGCCGGGGCACGGCTGGCCGGCCGGGGCGCCGGGGTGACCGCGGTGCTGCTGCACCNGCACTGCTGCGCCGCGGCGGCCGGGCGGTCCCGGCCGGACAGGGCGGGCCGGTACTGCGCCGCGCCGACCTGGTGCTGGACGGCATCGTCGGCATCGGGGGCCGGGGCGGGCTGCGGCCGGCCGCAGCCGAACTGGCCGGGCTGGCCGGGGCGGGCCGGGCCGCCGTGGTGGCGGTGGACCTGCCCAGCGGTGTGGACCCGGACACCGGGGAGGTGCCCGGCGCCGCCGTGCGCGCCGATGTCACGGTCACCTTCGGCACCCACAAGCCGGGCCTGCTGATCGACCCGGGCCGCGAGTATGCCGGGGTGCTGCGCCCGGTGGACATCGGACTGGGCCCGGAGCTGGACCGGCTCGGCGCGCAGCCCGACGTGGTGGCGCTCCAGCACCGGGACGTGGCCGCGCTGCTGCCGGTGCCCACGGCGGAGAGCGACAAGTACCGGCGGGGTGTGGTGGGAGTGGCGGCCGGCTCCGGGCGCTACCCGGGCGCCGCGGTGCTGGCGGTGGCGGGCGCGCTGCGCGGCGGCGCCGGGGCGGTCCGCTATGTGGGCCCGCCCGGCGAGGCGGTGCTCGCCCGGTATCCCGAGACGCTCATCGGACGCGGCCGGGTGCAGGCATGGGTGGCGGGCCCGGGCCTGGGCGACGCCGCGGAGGCGCGTGAGCGGCTGGCCCACGCCCTGAGGGCGGACGTCCCGGCGGTGGTGGACGCGGACGGGCTGCGGCTGCTCGACGAGGCCCTGCCGCCGGGCGGGCGCTCCGCACCGCTGGTGCTCACCCCGCACGCGGGGGAGGCGGCGGCGCTGCTGGGCAGTGAGCGCGCCACGGTGGAGGCGCGGCGGCTGGCGTCGGTGCGGGAACTGGTCCGCCGTACCGGTGCCACGGTGCTGCTGAAGGGATCGACGACGCTGATCGCCGGGCCGCGGGGCCCGGTGTACGTCAACCCGACCGGCACCGGCTGGCTGGCCACGGCGGGCAGCGGCGACGTCCTGGCGGGGCTGATCGGCTCCCTGCTGGCGGCGGGGCTGGCACCGGGCGACGCGGCGGCGGCCGGTGCCTATCTGCACGGCCTGGCCGCCCGCACCCTGACGCCTCCGTACACCGCCTCCGAGGTGGCCGGGGCGCTGCCCGCCGCCTGGCACCGGCTCCGCGCACCGGGGCCGTCCTAGCCGTCCCCGTCCCCGTCCCGCCGCCACCGGGCGGGGCCGCGGGACAGCGGCGGAACGCCGCCCGGGTGCCCCGCCCGGCCGCCGCCGCGGCGGTGCGGGAGCGTGGCCGGGTCCGAGGGCTGAGAGACTGGGGAGGATGAGCGAGCAGTCAACCTCCTTTCCGGACGGTCTTCCGCGGGTGCGGGCCGAGATCGACCTTGACGCGGTGCGGTCCAACATCCGTGCGCTGCACGGTCTGGCCGCACGCAACCGCGCCGGTGTGATGGCCGTCGTCAAGGCCGACGCCTACGGCCACGGCCTGCTGCCCTGCGCCCGTGCCGCCCGTGCGGCGGGCGCGGCATGGCTGGGCACCGCCACCCCCGAGGAGGCCCTCGCCCTGCGCGCGGCCGGGGACACCGGCCCGGTGCTGTGCTGGCTGTGGACGCCGGGCGCCCCGTGGCGGGAGACCGTGGAGGCGGGCGTGGATATCTCGGTCGGCGCCGGCTGGGCGCTGGACCGGGCGGCCGCCGCCGCCCGGGCCGCCGGCCGGACCGCCCGCGTCCAGCTCAAGGCCGACACCGGCCTGGGCCGCAACGGCTGCCCGCCGGAGGACTGGCCCGCGCTGGTCGCCGCCGCCCGGGCCGCCGAGGCCGACGGCGCGGTCCGCGTCACCGGCCTGTGGTCGCACTTCGCCTGCGCCGACGAGCCGGGCCATCCGTCCATCACGGCCCAGCAGCGGGCCTTCGCGGACGCGCTGGAGCACGCCGAGCGGGCCGGGCTCCGCCCGGAGGTGCGGCACATGGCCAACTCCCCGGCCACCCTGACCCTGCCGGAGTCGCACTACGACCTGGTCCGCCCCGGCATCGCGGTCTACGGGCTGTCGCCCTCGCCCGAGGTGGGTCTGCCGCAGGACTTCGGGCTGCGCCCGGCCATGACGCTGCGGGCCGCGCTCGCCTCCGTCAAGCGGGTGCCCGGCGGCCACGGCGTCTCCTACGGCCACCACTACCTCACCCCCGGCCCGACCACCCTCGCCCTGGTGCCCGCCGGTTACGCGGACGGCATTCCGCGCCACGCCTCCGGTACCGGCCCGGTGCTGGTGGCGGGCAAGTGGCGCACCGTGGCGGGGCGGGTGGCCATGGACCAGTTCGTGGTGGATCTCGGCGGGGACACGGCCGGGGCGGGCGACGAGGCGGTGCTGTTCGGGCCCGGTGACGGCGGCGAGCCCACCGCCGAGGACTGGGCCCGGGCCTGCGGGACGATCGGCTACGAGATCGTCACCCGGATCGGCGCCCGGGTCCCCCGGGAGTACCGGGGCGCGGACCGCCCGGGGGAGGAGCCCGCGGCGGCGCCCGGAGCGGGCCGGGGCGCGGATTCCGGTGCCGGGCCGGGGAGAAACGTGGTCAATGCATCTGATTCTGTGCGCTCCGGCGCGTAGCATCCAGAACCATGAACGAGGTCTTGAGGGATGCCGAGGGCGCCACGGCCGGCGCACGGATCCCGGTGGACGGTCCGGAGGAGATGCGGCGGCTCGGGCGCGCGCTGGCGGCCCTGCTGCGCCCCGGAGACCTGGTGCTGCTCACCGGTGAGCTGGGCGCGGGCAAGACCACCCTCACCCGGGGCATCGGCGAGGGGCTGGGCGTGCGCGGCGCGGTGACCTCGCCGACCTTCGTGATCGCGCGGGTGCATCCGCCGCTGGGCGACGGCCCGCCCCTGGTCCATGTGGACGCCTACCGGCTGCACGGCGGCCTGGAGGAGATGGAGGACCTGGACCTGGACGTCTCGCTGCCGGAGTCGGTGGTCGTGGTGGAGTGGGGCGAGGGCCGGGTCGAGGAGCTCTCCGAGGACCGGCTGCACGTGGCCATCCACCGCCCCCTGGGCGGCGCCGACGGCCCGGAGCCCGGCATCGCCGCCGGAGCGGTGAACGGGAACGGGAACGGGACCGCGGCCGGGGACGAGCCCGAGGTGCGGACGGTGACCCTGGTCGGCGTCGGGGAGCGCTGGGCGGACCAGGACCTCAGCAGCCTGGTACCCGACCGCCTGGGCTAGCGGCCCGGCGGCACCGCCGGGCCGCAGGCGGTGGCCGGCCGCCCGCCGGTCAGCGGACCACGACGACCGGTACGCCGACGGTGGCGAACCGCCACATCCGGGTGCCGTCCTCGGCCGACTGCCGGATGCCTCCGGTGCGCTGGGGCGACTCCGGGTCGGGCACCGAGCCGTCCGTGGCCGTGCTGAAGCCGAACACGACCCCGTCGTCCGAGGTGTCGAAGACCACCACGTTCTCGATCGGCACGCCGTCCGAGCCGTTGAGGGCGGCGTAGCGGTTGCTGACCTCGTAGGTGCCGGGCTCGGGGTCCACGGAGCTGTGGAAGACCGGGTAGGTGTGCAGTATCCGGTCGCCCAGCCCGTCCTCGGCGGCGTCGACCAGCCAGACCCGCCGTTCGGCCAGCGAGTAGACGACCCGGCGGCCCGCGCCGGAGTCGGCGGGCAGCGGCGCCACCGCGGCCTGCTCGCCGTCCGCTCCGCTCCCGCTGCCACCGGTGCCCTCCGCCGCACCCGTGTCCCCGCTCTCCCCGTTCTCCCCGCTGCCCTCCGCGGCCTGCCCGCCGCCGCTGCCGCCGGACGCGGCCGGGGCCCCCTGCGGCCGGTCGGGCGCGGCCGACGCCTGGTATGCGAAGAAGCCCACCACGGCGAGCGCCAGCGCGGTCAGCACGGTCACAAAGACCCCGGGGGAGCCGGAAGTTCCACGCGCCACGATGTCCTGCCTTCTTCTGTGCCGCCTGCGGAAGATCGCCGGAACCGACGGTAGCAGCCGCCCCGCCCCGCCTCCGCCCGCGGCACGTCCCCCCGCCGCGGCCCCCGCGTTCCTCCGCCCCGGCCCGCCCGGTCGCACCGGGCGCCGGGTCCCGGACATTCCGCGGCCGCGTCACCGGGTCCCCGGAAAGAATTAGGCTTGCGGCGTGCTACTGCTCGCTCTGGACACCGCGACCCCCGCCGTCACCGTGGCCCTGCACGACGGGGAGCGGGTGCTCGCCGCCGCCGACCCCGTGGACGCCCGCCGTCACGGCGAGCTGCTGCTGCCCGGCATCGACCGGGTGCTGCGCGAGGCCGGCCGCTCCCTGGACGCGGTGACCGCCGTCGTGGTCGGCACCGGTCCCGGCCCCTACACCGGCCTGCGGGTCGGCCTGGCCACCGCGCAGGCCATCGGCGCCGCCCGTGAGCTGCCGGTGCACGGCCTGTGCACCCTGGACGGCATCGCCTACGCCACCGGGCTCGACGAGCCGTTCCTGGTCGCCACCGACGCCCGGCGCAAGGAGGTGTACTGGGCGCGCTACACCGACGCCCGCACCCGCGACGGGCAGCCCGCCGTGGACCGCCCGCAGGACATCGCCGACCGGGTGGCCGGGGTGCCGGCGGTGGGCGCGGGCGCGCTGCTCTACGCCGGCACGTTCACCGGCCTGCTGGGCGACGGCCGTCCGCTGCACGCCTCCGCCGCCGCGCTGGCCGCGCTCGCCGCCGAACGGCTGGCCGCCGGTGCCGGGCTGCCGCCGCCGCTGCCGCTGTACCTGCGCCGCCCGGACGCGCAGGTGCCCCGGAACTACA